>JAOUIH010000140.1 GCA_029884165.1 Gammaproteobacteria bacterium | reverse complement strand
GACGCGTTCGAGGACCGCGTTGCAAACGATGATCAGGCTGAACATGACCGCCACCAGGCCGCTCGTCAGGTAGCCGGTGCCGTAGTACACGCACAGGTAAGCGCCCGAAAACAGCAGCGCGCCCATCAGCATCACCAGCGGATAGTCGGCCGGAGGAATCCTGAGACTACGCCCGGTGAGCCGCAAGAAGGTGAACAGGCACAGCGATCCGAGTCCGAAGCGGTAGGCTACCGACAGCTCTTCCGCAACCGGGCCCAGCTGGAGTTCGATCGCGAACCATGTCGTACCCCAGATGAGCACAACGGTCCCATACAGCAGCGCGATGTCCATTGCGGTCCTTTGAGAAACCTTCGGCGTTACTGGCCAGGCACGCCGGCGTGGCCGGGGCGGAACCTGAAGACGTGGTAAGGACCGTTGGCCCGGACGTGCTCGCGGGGCTTCAGGACGAGCTCGGGTATGGCGCTGTCGGCGAGGTACAGCCAGCCATCGGGCCCGAAAGACAGCGCATCGGCCCAGCGCACGCGGGGCGACCTGACCAGGGTGACCAACGACGCGTCGGGGCCGATTCTCATAACCGAGCCGTGCTCGACGTCGGTCACATAGATATTGCCGTCCAGGTCGGCGCTGAGCCCGTCGCTGAGCGGCTTGTCGGCGTAGCGTTCCACGCGATTTTCCAGCTGGCGCAGGGGTAGGCTGGAATCCCTCAGGTCCCTCAGGCGTACGCGGTACAGGCCGCTCTGGTTCACGGCGCCGTAATAAAGCCATTCGTTGTTTGCGTCGAACGCGATGCCATCGACGCCCGTCTTCAGGTCGACCAGTCCGCCGAGGAAACGCATGTCCCTGGCCGGCGTCCGGATCAGGTAGTTCTCGACGCTCACGGATACATGTCGCTCGAGCACGCGCCGCGCGTTCCGGCTGGCGATGTCGTAGACGATCAGGGCCGGCGACTGTCGCCAGATGCTGGCGTCGGCGATGACGATGGTTTCGCCATCTGCCGTGACCTGGAGGTCCTGCAGAAACGAGCCCGCGGGCGCGATCGCGGCGGGCAGGGTGTGATCGTGTACGAGCATGTCGCTGTCGAGGTCGAACCCGAGCAGCCGGGCATCCCGAAAGCCATGGTTGCCATTGTCGATCGTCCACAGCCGGTTCTGCCTGTCGATGACGACGCCGAGTACGGTGTCGAACAGCTCCAGCTGCACAGCGCCGCTCGGATAGGGCACGCCGGCGCCATCTACCCATTCGAGCAATCTATTGCCGCGCGGCCGGGACTCCGGGTGCACGGTGAAGAAAACGCGGCCGCTGGCGCTTACCGCGACATTGCCGATCGGCTCGGGATAGGCAACGAACTCCTCGAGCTCGTCCTCGCCGAGCAGCGGCCCGGTATTCAGATCGACGTAAGGCTCGCCGCCCCCGTATCGAACGCGCAGCGCGGCGGCTGCTGCAGCCGCGACGATCAGCAGGACTATCAGGAAATTTCTCAAGCCGGGCGCCTCCCCGATGGCGGCGTCTCAAGTCCGCCGGAATTCTACCGCCTGGCCCGGCTCAGGGGGAAATCACGGATCCCTGCCGGGCCAGGGCGACGGCCCAGCTGGCGGCGATGGTCGCCATCGCCAGGATGCCGGCAACAAGCTGGACGCGTCGCGACGTGAAGTGATCGACGAGGCGCAAAAGGAGCATGCCGGTAACGAAGCCGCAGACGAATCCCGCGAGGTGCGCGCCTATGTCCGTGTTCTCGTCACCGGTACCGGTATAGGCCAACAAGGCGATGCCGCCCACGATCGGTCCAACGCGGTAAGGCCAGCGATCCTGGGCCATGAACCGTCCGCGCCAGACGAAGCCGGAGACGAGTCCGAGTGCAGCAAACACGGCCGTGGACGCGCCGATCGATCGATGACTCGGCATCAGGGCCAGCGCGTTGATCGTATTACCGAGCGCGGCGGCCAGCACGATGCCCAGCCAGGCCAGGCCGGAACCGGCCACACGGCCGGCCAGCAGGCCGAACAAGGTGCCAAAGACTATGTTTCCGGCCAGGTGGCTGATATCGGAATGCAGCGTCAGGGCGGTGAAACTTCTCCACCATTCCCCCTGGCGCAGCAGCTGGCCGTCCATCCTGCCCGCTGCGAGCCAGTCCTTGCCCGCCGCGGCCTCCCCGGCCAGCCAGGCGACGACGCAGACGAGTACGACATAAGCGGCGACTCCCGGTACCGCGTCGAGGACCGGTGCCGGCGAGACGCTGCGACGGGCAGGCTCGCGACGATTCTCCTGGCCGTATTGCCAGAGTTCGAATTTGGACCTTTCGACGAACTCGGCCGGCACGTACACGACGTAGGTGCCGTCCTGGCGCAGCATCTCGTTCGGAATCTCGAGCGACGTAAGGACCAGCGATCGCTCGGAAGCTGTGTCGAATCGCGGCCCTTCGAACACGGCGACCCATTCATGCGGCGGCAGCATGCTTTGCGGGACCTTCAGCCGGCCAGCAGGCCAGCGGCCTCGGCGAGGACGCTGCCGCAATCGCCGGCCAAGCGCAGCGCAGCGAGTTCGTCCGCTCGCGTCCTGCCCCGGTTCAAGATCGCTATCGGCTGCCGGGCGGCGTGAGCCTGCCGGGCAAACCGGTATCCGGAAAACACCATCAGCGAAGACCCGACGACCAGCAGTGCACGCGCGCGGCGCAGGCTGTCGGTGGCGCACTCGACCCGGTCCCTGGGAACGGACTCCCCGAAGAACACGACGTCGGGCTTGAGCACGCCGCCGCAGGCTTCGCAGGACGGCACGATGAAATCGGCCAGGGCGCCCTGGACCTCCGCATCGCCGTCCGGGCCGAAACTCGCCGCGCCGGCGGCGCGCTCCGGATTCAGTTCTGCCAGCCTCTGCTGCAGTTCGGCCCTGGGCGTGATCTCGCCGCAGCCGAGACAACGCACCCTGTCGAGCACGCCGTGCAGGTCGATGACGGCGCGGCTGCCTGCGCGGCGGTGCAGGTTATCGACATTCTGCGTGACGAGCGTGTCCAGGATGCCTGCCTGCTCGAGCCGGGCCAGCGCGCGGTGAGCGGAGTTCGGGCTGGCACCGGCAACCCGCTGCCAGCCGGCGAAACTGCGTGCCCAGTAACGGCGGCGCACGGTTTCGCTGCCCACGAAATCCGCGTACTGCACTGGCCTGGGGTGCTTCCATGCCCCGGCGTCGTCACGATATTCCGGGATACCGGAGGCGGTGCTGCAACCGGCACCGCTGAGCACGGTCAGGCGCGGGTGCTCGGCAATGAATCGGGCAAGCTCTGCGGCGGGATCGGGGCTCATGGCTGCGTATTGTCGCCGATGCCGGGCCCGTAATTGAAGCGCGGCAGAGTAGCCGGATTTCAGGTCCCGTTCAGGCAAGTGCTCCGATACTGCGCATGGGCACCTCTTGCACGATAGCGATCATGCAGATCTGGAAGAAGCTGTACTTCGCGCTGGCGCTGATCGCGGCGCTGTTTCTCGCCGTATCCCTGGTATCTCTGTAGCAGGTTGCGGCCGCTGCGCTTGGGACTCCGGGCCGCAATCCGCTAAGCTTGCGTACTGCCAAACGGGCCGGGAATCTCCGGCCATGCCCTTACTACCGGAGGAAGTACGGTGATGCGCGGCGCAGTCCTGTCCCTGTTGCTATGCCTGCCTGGTGTCGCGGATGCCGAGGTTCTCGACGCGGCGGCCGGCGGTTTTACCGTGCGCCACAGCGTCACCATCGAGGCGACGCGCCGGGAGGCCTACGACTTTGTCGTCCGCGACATCGGCAAGTGGTGGCATGACGATCACACGATGTCGGGTTCTGCGGCGCGGCTCCATATCGACGCGAAGCCGATGGGCTGTTTTTGCGAAACGCTCGGCGATGGCGCGGGTCTCGTTCACCTGGTCGTCACTTTCGCCAATCCGGGCGTCATGCTTCGGCTTACGGGCGGGCTCGGCCCGCTCGGGCTCATGGGCGCGAGCGGTAACCTGACTTTTGACTTCGCCGAGAGCGACGGCGCAACGACCGTAACGCTGCAGTACGCTGTCGGCGGTTACCGAGCGGGAGGCATGGATGAAATCGCGCCGGCCGTCGATTTCGTGCTCACCGAAGCGCTCGATCGCTACGCGCGTTACGTGGCGACCGGCAGCCCGCAGGAATGAATACTGCCCGGGAGAGCGTGTGACGACCGAGGCCGTGGCCATCGCCCGTCCATTGCCGTCGGCGACCGTCGTGCTCGTGCGCGACGGCGAGGCGGGCCCCGAGGTTCTGCTCGTGCTGCGGCACGCGGCGCGGACCTTCGGCTCGAGTTTCGTGTTTCCGGGCGGCATCCTCGATCTCGGCGACCAGCGCATGGTCGAGCGCCTGCAGGGGGTCGACGATGCATTGGTCAGCCGTTCTCTGGACCTGGGCGCAGGGGGAAGCGCCTATTACTCGGCGGCGATCCGGGAGCTGTTCGAAGAGGCGGGCGTACTACTCGCGCGGGACCGGGACGGCCACTGGGTGCGCCCCGGCCATTTCGAGGACGATCGCGCCGCCCTTAACGAGGGGAGCCTGAGCTGGGGCCGCTTCGTCGAGACACACGACCTGCTGCTCGCGGGCGATGCGCTGCACTATTTTTCCTACTGGGTCACGCCCAGGGAAGCGCCGCGCCGATTCTCTACGCGTTTTTTCATCGCGCTGCTGCCCCCAGGACAGGTCGCGACGCACTGCGGCGGCGAGCTCGTCGACAGCCGGTGGATGACGGCCGGACAGGCACTGGCTGCGCATCGCCGAGACGAGATCGAACTCCCCTATCCGACGATGTACACGCTGCAGGAGATGCGTGATTTGCACAACGCTCACGAGTTCGTCAGCTGGGCTGAGGAACGACGAAGCTGCGGCATCAGCTGCAACCTGCCATCGATGACCGAGCGCGACGGTGAACTGGAAATCCTCATGCCGGGAGACCCGAATTACCCGGTGCATCTCCTGGTCGACGAATGAGCGAATCTCTCGTCCCGGGCGTTGCTGTCGAACTGGCGCCGGGCGTGCGCCGTCTGATCGCGCCGAACCCGGGCATGATGACAGGCCCGGGCACCAACACCTATCTCGTAGGCCAGGGCGAGGTTGCGGTGATCGATCCAGGTCCGGCTCTCGAGTCGCACGTAGAAGCGATAGTCGCGGCGGCCGGGGCACCAATTCGTTGGATACTGGTGACGCACACTCATCGCGACCACTCACCGGCGGCGCGAATGCTCGCAGCGGAAACGGGCGCCGAGATGCTGGGCCAAGTGGCACCGGCCGGGCCCCACCAGGACGACACGTTCAGCCCGGACCGGGCGCTCGGTGACGGCGACGCGCTCGCGACAAAGGAATTCGTGCTGCGCGCGCTGCACACGCCGGGGCATGCATCGAATCACCTGTGCTACCTGCTGGCCGGTCAGGAGCTGTTGTTCACCGGCGACCACATCATGAACGGGTCAACCGTGGTCATCGATCCGCCCGACGGCAGCATGCGGCAGTACCTCGACTCGCTGCGTCGGCTACGGCGCGAATCCGTGGCGGCTATCCTGCCGGGGCATGGCGACGTGCTGCGAGAACCAAAGGCCGTGATTGACTGGATCGTCGATCACCGATTGCAGCGAGAGGCAAAGGTCGTCGAGAAGCTTGCGCGTCACGCGGACAGCCCGCTCAGGGAACTGGTTGCGCAGGTATACGACGAGGTCGACAGCCGGCTGCACCAGCTGGCGCAGCGCTCGCTGCTTGCGCACCTGCTGAAACTCGAGGAGGAGGGCAGGGCGATGCGTGACGGCGAACGCTGGCGATTGATCTGATCCCGGTTGTCAGGCGTCTCCGAAGCGGCCGTTCGTCCGCGCCAGCCGCTCGAGCAGCGCGGGAGGCTCCCAGTACCGTGCGCCGAAGCGGTCGCGGAATTCGCGGACCTTCGCATATACCGTGTCGAGTCCGACGCTGTCGGCATAATGCATCGGGCCGCCGCGATAGCGGGGGAACCCGTAGCCGTTCAACCAGATTACGTCGATGTCCGACGAACGCAGGGCGACACCCTCGTCGAGAATACGGGCACCCTCGGTGACGAGTCCGTAAATGCATCTCCCGATCACCTCGTCTGCCCCGATCTCGCGCTGTTCGACGCCGAGACGCTTCGCCTCTGCCCGAATCATCGCGTGTACCTCAGGATCGGGTATCGGCGTGCGCGAGCCCTTTTCGTACAGGTACATGCCACGGCCGGTCTTCTGGCCGTAGCGACCCTGTTCGGCGAGCATGTCCGAGACGCGGTAGAAGCGAGGATCGTCCGGCAGGTCGGTGCGCTCCCGCCGTGCCTTGTAACCGACATCGATGCCGGCCAGGTCTCCGACCGCGTTCGGCCCCATCGCCATGCCCCAGTCCTGCAAAACGCCGTCGATGAACTCCGGCCGGGCGCCTTCGAGCAACAAAAGCTGGTTTTCGCGGCCGTAACTGTACAGCATGCGATTCCCGACGAAGCCGTTGCAGTTGCCGACGACGACACCAATCTTGCCGAGGCGCCGTGCCAATGCGAGCGCACTGACTATCACGTCGTCGGCGGTCTTCCTGCCACGCACTATTTCGAGCAGCCTCATTACGTGGGCAGGGCTGAAGAAATGCAGGCCGATGACGTCCTCCGGACGGCCAGTTGCCTCGGCAATTGCGTCTATGTCCAGCGTCGAGGTGTTGCTGGCGAGCACGGCTCCCTGTGGCACGACGCCGTCGAGCCGTCGGAACACCTCCTGCTTGATCTTCAAGTTCTCGAACACGGCCTCGATAACCAGGTCGCAGTTGCCCAGGCCGTCGTAGTCGACACCTGTCGAGAGCATGGCGAGTGCGGCATCTGCCTGCTCCGTGGTCAGCTTGCCGCGCTGGACCCCGCCTTCGAACAGTTTGCGTATCGTGCCGGCTCCCCGCTCGAGGCCAGCCGCATCGCTGTCGAGCAGGTACACGCTCTGCCCGCTCGCGAGACAGGCGTAGGCAATGCCGGCACCCATCGTGCCGGCACCGAGCACGCCGACACGCGCTGCCTCTCGCGGCGCAACGTCCTTGCCCAGTCCTGGCACCTTGGCGCATTCGCGCTCAGCGAAAAAGGCATGTCTCAATCCCGCGGACTGCGGCGAGTTCTTGCACTCGATAAAGGCCTCGCGTTCGAAGCGGCAGCCCGCGTCGTAGTCGAGGGTGCAGGCGGCTTCGACGCACTGGATGATTTTCTCCGGTGACAGCAGTCCGCGCGTTCGGGGCGCGATGCGCTGCCGGGTAGCGGCCAACTGGGCCGGGTCCGCCCCCGGTGCCGGCAGATCCCTGACCCGGCGTGGACGCTGGCCGGACATTTCGGCTGCGAACGCCAGCGCCTCTTGCAGAAGCTCGCCGGTAGCGATGCGGTCGATGACGCCGGCGTCCGTGGCCGAAACGGCGGGAACCGGCTCGCCGCCCAGCATCATGTCGAGTGCCGTCGTCAGGCCGGCGAGGCGCGGCAGCCGCTGCGTGCCGGTCGCGCCCGGCAGCAGGCCCAGCTTGACCTCCGGCAGGCCCACGGACGCCTTCGAATCGGCGATGCGGTAATGGCAGCCCATCGCCACCTCCAGGCCGCCTCCGAGGGCCGAACCGTGTATCGCCGCGACGACCGGCTTGCTGCAGTCCTCGATGCGATGGACTACGTCCGGCAAGTGCGGCGGCGCCGGCGGCCGGCCGAACTCCCTTATGTCTGCGCCGGCGATAAACGTGCGGCCTGCGCAGGCCAGTACGATGGCCACGACCCCCGGGTCCTTTTCGGCCTGCCCGATGCAATCGACCAGGCCCTGCCGGACCGGTTGCGACAGCGCGTTTACAGGGGGGTTATCGACGGTGACGACGGCGACTTTGCCGTGCGTGGCGAGGC
>JAOUIH010000296.1 GCA_029884165.1 Gammaproteobacteria bacterium | reverse complement strand
TCGTCCCACTGGTCCAGGAACGCGGCGCCGTTGAACTGCACCGAATTGTTGGCCCACTGGGTCTTCCAGCCGATCTCGTAGTTCGTCAGGAAGTCCGAGATATATTCGCCGGCGAACGGGTTGCGGTTGATGCCGCCGGGCCGGTAGCCCTCCGACCAGGTTCCGTACAGCATCGCGGAGTCCGACAGTCGCCAGTTAAGGTTGACGCGATAGATGCTTTCGCTCTCGTCGATGCCCTTGTCGACGTTCAGGCAGGGCTTGTCCTTGTAGTCTTCCTGGCCATTGAAGCTCGGCGTCCACCCGGGCGAGCCTTCGGTCAGGTTGCAGCGGTTCTCGCCGTTGCTCGACCAGCCTGCCGTCGTGAATCCGAGCCCGAAGCCGAAGAAGCCCTTGACCGTTACCGACGGCTCGAAGAAGCGCGCCCCGACGTCGAGCGTCAGATCATCGGTGATGTCGTAGGACAATTGCCCGAAGTAGGCGCGGTCCCTGTCATCGCGGTCGAAGCTGTTGAGGTATACCGTGTCGGCAAAGCGCGGGTCCTGCCCCTCGTTCATCAGCATGACGGTACCGAGGCCATCAACCCGCCAGTGCTGTTCGAAGTCGTGGTACTGGTGCTGCCAGAAGAATCCGAGCATGCCGCGAACGCGCTTCTCGGGATCCGTGCTGATGCGGATCTCGTGGTTTTCCTTCGTGTAGTTGTCGTCGTTCGTGAAGTACGTGCCGCCCATGACTCTAGAACCGACGGTGCTGCCCGGGTACGCAGCCTGTAACGCATCCTCGAACATGTTCGGGATGGGCCGCGCGCCAGTGTCCGCGAAATGCAGGTCCGCGTAGAAGCCGGTCGTGTAGATCGTGTCGTACCAGTAGGAATAGTCGGTGTAGTCGAACGAGCCGTCGACCGAACGATCCAGGTAGGACCCCGAGTAGACGACGTCGAGATTGGCGACCCGCCCCTCGATGGTCAGACCCGCCATCCACCACTCGTCATCTGTGTACTCTTTCTGGAAGTGCGTCACGGCGAAGTCGCCGGGCGCGAAATCGCTCAGGTCGTCGCCCCACGCGCCCCGGCCCTCGGCGGACTGCACCATCAGGGTCGGCGTGATCGTCCAGTTGTCGTTCAGGTCGACGCGCAGGGCTGCACGGGCGCCCGTGGTGTCGATCGTGTTGTAGTTTTCCTTGGCCAGCGCCGAGTTATTCAGAGTGATGTCGTCTGCGCTGCAAGGAACGTTCGCTGCAGCACAGGTGGCGGCATCCTCGACGCCGGTGAACGTCCGGGTTCCGGCCACGTTGTCGATCCAGCCGGCGTCGGAACGCGACCAGCCGACGATGCGGATGGCCGCATTGTCGCCGATCGGCATGTTCACGAATCCTTCGAGCAGGTAGCCCGTGTCGTCGCCGTCGACGATGCTGCCTTCGACGCCGACGCTGCCGGAGAACTCACCCAGCACCGGCTTGTTCGTGATGATGCGGATCGTGCCGGCCTGCGAGCTGGCGCCGTAGAGCGTGCCCTGCGGCCCCGCGAGCGCCTCGACCCGGGACACGTCGTACATGTGGACGTCGAGGTTGCCCTGGATCGTCGTCAGCGGCAGCTCGTCGAGATACATGCCGACGCTCGGCTGCGAGGTCGTCGCCTGGCCGTCGCCGCCCGTCACGATGCCGCGCATGTAGACGGCGGTGAACGTGGATCCGGCGCCGATACTCGGCTGGATCGCCACCGTCGGCAGCATCTGCGTGTAATCCTTGAAGTTCTGCAGGTTCAGCTCGGTCAGCGTCTGGTTGTTCAACGCCTGGATGCTGATCGGTACGTCCTGCATGCTCTGTTCGCGCTTCTGCGCGGTAACGGTGATCTCCTCGATCTGCGCGGTGGACTGTGCAAATACCGCCGGGCTCGCGAGTGCGAGCATGACGGCCGTCGACACGGGCGTGCGCGCGAAGTTTCGGGAAGATTTCCTGGGATTGTCCCCCTGCATAACGGATCTCCGGTTGTATTTATGCCTACCG
>JAOUIH010000139.1 GCA_029884165.1 Gammaproteobacteria bacterium | reverse complement strand
TTTCCTAGAATTCAGCGTGCATGCGGCGGATATCCTGGAATCGCTGGCATTCTACAAGTCGCTGGGATTTACCGAGCTGCAGATCGGCGACGTCTGGCCACACAAGTACGCTGTCGTGACGGACGGCGACATCTGCATCGGCCTGCACGACCGCGTGTTCGATTCACCGGCGATCACATTCGTCCAGCAGGACCTGGCTCCGCACGCACGCGCGATGACGGATCACGGCTTCGAGTTCTCGTTCATGCGGCTCGACGAGGACGTGTTCAACGAGCTTGCCTTTGCCGACCGTGACGGCAACATGATTTCCCTGGTCGAGGCACGGACGTTCTCTCAGCCAGCGGACGAACCGCGACTCAGCGCATGCGGCAGCTGGATCGAGATCAGTCTCCCCGCACGGGACGCGGTCAATGCGGGCGTTTTCTGGGCGCCGCTCGCTCCGGTGATTCTGCGCGCGCGTGAAGAGCCCACGATGCACATGCGCTTCGATGCGGGCGGCATAGCTGTCGGCATCAGCGAAAGCATGGCGCTGAAGCAACCCTCCCTGTCTTTCAAGTGCCATGACAGGGAAGCGCTCGCAGAGACGCTCGAAAGGCACGGCCTGCGCAGCCGGAAATTTCCCGGCTTCGAGGGTGCATTCCGGCTCATCGAGGCGCCTGAAGGCACCTGCCTCTTCGTATTCGACGAAGATTTCCTCGGCGAAGCCTACGTCGTCGACGAGTCCGGAGAGGCCGGACCCGGCTGATTCTCATTGCGCCAGGCACAGCAGCCGGCGCAGTAACGACTCGGCACGTCCGAGGTAGGCACCTCCGAACAGGTTGAGGTGATTGAGCACGTGATACAACTGGTACAGGGGCAGCCGCCGGTCATGGCCTGCCGGCAGTGGCCAGGCCGCCTCGTAAGCCTCGTAGAAGCCGGAGCCGAATCCGCCGAACAGCCGCGTCATCGCGAGGTCCGTTTCGCGATCGCCGTAGTAAACCGCGGGATCGAAGATGACCGGGACGCCACCGCTGAAACCACGGTTGCCGGCCCATAAATCCCCGTGCAGCAAGGAAGGCGGGGGCTGGTGGCCCGCCAGCAGGCCTGGCAGCTCCTCGATGAGCCGACCGCCGAGGAGTCTCAGTTCGCCGCCGAAGCCGTTACGCCCGGCCAGCTCCAGCTGGTATCCGAGGCGATGCGTTTTCCAGAATTCGCACCAGTCGGCCGTCCATGGATTCGGCTGAGGCGTCAGCCCAATGCGGTTGTCACGATACCAGCCGTGCTTGCCGGCGACGGAGCGGTGCAATGCGGCCAGCTGCCTCCCGAATAATCGCTCGTCGCACGCATCGCCGCGATCGAACTCGATCCATTCGAGGGCAAGGAAGCTGCCGCCACGATAGCAGCCTGTGGCCAATACGCCCGGGACGCGGATCGCGGCGGGCCGCGCAAGCTCAACCAGCCCGTCCGCTTCGGCTTGCAGCACGTTGAGCTCGTCCGCACCGCCTGCTTTGAGGAAAACCCAGCCGTCCGAAACGGGTACGCGGTATGCGTCGCTGATGTCGCCGCCGCCGACTGGCCTTACGGCCCGGCCGCCTTCCGGTTCCAGCCCCGCCGCGCGGAGAGCTTGCTGCAAACCGGGGGAAATCGACACGATCTTATGCCGCGGAAGCGTCAGGCCACGAGATCGCTGACTCGCTCCGCCTGGCGCCGCAGCGCCATGCCGACGCCGGCGCGGTCGAACAGGGCATTGAGGCGACCCAGGTCCGGCTTCTGCGGCCGCAGCTCCTCTGCCGCCTGCTCGAGGGGAGCATCGCAGGCAATTCCGGTCAGCTGCCTCGCCAGCATCGCCGCCTCACGATGCTCTTCGAGTTTCGCACCCAGTGTCCTGGCTCCGCGGACCTCCACCTCGTGAACCTTGTGCAGGTTCGCATATATCCGGTCGAGATCGCCGAAATGGCTGAGCAGCGCCGCTGCCGTCTTCCGACCGACGCCAGGCACACCCGGGATATTGTCGACGCTGTCGCCGGCCAGCGCGAGGAAGTCGGCGATCTGTTCCGGCCACACGCCGAACACGTCCCGAATCTGCTCGTAGCGCAGCTGGCCCTTGCCTGCGAAATCCCAGAACACGTCCTGTCGGCCGATCAGCTGCGCCAGGTCCTTGTCGCGGCTGATGACGGTCGACGGGACCGCGTTCACGCGGGCCCGGCTCACCAGTGTGCCGATCAGGTCATCCGCTTCGTAGTTGGGATGCGCGCACTCCCAGATTCCGAGCGCGCGAGTGAATTCCCGACACAGGCCGAACTGGCGCTTCAGTTCAGGTGGCGCGGGTTCCCGGTTCGCTTTGTAACCCGGGTAGATCTCCGTGCGAAACGACGTCGTGAGGCTCTCGTCGAACAGCACCGCAAGTTGCTTCGGCCTGACCTGCTCGATCAAAGAACCGAGAAAACGGCTGAAACCGTAAAAGGCGTTTACCGGGTTGCCGTCCTGGTCGACCATGTCGTCCGGCATTGAATAATAGGCCCGGAACACGTAGACGCTGGCGTCGATCAGGTATTGCATCGTTTCCGGAGTCCGTCAGCCGGAAACCGCGTCCTCCGTGAAAGGATTGCCCTCGGACAGGTGACCCGACAGGCGCGCATGCAGCGGACTCGACCGCGGAATATGCGCGAGCAGGTACTGCATCTGGTCGGCAAGGACCCGGCGGCCCTTCAGGTAGATATATTCGGCGTAAGTCGGCGTGAACGGCACCGCGATCAGCTGCAGGCCGGCCTGCTCCGGGGTGCGGCCGCCCTTGTGGTTGTTGCAGCGGCGGCACGCCGTCGCAACGTTGTTCCACGCATCCCGGCCGCCCTGCGACAGTGGCGTTACGTGATCTCGCGTCAGCTCGCCCGTCGGGAATCGCGTGGCGCAATACAGGCACAGGTTTGCGTCACGCTTGAACAGCGTGCGGTTATTGAGCGGCGGCGTGTACTGGTCGTGGACGTAACCGTGACCCGGGCTGTGGCCGACCGTCGCAATGATGGAACTGACGTCAACGGAACTGCGGCGTCCGTCGAACGCGCTATAACCGCCGAATACCGTATAGAGGCGCGTTCCGCAGGCATAGGCGACCTGCTCGGTGTGATACAGGCGTACCGCCTCGCGGTAGTCGATCCACTCGAGCGGCATCCCGGCGACGTCAGTTCTCAGTACCTGCTGGGACAGGTCGCTTGCCACGCCTAACTGCATAAAGGCTAACCCCCGAAACGCTAGTGTGCAGAACGCATTATAAAAATCAAACGTTTCGGGTGCACGAATACCCCCCCCGGGTAACCCGGCGGGCGGTCGGCTTTCGGGTCCGAAAGCTCCTGGCGGCGTCAGCGGCCGCCGCGGCCACGCGGCTGGCGGGGCCGGTCGCGCAACCGTTCCCTGAGCCGCTGGCGCTGCTCCGGCGTCATTTGCCGGTAACGGTCCCGCAACTCCCTGCGGCGGTCCGGCGGGAGTTCGCGGAAGCGCTCGAAATTGCGCCGAATGCGCTGGCGTTCTTCCGGCGGCAGGCCCTGGTAATCCCGGTAGCGCTCGCGTATCCGGTCGCGCTGCTCGTCCGACAGATCGCGCCAGATCCGGAATCGGTCTTGCGCCGCCTCGCGCTCGTCGGGTGACATTCCGGACCAGCGTTGTGCCCCGTTGACCAGGCGTTCACGCCGCTCCGGTCCCAGGCTGTCCCACTGTCCGGCCAGCGGCTGCAGCACTTGCTGCTGCTCTGCCGTCAGTGACGACCAGGCGAGCGCCTCGTCCCCGGCGAGAACCAGGTCACCACCCAGGAGCAGCGCCGATGCAAGAGCCGGAATAAGAAATCTAGCTTTCATCCTTCAACTCCGTCGAATCCTGCGCGCGGGCCGAGGCACCTTCCTTCTCGCCCTCCGCCGCGGCGGGCGTATCCACGTCCTTCGTCTCGCCGGACACGTCGAACAACAGCCACTCGGCGTCGTCCTGTTCCCAGCTGCCGAGATATTCGAGAAACTCGATGTCCGGCTGTTCCTCGTCGGCTGTTGCGGTCAGTGCCGCGAGCCCTATCAGCACCGCGACCAGCGAGCGGCACGCACGCTCAGCCGACATTCCCGTTCGCTCCTTCGCCTTCATCCAGCTCTATCCAGCTGTAGAACTCCAGTTCCTCGAGCATCTCGAGGTCGTCGGTGTTCAGCAGGATTTCAAAATCCGCGACGGCCGGCGCCGTATCGGCCGGGGGGCGACCGGACCACGTGAATATTGCGAGCGCGACCACGGCGGCAACTCCGGCGGCCGGCACCCACTGAAGCCAGGGCCGGAACCGCGTGCCAATGCCCAGCTCGGCCAGCGCCCGTTGCCGCCCGCGGTTGAGCCTGGAGCGCGTTTCCGCATCCAGTCCGCGCACGCTCGCTTCGAAAGCGTCTGCGGCCTTTTTCTCCAGGCGCCGCACGCCATCGTTGCGCATGTCGTCCTTCGACCCACTCATGACCAGTGTTCTCCAAGCGTATCCCGCAGCGAATGCACTGCCCGGGAATAATGTGTCTTCACGCTGCCGTCCGATATACCCATCGCCGCAGCGGTCTGGGCGACATCCAGTCCTTCGAAGTTCCGTAGCATGAACGCTTCGCGCTGTCTCGCCGGCAGCGCGGCCAGCGCGCGTTCGAGCTCCTGCATTGCCTCCTGGGACTCGAGGGACTCGTCGGGCGTGCGTCCATCCGGATCGGGTGCTGCAGCGATGGGATCGTAATCGTCCTCAGGGTCGCTGGAGCGGCCGAACCAGGCAATCACCCGGTTGCGCACGTTCTGCCGCCTCTGAAAATCACGCACGCGATTCTGCAATATCCGATAGAACAACGGCGTCCATTCCTCGCGATCGCGGTCCGCATAATTCCGTACCAGCCGGATCATGGCGTCCTGCACGAGGTCGAGAGCATCCTCCCGGTTGCGTACCGCGATCTCGGCGATGCGCAGCGCACGGGCCTCGACATCCGCGAAAAACCTGTTCAATTCCTGTTCGCGCCGCAGGGCCCCGACTCCCGATTCAAGCTCGCCGGTGCAAGATACCGCAAAACCTTCGGTACAGGCGCTCATGGCCCTGTCCGTCCCGCCAGCCGCGAGAGATCCTTCTCCGTCATCGGTTTCACCTTGCACCGGTCCTGAGTTCTAATAACCGGGCGGGCCGTTACCCTGGCACCGCCATCGATCGCCGCGAAATCCGGCTCCACGTATTGGCTTAACGCGGGACGCACCGGCCCGTTGACAAGCGCCGGTTGCGCTGGCCGGCGACGGCACCCGAGGAAAATTATAAGTGGCTGTATACGTTAATAATGTTCTGCAAACCGGCAGGCCGTCGATTGCCGGGGTCAGCCGGTGAGCGTGGCGCCTGTCCTGAAGGTCGCGGTCAATGCTCCGCTTGCTCGGCTGTTCGACTACCTGCCGCCACGTGGGGGCGGCGACGCCCGGCCCGGCTGCCGCGTGCTCGTCCCCTTCGGGCGACAGCGCCAGGTCGGGATGGTCATGGAGCTGGCCGCCGAAAGCGAGCTTGCGAGGACGCGGTTGAAACATGCCCAGCAACTGATCGACGCGCAGCCGATATTGGCCGACGACGATCTCTGGCTGCTGCGCTTCACCAGTGACTACTACCACCACCCCATCGGCGAGGTCGTCGCCGCGGCCCTGCCGGCATTGCTGCGGCAGGGCCGGCCGCTCGCCACGGAATCGGAGCTGATTTCGCTGACAGGTACGGGCGCCGAGATTGCGCTGCCCTTGCTCGCGCGGCGGGCAAAGCGCCAGGCCGAGTTCCTCGCGGCGCTTGCCGGCGGTCCCTTGCGGGCCGGCGAACTCGACGAGCGCCTGGCCGGGTGGCGACGCCAGCGGCAGGCGCTGATCGAGAAAGGCTGGGTCCGCGCCGAGACGGTCGCCATCGACGAGTCGGGAGTACCGGAACCGGTCGAGGCGCAGCCGGGGCCGGCACTGAGCGCGGAACAGCAGCTCGCCGTCGCCGGCGTACTGGCCAACCCGGGCTTCAGCACGACGCTGCTCGACGGGGTGACGGGCAGCGGCAAGACGGAGGTCTACCTCTGCATCATCCGGGAGTTGCTCGCCGCCGGCCGGCAGGTCCTGATACTGGTGCCCGAAATCGGGCTTACATCGCAGTTCGTCACACGGCTCGAGGAACGGATCGGCCAGCGGCCCCTGCTGCTGCACTCGGCGCTGACCGATGCGGAGCGACTGGTCGCCTGGCGCAGCGCGGCGAATGGCAGCGCGCCCCTGGTGCTTGGAACGCGCTCAGCGGTTTTCGTGCCGCTGGCTGCGCCGGGACTGATCGTCGTCGACGAGGAGCACGACGCGTCCTTCAAGCAGCAGGAAGGTCTGCGCTACTCGGCCCGTGACCTCGCCGTCGTTCGCGGCAAGCGCCTCGATGTTCCGGTGATTCTCGGTTCCGCCACACCGT
Organism: Gammaproteobacteria bacterium; assembly: GCA_029884165.1. Lineage (GTDB taxonomy): Bacteria > Pseudomonadota > Gammaproteobacteria > Steroidobacterales > Woeseiaceae > JAOUIH01. Next base: position 1,452 of record JAOUIH010000139.1, on the reverse strand, counting down.
CGCTGGAGACCCTGCGCCGTTGCGACGAAGGGGCGTACCGGCACCTGACGCTGACGGCCCGTGCCGGGTCCGCGGTACCGCCGCTGATGCGGCTGGTCGACCTCAATCGCTTCCCCAGCCCGGACGGCCTGAGCGAGCCGCTATTGCAGGCTATTCGCCAGCATACTGGGCGCGGCGGCCAGGCCCTGATCTTCCTGAACCGGCGCGGCTTCGCCCCGACGCTCATTTGTGCGAGTTGCGGCCACATTGCGGAGTGCCGGCGTTGCGATTCGCGCATGACCGTACACCTGCGCGACCAGGCACTGGCCTGCCATCATTGCGGCGCGACACGCCCGCTCGATAACGCGTGCAGCGACTGCGGCTCACCCTGCATGCCGCTCGGGCAGGGAACGGAGCGCATAGAAGAGGCCCTGGGTACACATTTTCCGGGCCAGCTGATCACGCGGATCGACAGCGACACCACGCGGCTCAAGGGCGCGATGGACCGCGCTCTGTCCCTGGCGATGAGCGGGGAGGCGAAAATACTTGTCGGCACTCAAATGCTGTCGAAGGGCCACCATTTCCCGAAGCTGACGCTGGTCGGCGTCATCAACGCCGACCAGGGACTGTTCAGCACCGATTTCCGCGGCGGCGAGCGGCTCGCGCAGAGCCTCGTGCAGGTCGCGGGGCGCGCGGGCCGGGAGCGAGAACAGGGCGAGGTAATCGTCCAGACCTCGTTTCCCGGGCACCCCTTCTGGAAGGAGTTATTCACCGGCGGATACCATCGCGTCGCCCGCTACTCGATGGCGGAGCGCGAGGCCGCCGGCTGGCCGCCCTTCTCCAGGCTCGCACTGCTCAGGGCCTCCTCCCACAAACGGGATGACGCATGGGCGTTCCTGGAGGACGCCGCCCGCGAATCGGCGGCCTGCAATCCCGGCGGCGTCCGCGTCCTCGGCCCGGTCAGCGCGACGATGGAGCGCCGGGCCGGCCGCTACCGCGGTCAGCTGCTGCTGCAGAGCCAGGCGCGCCAGCCGCTGCACCAGATGCTGGCCGCGCTGACCGCCAGGCTGGAAAGCCTTTCGTCCGCGCGCAGAGTTCGCTGGTCGGTCGACGTGGATCCGATTGAGCTTTTCTGACGCGGAGTTAGAATGGCCGGCTCGCCGCTCGAACCAGGAATCCCGATTGAAAACCAGCATTGCAAAACTCGTTGACGCCGCCCTCGCGAATCTCCCCGAGCTGGCCGAATCGCCGGAACTGGCGTCGACCGGGACCACGGTGGAGCGAACCCGCGACCCCCGGCATGGCGACTTCGCGACCAACATCGCGATGCGGCTCGCCAAGCCGACGGGCAGCAACCCGCGCGAACTTGCCGGCCGGATCATCGAGGCGCTGCCGGAGAGCGACCTCCTGGACAAGGCCGAGATCGCCGGCCCGGGCTTTATCAATTTCTTCGTCAGCGACGCGGCGTTCCGC
>JAOUIH010000138.1 GCA_029884165.1 Gammaproteobacteria bacterium | reverse complement strand
TCCTGGTGAACGTCGAGGGCTTCGGGCTGACCGATCGCGATCCGGCCGGTGCGCCCGATAACTATCGCCGCTGGCTTGACCAGGCGAAATCGCTGCGGCCGTTTTCCGAGTACCCTGGCCTGCCGGCGCTCGCGGATCGCGTCATGAAGAACAATCCGCGCATGCGCCGCGACCGGGCGGTGTTCGTTGCCGCCGAGTGGGCCGATCTCGGTGCGGACGGGATCGCGCGCCTGCGCGCCGACCCGGCGCACAAGCTCCCGAATCCGATTCTCTATCGGAGGGCCGAGGCGGAGGCCTGCTGGCAGCGCGCCGCAGCCGACGTGTTGCTGGTTATCGGCGCGGAAACGGATTTCAAGACCGGCGCCAAGGCCTGGATAGATCCCGACGAGTCCCGGCAGCCGTTCCACGGCGCCCCGATGGTGGTGATCCCGGCGGCCGGACACATGGTGCACTTCGACGCGCCCGAGGCCCTTGCGCAGGCCATTGCGGACTTCGTGACGCCGCGCTTGTAAATAAAACCAGTACTGGACAAAAATACAGGCTCTACAGGGGGTAGCCATGAGCCAGGCAGCGGTGGCCGAAGCCGATTACCTTGCGGCACTGAATCCGGCGCAGCGCGAGGCCGCGTCCTTCGGCCGCCGGGACGACCGGGGAGGCGTCCTGGCCGGGCCGCTGCTGGTGATTGCCGGGGCGGGCACGGGCAAGACGATGACGCTGGCGCATCGCGTGGCGCACCTGGTCGTTGCGGGCGTCGCCCCGGAGCGCATCCTCCTCTTGACGTTCACGCGGCGGGCGGCCCTCGAGATGACCCGGCGGGTCGAAGCGATCGTGCGCAAGGCGACGCGCGCGCAGGGCAGCGGCCCGGCGGGCATGCTGCCGTGGTCGGGCACCTTCCACTCCATTGCCAACCGACTGTTGCGGCGCTTCGCTGCAAACCTGGGTCTCGATCCGGGATTCTCCGTGCTCGACCGCGGCGATTCGGCCGATCTGCTTGACGTCGCGCGGCACGAACTGGGCCTGTCGAAGCAGCAGCGGCGGTTCCCCAAGAAAGACACCTGCCTCGCGATCTATTCCCGCTGTGTTAACGCGCGCGAAGCCGTCGAAGATTGCCTGCGTGTACATTTTCCGTGGTGCGAGGACTGGGAAGAGGAGCTGAAACAGCTTTTTCGAGCCTACGTTGCGGCCAAGCAGGCCAGCCAGGCGCTCGATTACGACGACCTGCTGCTGTACTGGGCGCACCTCGTCGAAGACGCGGACCTGGCGGCCGCAATCGGGGCGGGTTTCGACCATGTGCTGGTCGACGAATACCAGGACACTAACCTGCTGCAGGCCAATATCCTGCGCGCGTTGAAGCCGGATGGTGCCGGGCTGACCGTCGTCGGAGATGACGCGCAATCGATCTATTCGTTCCGCGCGGCCGAGGTGCGCAACATCCTCGACTTCCCGGCGCAGTATCAGCCGCAGGCGGCAGTGGTGACGCTGGAGCAGAATTACCGCTCGGTGCAGCCCATTCTCGATACTGCGAACCAGCTGATGGAGGAAGGGGGTAGCCGCTTCCGAAAGCGCCTGCAGGCGACTGCGCCGGGCGGCGCCAGGCCGGCATACGTCACCGTCGAAGACGGCGATGCAGAGGCGGAGTATGTCGTCGAATCCGTGTTGGCAGGTCGCGAGGAGGGCCTGGAACTCAAGGACCAGGCGGTGCTGTTCCGCGCCGCGCATCACAGTGACCGGCTCGAGCTGGAGCTTGTCCGCCGCAATATTCCCTATGTGAAGTACGGCGGGCTGAAGTTTCTCGAAGCCGCCCACGTCAAGGACCTGCTGTCGATACTAAAGTGGGCCGAGAATCCGAAAAACCAGGTGGCCGCGTTCCGGGTGCTGAAATTGCTACCGGGCATGGGTCCGGCCATGGCATCGCGCTGTTTCGAGCACATGGCCCTCCAGGATTGCCTGTTCGACGCGCTCGCCACGTTTCGCCCGCCGGCCGCCAGCCGCGAACACTGGCCAGGCTTCTGCCGGCTGATGCGAGAACTGGGCGCGGAGGGGTTCGACGCGCCGGCCTGGCAGCACCAGCTAGGGCAGGCGCGCCGCTGGTACAAGCCCCAACTCGAAAGGATTTACGACAATGCTGAACTGAGGGAGTCCGACCTCGAACAGCTCGAGCAGATTTCCGGCCGCTATGGGACGCGTGAGCGCTTCCTGACCGAACTGACGCTCGATCCGCCCTCCGCATCCGGCGACCTCTCCGGCGATCCCCTGCTGGACGAGGACTACCTCGTCCTGTCCACGGTTCATTCTGCGAAGGGGCAGGAGTGGAAATCCGTCTTCGTTTTAAACGTATCGGATGGAAACTTTCCGAATGAGTTCGCAACCGGCAAGCCGGAGTTGATCGACGAGGAGCGTCGCCTGCTGTACGTCGCCATGACCCGGGCCAAGCAGTCCTTGGCACTGGTAGCGCCGCTTCGCTACCACGTCACTCAGCAGCGGCGTGACGGTGACCGACATGTCTACGGGGCGCGCAGCCGTTTCGTGACCGACACGCTGCTTGCGACGATGGAGCGCCGCTTTCATGGTCGCGCAGAGCAGCGCGCCGGCGCGTCACTGCCGGGCAGCGACAAGAAAATCGACGTTCAGAAGAAACTCCGCGAGATGTGGTGAGTGCGAAGGCGACGCGTTGCGTTGCAGGCACGCGGGCTTTTCCAGGCCTGGCACTCTCGTATCGACAGTGCTGCTGCCGAACGCTGCGGCAGGAATCCCTGACATACCCGGCTGCCTGACGGCTGGTGATTTTGTCCGGGCTTCACAAATTTCTCCGTAAATAGTATTAATTCCCGCAGGCACGTGAACTCGATCACAACGATCGCGCTCGTATTGATTTATAGCTGACCGTGAACGAGGCGGATTTCACGCGACTTTCCGCTGGTTCTCGGGTTTCTGAGCTCACACAGACAGAAATATTGCGGCAGGGCTGGTACCGGGTTACGAGACTGCGCAGCACGAACAGTCGGTGATCAGGCAGTTGCCGGTGGCGGTCAGGCCGCATGCTTGTCCAATCAATGGAGAGGATGCGAGGCCAATGCAAGATCGTTGTTCACATGACCGGGTAGTGCCGGTTCAGAATCTGCGCGAATTCTTTCGCGAATCCATCGACGAGGCGATGTCCAAGCAGCGGGTTGACGTCGATCCGCACGCGACACATTACGTCGTGAATCTCCTCACCCTGTTTTCGCGCTCCGAGGAGCTATACGAAGATCACGGCGATAATTACGGGCTCAAGCCGCTGGCGCTGATGATGGCGGACGCGGCTGAAGCCCGTAGCCTCTCGGAACGGAGCTTCTCCCTCCAGAGAATCGGCGACGTCGCCCTCTTTATAGCCGGTTTCTTTGCCGACAGCCTCGCGGACAAGGCGGTCGATGTCGACTATTACATATGCATGGGCGGCACGGCCTACGGATCCCTGTCCGAGGAAATCCGCGGCACGGTTCGCGGGCGGGCCTTCGCGTCCATCTACCGGGAGCTGGCCGCGAAATTCCAGGTTCTCGTCGATGTGCTGCATGAAGTTCGCGACGGCACGCGCAACGAGTCGGACATCGACTTGCTGCGGACCTACGAGATCTGGCTGAAGACCGGCAGCCGCAGGGCCGCAGCGCTATTGAAGCAGAACCGGGTGGTTCCGATCAGCAGCGCCCGGGATCCCCGAAAGCATTGAGGTACGAACGGATCATGCTGTCGGAACTGCAGCAGCATCTTAACGACATCTACAGGGTCGAGGGTGCGCACGACGTACGCGACTACCTGGTGACCGACCCGGCGGTCGCAAAGATCCTCGGCCGGGACGCAATGCTGACGAATACCCAGGAGTCCGTGCTGGTCGTCGAGGACGAGGGCGGCATCGCATTGTCGGTCTTCCTCGACAGGGAGTTGCTCGACCGGCTCGGTGCGGCTAACCCGATGACCAAGCTCAGGGCGAATCAACTGGCGGACCTCTGGACGGTGCTGGAGGGTATCAGCCACTTCAACTACATCGTCTGGAGCGCTTCGAGGGAGCGGCCGGTGACCTTGCTCGAGCTCGAGTTGCAGGCCGAGGTCGACAAGTTCGTCAGTACTCTTCTCCTGGCAGTCGAGCAGGGCGACCGCGATCTGGTCAACCGGCTGCATGGATGGCTGTTTGACCAGGTCAGCTTCAAGGCGGAGCTGGAACCGGAGCAATACGAGCGCTATCGCGCGGCCAACGAGTATGCGGCCCGCCTGTGCAACGGCCTGCGCCAGGGCCTGATCGACCGCAGCGGCGGGGCGATGGAAGAGCTACGCCGTTTCTACCGGTTGACCCAGTCCGAGAAAATCAGCCATATACACTCGCGCGCCTGGGCCCGCGCCGGCTGGCAGGGGTAGTCACTCCGGGGTCGTGCCCGCCGGGACAATGGCAAAAAAAGACGGTGGCAGAGCCACCGTCCAGGACACGAAACAAACTATGTTTGGGGATTCTAGTTTGTTGCGCCGACTTCCTTGCGAATGACCTTGATGCGGTGAGCATCGCCGCCGTGCATGATCATGTGATCTCCCTCGCTTCCGGCTCCGTCGACGAAGACCACTTGTCGATTGTCGCCCGCGGAAACCAGTGCGGACCGGATCGTCTCCTGGACCGAGGGGTCCAGCGGCTTGCCGCTGATGATCGTTACCGCATCCTCGCCGGGACTACCGGGGCCGTGCAAACGCATGACTTTGACGTCCACGTTCGCGTCGTGCGCGCCCGCATGCACGCCCTCGATGTGCGGGAGAGCGATGGTCCTGCCGTCTACGCTGAGTTCGATTCCATCCGCCGTGCGCGTGACCAGCACGGTGCGGCTATCGTCGTCCACGATCGACCGCGACTCACCGACCTGGAGCTCGGCCGGGTCGAACGCGTTCTCGCCGCCGAGAGTCACGGTCACTGGGCCGCTCCCGTCGTCGACGGCGATGACCATTTGTTTCTCGAGAACTTCCTGGCCAGATGCCGCGAAGGCCGCAAGCAGGCAGGTAGCAAGAACAGTGGCAAAGGAAACTTTCATGTGAACTTCATCCAGGTGAGCCCTTACAGGACTACGATGCGTCAGACGCCCATTGGGTCGCAAACGGAATCGAATAAGCAGCCAGCCGCCGGGCATGCTTGCGTGCCGGGGGCGGCCCACTCAGACCAGGAACATCCGGTAGGCGGGGTTGTCGCTTTCGTCCCAGTGGGGATAACCGAGTTCGGCCAGGTGCGCCTCGAGTTCGCCGAGATCGTCGTCGCGAACCTGGATACCCGCCAGCACGCGCCCGTAATCGGAGCCATGGTTCCGGTAGTGAAACAGGCTGATGTTCCACTGCTTGCCAATTGCGTTCAGAAAGTTGAGCAGTGCGCCGGGGCGCTCCGGAAACTCGAACCGGAACAGGCGTTCGTTCCTGATGCCGGTGCTGCGGCCGCCCACCATGTGACGGACATGAAGCTTGGCCATCTCGTTGTCACTGAGGTCGACCACCGGATAGCCGATCGACCGGATGGATTCGAGCACTTCCGCGCGCTCGGCCAGGCCTCCCCGCAACTCGACGCCGACAAAGACGCGCGCGACAGCCGAGTCGCTGTAGCGATAGTTGAACTCGGTGACGCTGCGCCGGCCGATGGCCGCGCAAAAATTGCGGAAACTGCCCGGCTCCTCCGGGATCTCGGCAGCCAGCAGCATTTCGCGGTGCTCGCCGAGTGCAGCGCGCTCCGCAACATGCCGGAGCCGGTCGAAATTCATGTTCGCACCGCAGTTGACGGCTACGAAGCTCTTTCCTTTGACGCCGCTGGACTGGACGTACTTGGTGATGGCCGCGACGGCCAGCGCGCCTGCCGGCTCGACGATAGTCCGCGTATCCTGGTAGATCTCCTGCACCGCAGCGCAAATTTCGTCAGTGTCCACGGTGATGATCTCGTCGACATAAAGCTGACAAAGACGGAACGTCTCGTCGCCCACGCGCCTTACCGCCACGCCATCGGCAAAGATTCCGACATGATCGAGAGTTACCGGATGACCTGCAGCCAGCGACGTTTTCATGCCGGCCGAATCCTCCGGCTCGACACCTATGACCTTGATAGAAGGATCGGTTTCTTTCACATAGGCGGCAATGCCTGCAATCAGCCCCCCGCCGCCGATCGGCACGAAAATAGCATCGATCGACTCTTCTGCCTGTTCGAGAATTTCGACCGCTATCGTGCCCTGGCCTGCAATGACGTCCGGATCGTCGAACGGGTGTATGAAGGCCAGCCCGAGCTCCTTCTCCAGCTTGCGTGCATGTGCGTACGCGTCGTCGTAGGTGTCGCCGTGTAATACGACTTCGCCTTTCAGGGCCCTGACCGCGTTGACCTTGATCGTTGGCGTCGTCTCCGGCATGACGATGAGCGCGCGCACACCCTTGCCGCTGGCTGCCAGCGCCACTCCCTGGGCGTGGTTGCCTGCGGAACTGCAGATGACGCCGAGCGCCAGGCGTTCGGGCGGAAGGTGGCTGATCTTGTTGAACGCCCCGCGAATCTTGAACGAAAAGATGGGCTGCAGGTCTTCGCGTTTCAACAGGATCCGGTTACCGAGACGGGACGACAACAGTGGGGCGGCTTCGAGGGGGGTCTCTATCGCGACCGCGTAGACATCCGCATCCCGGATGCGCTGCAGGTAGTCGGCCGTGTTCATGTCGGGCGTGTCGGATCCTGTGCCGCGCGGAGAAAGAGGCGCAGGTTACCCGATCGCGGGAGGCCGCGACAGAACCTGTGTACTTGCGGATGAAACAATGGCGACTGCGGCGCGCCGCCCCTCAGGCATTGCCCCTGGGAGCCGGGCCCCGGACCCTGTCCGGGGCCCGATCCGTCAGTGCGCTACGACATTGCCGTCCGCGTCGAGGAACGTGATCTCGCCGAACTCGAGTTCGCCGATGCGATCTTCTATCTCGGCCCGGTCGCCGACGACGACCCAAACCAGGTTGTGCGGTTTGATGACCTTGTCGGCCGCCTCGATGACTTCTTCGAGCGACAGGCCGCGAACGCTGTCGGCGTAATTGTCCCAGTAGTCGTCGGGCAGCTCGTAGGTCACGATCGCGCCGATGTCCTGCAGGACAGCCGCCGCGGTTTCCCAGCGTCCCGGCAGGCTGAGCGTGTTATTGGCGACGACCTTCGCAAGTTCCTCGTCAGTCGCCGGGTTCTCGTCGAGGTACTCGACGAGCTCACGCTTCATTTCGGCCATCGATTCCATCGTCTTGTCGGTCTGGACCGGGGCATAGCCGATGAACGGCCGCGGCCCCTTGGTGCCCAGCATGAACGTGAACGCCCCGTAAGCCCAGGCCTTGTCCTCGCGCAGGTTCATGTTGATGCGCGAGGTGAAGGAGCCCCCGATGATCTCGTTGGCAGACTCGATGGCTATCTCGCCCTCCGCGCCGCGCGGCGGGGCGATATTGGCGGCGAAGATGATTGACTGGGCTGCGCCGGGACGGTCGATGATGTAGACCTCGTCCCGCTCCTTGAGGGGCACATCCGCGATATTCTTCCGCGGCACATCACCCGGTTTCCAGCCACGGAACAGGCGTTCGAGCCTGGGCCGGATCTCGTCCATCGTCGTGTCACCGACGACGATCATCGTCGCGTTATTCGGTTTGAACCACGTGGCGTGGTAATTGACCAGCGTGTCGCGGCTGATGCGTGCTACGGATTCTTCCGTGCCCGAGCCGGTAAGAGGCAGCGCGTAGGCGTGGCCTTGCCCGTACAGCAGCTTCGGGAAGAGCCGGAGCGCCATGCCCACCGGCTGGTTCTTTTCCTGCTGGATCTGGGCGAGGCGCTGGCGGCGCAGGCGTTCCAGTTCGCCTTCCGGGAACAGCGGATTCAATACGATGTCGGCGAACAGATCCAGCGACGGATCCAGG
>JAOUIH010000294.1 GCA_029884165.1 Gammaproteobacteria bacterium | reverse complement strand
TCGAATCGCGCTGCCGGCCGTCCGAGCCAGCCAGGTCTCTTCATCCCAGGCGAACAGGTCGGCCAGCTCGGCGTCGTCGAGCCCGTGCCGGGGTGAGAAATCGGCCTCACCGGTCGGCTGTGCGAACTTGTTCCACGGGCAAAACAGCTGGCAGTCGTCGCAGCCGTAAATGCGGTTGCCGATAGGCTTGCGGAGTGGCTCCGGAATGCTGCCTTGCAGTTCGATCGTTAGATAGCTGATGCACAGGCGCGCATCCAGTTCGTAGGGCGCGACGATGGCGCCGGTGGGGCACACGTCCATGCATGCGCGGCAACTGCCGCAGTGGGACGACTCGGGCGTATCCAGGGGCAATGACAGGTCCGTATATATCTCTCCGAGAAAGAACCACGATCCGGCATCGCGGTTGATGAGGTTCGTGTGTTTCCCGATCCAGCCAAGACCCGCCTTTTCGGCCAGCGGCTTTTCGAGCACGGGGGCGCTGTCGGTGAAGACCCGGTAGCCGCAGGTTCCGATTTTCGCCTCGATCCGTCGGCCCAGCAGGCGCAGCCGGGACCGCAACAGCTTGTGGTAGTCGCGTCCGAGCGCGTATCTCGAGACGTAAGCCTTGCTCGGGTGGTCCAGCAGCCGCGCGGCTCCCGGCGTTTCGCGAGGCAGGTAGTCCATCCGCGCTGAAATCACGGTGAGCGTGCCGGGAACCAGGGCATCGGGCCGGCTGCGCTTCAGCCCGTGCTTCGCCATGTAGCCCATCTCACCGTGGTAGCCGCGGGACAGCCATGCGCCCAGCCGGCTCTCTGCCAGGCCGAGGTCTATGTCGGTTATGCCGACCTGCTGGAAGCCGAGTTCCTTCCCCCAGCGGCGAATCTGCGCGGCAAGCTCGGCCGTATCGGGTTCTGCGTTTGCTGTAGTCATCTGATGGCGGGTTTCCGGCGTCCAGCCAGTATAATCCGCGCCATGCGTGATGCAGATCGAAACGAGCTGCCCCTCGAAATCTACACGGTGGAAGCCGTCCGCCGCATCGACCGTGCAGCGATCGATGGCGGCATCAAGGGCTATGTGCTGATGACCCGGGCAGCCGAGGCTGCCTTGCGTGCCGCGCGGGAGCGGTTTCCCGACGCCAGGCGCTGGCAGGTCGTCTGCGGCAGCGGCAACAACGCCGGCGATGGTTACGTGCTTGCTCGCCTCGCGGCGCAGCAGGGCATCGCGGTATCCGTACTGGCCGTGTGTCCGCCGGATCGACTGCAAGGTGACGCCGAATCGGCGTACATGGATTTTTTCGCTTCCGGTGGCAGCCTCGGTTTGTGGGAGGGCAAGCTCGATGGCGAAGCCGACCTGCTCATTGATGCGCTGCTCGGCAGCGGCCTGTCTCGCGACCTCGACGGCGACATCGCCGCAGCCGTCGACGCGATCAATGCACACGCGGCGCCGGTCGTCGCGCTGGATATGCCGACGGGCCTGCACGGCGACAGCGGCAAAGTACTGGGCCGCGCGGTTGTCGCGCAGCTGACCGTTTCCTTCGTCGGGCTGAAGAAAGGCCTGTTGCTCGGTGACGGACCGGCCCACACCGGTGTGCTGGTTTTTGCCGGTCTGGGTATCCCGGCCGAGCCCAGGCAGTCTGCGGCGCCATGCATGCGCCGAATGACCGGCGCGCTTGTCCGGGAGGCATTGCCCCCACGGCAGCGCTCGGCTCACAAGGGGGACTTCGGGCACCTGCTCATCGTCGGCGGCGGTCCGGGCATGCCGGGTGCCGCGCGCCTCGCCGGCGAGGCGGCGCTCAGAACCGGGGCCGGCAGGGTAAGCCTGGCGGTCCACCCGTCCAATACGGCCGGCATCGTCGCCGGTCGGCCGGAACTTATGTGCCACGGGGTCGAGGGGGGCGATGACCTGGGTCGCCTGCTGGGTGCCGCCGATGTCGTGGCGCTGGGACCGGGTCTCGGCGGCAGCGATTGGGCGCGCTCGCTGTTCGAGGCGGCGCTGGCCGCGGATCGTCCCGTCGTGGTCGACGCCGACGGGCTCAA
>JAOUIH010000295.1 GCA_029884165.1 Gammaproteobacteria bacterium | reverse complement strand
GGCGCCCGGACGGCCGGCACCTATTTCGAGCGGCTGGAATTCAACGACCAGCATCCATCCACCGATCCCGTGACGGGAGCGCCGCTCGAGCCGATACCCTTCCACAATCGCTCGCAGGGCTTTTCGCTGCCGGACGGAACCCTGTTGCCCTCGCTGAACCTGGCGCGCGTGTTCGTGCTGACCGGCGCCGGCACCTGCTCCGCCAGCGAGTCGATCATGAACAGCCTGCGCGGCATCGGCGTCGAGGTGATCCAGATCGGCGGGACGACCTGCGGCAAGCCCTACGGCTTCTACCCGACCGACAACTGCGGCACGACCTACTTCACGATCCAGTTCCGCGGCACGAACTTCGCAGGCTTCGGCGACTACGCCGACGGGTTCCGGCCGGCGAACAGCACGCTGCCGATCGGCACCCCGGTCCCGGGCTGCGCGATCGCCGACGACTTCGGCCGCGACCTCGGCGATCCGCTCGAGGATCGCTACGCCGAGGCGCTCGCCTGGGTCGACACCGGGCAGTGCACGTCGCCCCCCAGCGCTTCGACCGTGCAGAGCGTCGAGGCGCCGGCCAGCGACGACGCACAGGACGCATTCGTGCCCAAGTCGCCCTGGCATACGAACCGCATCCTGAGGCAACGGCCATGAACTGCCGCGCCGTGGTCGTTCTCGGCATGCTGCTGGGCGCCTGCGGCTCGCCGCCGGCACAGCCGGACGTGCCCGCACTCCTGACGAACGCGAGCCCGGCGACCCGCGCCGAGATCGAGGGCATCGTGTCGACGGCGCTTAACGGCGCACCGGTCACGATCGCCGACGACGCGCTGAGCGTCGACAGCCTGCTCATCATCGAGCGAGCGACCAGCCGCAGCATCGATCGCCCCCCGGAGCTGGGCCGGGACCTCGGCCGTCCCGAGCGTTTCCAGCTCGTCATCGACGGCTCGAAATGCTTCCTCGTGCACGAGCGTACGGGCCTGCGCTGGATGCTGGCCGAGGCGCAGTGCCGGGCGGAATAGAGGGCGCTCCGGAGCCGTGTACAATCGGCCGGTAGCGAACGAACCGGGGGATACATGAGAACGCTGCTCGCCTGCCTGGCCCTGGCGGCCGGCCCGGCGTCGCTCGCGGATGGCGACGCAAGCTTCGAGGTTGCGGGACTCGAGCGGCCCGCGGAAATCATCGTGGACGAATGGGGCGTCCCGCACATCTACGCGGGCACGCACTACGACGCGTTCTTCGCACAGGGTTTCAATGCCGCGCGAGATCGCCTCTGGCAGATCGACACGTGGCGCCGCCGCGGGCTGGGTTTGCTGGCCGAGGTATTCGGCGCAGGCTTCGTCGAGCAGGACCGAGCCAACCGCCTGTTTCTCTACCGAGGCGACATGTATCGCGAATGGCTCGCCTATGGTTCGGACGCCAAGCGCATTGCCGAGGCGTTCACCGCGGGGATCAACGCGTACGTGGACTTGCTCCGGTCGGAACCCGAGCGGATGCCGGTCGAGTTCAGCCTGCTGGGTTACGCGCCCAGCCGCTGGGACCCGGCGGACGTCGTGCGCGTACGCAGTCACGGACTGTCTGCCAACGTCACGAGCGAGGCGCGCGCCGCGCGCATCGCCTGCGAGCTCGGCGTCGAGGCGATCGAACTGCGCATGCCGCTGGAACCGCGCTGGAAACTGACCGTCCCGGCAGGCCTCGACCCCTGCGTCATCCAGGAAGATACGCTGGCCGTTTACCGGCTGGCCAAGGCGTCCGTGAGCTTCGACAGGTCGGCCGGCGCACTGGCTCGCGTGGACCGGGGTATCGATGACCCGTCACTCGGCAGCAACAACTGGGTGGTTGCGCCGGGACGGACCGCGACCGGCCGCGCGATACTCGCCAATGATCCGCACCGTTCCCACAGCGTGCCGTCACTCCGTTACGTCTCCCATCTCGTCGCGCCCGATCTCGACGTCATCGGCGCCGGCGAGCCGGGCCTGCCCGGCATATCCATCGGGCATAACCAGCGCATCGCGTTCGGACTGACTATC
>JAOUIH010000137.1 GCA_029884165.1 Gammaproteobacteria bacterium | reverse complement strand
TAAGCTCGGCGATCTCCGCGCGGATCCGGGCAACGTACTGCGGGTGGCGCCCGAGCAGGTAGAAGATCCAGGTCAGGCTGATCGACGACGTCTCGTTGCCGGCCACCATCAGCTGCAGGCTTTCGACCCTGACCTCGTCCTCCGTCATGGTTCGCCCGCTGTCGTGGTAGGGCGTCTCGAGCATCAGCCGGAGAAAGTCCGACTCGCCGACGCCTTCCGCACGTCGCGCCGCGATGTGCCGCAATACGATCTCGTCGCCCGTAGCCCGCATGCGCTGGTACCGGCGCGAGATACCGCTGATGCGATACCAGGGGATCATGTAGGGCCGGATGATCTGTCGAACGATGAAAGCCTGGATCTCGGAGATCGAGTCGGCAATCAGGTCTAGTTCGTCGCCGCGCATGCTGCGCCCGAACAGCGCATTGCCGATTAGCCGCAGCGTGAAGCGCACCATCTGCTGGTGCATGTCGACCGGGCCCCGGCGCACAGCCGAGTCGAATGCCGACATCAGGTCACGCAGCACCTCCTGCTGGACGGGAAGTTGCTGCGCGAGCCGGGCCGGCAGGAAACCGCGCGCCAGCACCCGACGGCGGCGCAGCCACTCGTCGCCATGGCTGTTGACCAGCCCCTTGCCCTGGAACTCCACCATGCGTTCGACCTGGATGTCGGACTTCTGGTAGTTGTCCCGGTTACCCTTCAGGACGTGTTCGATGAAATCGGGATCGCTCGACACGATGGTCGGCCGGGTCCCGCCGAAATGAAATGTGAAGGTATCGCCCAGCCTGGCCCGGTACCTTTCGAATACCTCGAGAGGATTCCGGATCATGTGCCGCGTGTCGAGCAACGCCCGCCACCGGGGAACGTGCGGCGCGTTGGTGATCCTGCCCTTGAACATACTGCTACCCGGTAGCGCCAGGGACGTTGCGTGCACCACCGGCAGGCGCGGCCCGGCCAGGGCCGCCGGCCGCTTCCGGCCAGTTGCCCAGGCCCGCAAGGCGCACAAGACCCCGCTCGGGCGTGCAAGGTGGACTCAGCTCCGGTTGCGAATTCCATTCCGCGCGTCTCGCGACGGGTTAACCGGGACCTGCGATTATACTACCATGACCGGGCGGCTCCACCACACCGGCAGCATCGCGGTAAACAATGCAGGACGCGAAGCCTACTTCGATCATCCCCAGGCTGTCGGACCATAACCTGTTCCCGATCCTGGACTACTGGGTCGGCGCCCAGCCCGACGCCATGCTGTTCTGTTTCCTGGACAGCCGCGGGAACGTGCAGGAGCGGCTGACCTACGCGCAATTCGCGCTGCAGGTCGACAGGCTGGCGGCATACTTTCGCGAAACTATCCGCGGCGAAACCGGGGCCAGGGTGCTGCTGTGCTACCAGCCCGGCCTGGAGCTGATCACGGCACTGTTCGCCTGCAACAAGGCGGGCTACATCGGCGTGCCGGCCCTGCCACTGAGCGTGCACCAGCCGACGGCATGGCTGTACAGCATCAGCCACGTGCTCGACGACAGCCAGGCGGCCGGCGTCGCCATGTGCAGCACGACGTGGAAGATCCTCGACGCATGCCAGCCCGGCACGGTGAGTGAACGTGCCGTTCGCGACCGGCTGCTGGAACTCGGCCCGCTGGTTACTACCGGCGCGGCGGCTCGCGGACGCGGACTCCCCGAATGCGAGCCCTGCGAAACGTTTTTCCTGCAATACACGTCCGGCTCGACGACCGATCCCAGGGGCGTCATGGTGAGCCACGCCAACCTGATCGCCAACGCCGAGGCAGTCGTCGATCACGGCGAGTCGATAGCGGTCAGCTGGCTGCCGCAGCATCACGACATGGGACTGATCGGCTACCACATAAACGTCCTGCTCAGCGGCGGCTGCAGCTACGGCTTTGCGCCGAGTTCGTTCATCAGGCGCCCGGCCCTGTGGCTGGAAACCATGAGTCGCTACCGCGCGACGGCAAGCTCGATCACCAACTTCGCCCTGAAGCTGTGCCTGGACGAGCGCCGCGTTCCGCAAGCGCTGCTGCAGCAACTCGACCTCGGGTCGCTGCGCTTCCTGATGGTGGCGGCCGAACCCGTGGATGCCGACAGCTTCTTAGCGTTCCTGGACAGGTTCTCGTCGTGCGGGCTGCGGCGCGAGAGCATGTTCGTGGCCTACGGGCTGGCGGAGTTCACACTGGCCGTCAGCAGCTACGGCCGCCGGGCGATCTCCATCGACCGCGCGGCGCTCGGCCTCGGCAGAGTCAGGGCGGCCGCGGCAGGCCAGCCGGCAGTGCAGATCATGAGCTGCGGCCGCCTGCTGGGCGACACCCGCATGGCAATCGTCGATCCGGACACCCTGCTGCCGGTTGCCGATGGCAGGACCGGGGAAGTCTGGCTCGCCGGCAGCAGCAAGACGCAGGGCTACTGGAACAGGCCCGACCTGACCGCGGCCGTGTTCGACGCCCGGCTGGATCCCGCTTCGGGCTGCGCCGAGAGCTTTCTGCGCACCGGCGACGTCGGCTACGTCGACCGGGGCGAGCTGTTCATCTGCGGCCGCACGAAGGACATGTTGATCGTCCATGGCCGGAATATCTACCCGCAGGATATCGAGAGCGAAGTCGAGAAGCAGACGTCGAAAGTTCGCCGCAACAGCGTCGTCGCCTTTGCCGATGAGCAGAGCGGGACGATCACCGTGCTCGCCGAACTCGTGAGAGTCGGTGACGTTCCGGAAGCACCTCCCGTCATTGCCGCCATACGCGAACGCCTGCAGGTGTCCATCGCCAACCTGGTCTTCCTGGCTCCCCGCGCGATCGCCCGGACCAGTTCCGGCAAGATCCGGCGGGCGAAGACGCGCGACCTGTTCGAACACGGCCTGCTCGAGGTGATTTCCCGGAGTCGAACGGGTGCAGGGAGTGTTCCGGCCGGCGGCCAGGACGGCCTGCCGGATCTGCTCGAGTCGCTGCAGCAGCGTTACGGGCTGGCCGGCGACGAAGGAGTCACCCTGCTCGAAGCCGGCGTGGATTCGCTGGACCTCATCACGCTCCTGCACTGGGTCCGGGACGAGTGCCGGGCCATCGGCGCCGGGGGGCTGGCCGCACGCATCACGGTCCGGCTGTTCGGCAGCCTGACGGTCCGGCAAATATTCGAGGCCGGGCATATCCTTGCACAGACTCCCGGGCTTGCCGGTGAGCGCCTGGCGGGCCTGATCGGCCAGACCATGAGTGCCCGGCTGGAACAGGAGCAACGCCAGATGCGGGCGGACAGCGTCTACCGTCGCCCGCAGCACGCCATCGCCGCAGCAGGAGTTCCGTCAGCGGCAGCCGGGGCTGGCGACATCCTGCTGACCGGCGGCACGGGATTTTTCGGGCCGTTCCTGCTGTCGAGCCTGCTGCAGCAGTTCGACGAGCGGATTCAGGTCCTGGTCCGAGGCAGGAACCGCGAGCACGCGGCGGAGCGCCTGCGACGGGAGTTCAGGGAGGTCGTCGGGCCGGCAGCGCCGCTGGCGGCTTACGATGCCCGGGTCAACGTGCTCTGCGGCGACCTGTCGCGGCCGGCCTTCGGCCTGCCCGAACCGGAGTGGCGAGCGCTGCTGCTCGAGGTCGGCACGATTTATCACAGCGCCGCGCTGGTCAATTACCTGCTCGAGTACCGGCAGATGCGGGCCGCCAACGTGTCCGGCACGGCCCAGGTCATCGACCTGGCATTCAGCGGCCGGCCGAAAGTCCTGAACCACGTTTCCACGACCTTCGTTTTCGGCTGGGCCACCCGCGACGTGCTGTACGAAAGCGATCGCAACAGCGCGATGGACCATCTCGACTTCGGTTACAGCCAGTCGAAATGGGTCGCGGAACAGCTCGTGCTGTCGGCGATGGACCAGGGGCTCGAGGCACGAATCTTCAGGCCCGCATTGATCACGCCCGCCCTGGACGGCCGCGGCAGCAGCCTCGATATCACGCTGCGACTGCTTGCCTTCATGATCCGGCACGGGCTGAGTGTCGATACCGGTAACCAGGTGAGCCTGATGCCCGTCGAGGTGACGGCCGACAACATCGCCGCCATCGCGCGCCGGCCGGATACCATCATGCAAACCTTCCACGTCACGCGGGACCGGCTCGAGATCATGCCCCGGATCACGGAGATCATCAGCGCACAGACCGGCATCGAATTCGCGGCGTTTCCCCTCAGGGAATTCGTTCCCGAGGTCATCCGCCGGTGCACGCGCGACGATGCGCTGTATCCCTTGCTCGACTTCCTGGTGGAGTCCGTCGATAACATCGCCGCGATGGAGTACAAGCTGTACGACAACTCGCGCTATCGCGAAGCGCGCGACCGGTCACCGGGCGCCCGGCAGGACCCGCCACTCGAAGACGTAGTGGCCGGCATCATCCGGTTCCTGGAGCGGAAGGACCCGTTGCCCGATGGCGACCGAGATTGATCAGTTGATGTGGACTGGCTCGCCCGCGCGGCGCTTCAGCCTGTCGATGATCGCAGCCGTGCTGGTGGCGGACCTGGTCGGCCTGCCGTTCAGTGCGCTCACCTTCGGCGCGGCCAACCTGGCCGTCGTCGCGGTGATCGTGGGCCTGTTCTTCGTGGCCGGCCGGCTGCAACGCCGTTACGAATTCTCGCCGGCCGCGCGGCACTTTGCCGTCGAGGTTTACATCCTGGTCCTGTTCGGCGCGGTCGGCTTCGTATTCAGCTACCTGGCCATCGAGAATGGACTGGCAGTTCGCGACGACTGGTTCGCCGCCTTCGACCGCAGGCTCGGTTTCGACTGGCAGGGCTATACCGCATTCGTCCTGCAGGATGACTGGCTGCGCCCGATGTCGCTGGTCCTGTATGTCATCACGCCGCCGCTGGTCGGGGTCGCGTTGTTCCGGGACTGCTACGCGGCACGTTTCGATCGGGCCAGCGAGATCGTGGCAACGGTCGCCCTCTGCGGCATCCTGTGCGTGCTGTTGTCCGGGATCGTCCCCAGCGTCGGCGGTTCGGGCTACTTCGTGACGGACCCGGGTTTCTACGGAGACCACTTCGTCGTATTCGACGACGCATACAAGCGTACGTTCTTCGAGCTGCGGGACGGCACCGGCATGGAGGTATTCCTGCTCAAGCCGGTCGCGTTGATCGCCTTCCCGTCCTACCATGCCGGCCTGAGCTTGCTGGTCGTCATGGCGTTCCGGGGCAGCGGCGCGATCGGCTGGATCGTGCTGGCGCTGAACATCGGCACCCTGCTGAGCCTGCCCGTGCAGGGCGGGCATTACCTCAGCGATGTGCTGGGGGGGCTGCTGGTCGGCGCGGCCGCTTTCTGGGCAGTCAGGCGAGTAAAGCTGCCAGGTACATTTGTTTGAGCCAGTAGATTTGACACCTTATATGCAGATGCCGAGGCCGGGCAATTGAAGCAGGACTATTTACAGATACGCGTACTCGAAGTGGCGCCGCAGGTCTATGCGTCCGGGCAGCTGTTCGCAGAAGACCTGAAGCTCGTGGCGAAGCAGGGCGTGCGCAGCATCGTCAACACCAGGCCCGACAACGATGCACCCGGACAGCCGGCAGCGGCGGATCTCGCCAGGGTGGCGGCGGAACTCGGGATGAGCTTCGTGCACTTTCCCGTTGAGCCGGGGACGATTTCGCGGCCCACCGTCGAGGCATTTGCGCAAGCCTGCGCCGGGCTCGAGCGGCCACTGGTCGTTTTCGGTCGCTCGGGCGGCAGCGCGACGAAGATCTGGGAGATGGCCGAAGCACTGTAGTTCGAATTGCAGGGAGACGAGCGCGAAGCCGCGCATCGTGTCGTCGCGAGTTCAGTGCAACAGGCTCGCCATGCGGCGGCGGTACTGGCTGACGCGCGGGTCATCGCCGAGCAGCTCGAACACTTTCAGCAACGCGCGCCGACCGGCACCGTCCCCGAAGCCGCGTTCTTTCTTCATGAGCTGCAGCAGCAGCTCGACGGCCGTCTCGTAGTCCGCCGCGACGACCCTGTAGAGCGCGAGCTGGAACAGGGCCTGGTGATCGCCCGGATCGGCCGCGAACCTGGCCTCCAGTTCGGCCACAACGGGCGCCCCGGCCAACTGCCCTTCGAAATACAGGCGGCTGCGCAGGGCCACGACCTCCGGCTTTGCCTGCTCGTCCGCCGGCAGGCCGGCCAGGCTCGCCTCGGCAGCCGTGACCTCACCCGCCGCCGCCTGCGCACCGGCCAGTGCGAGGGTGACCCGCGGGTTGGCCGGGTCGGCCGCGCGGGCTTCCTCGAGCAGGGCGATCGCGCCGTCGGCATCCCCGGCGAGCAGCCGCTCGCGCGCCTGCTGCACGATCGCATCCGATTCCCGCGCCACGTGCCGGTCCAGGAATTTCCGGACGGCCGGCTCCGGCAGCGCGCCCATGAACTCGTCGACCGGCTGACCGTCCCGGAACAGCTTGACGGTCGGAATGCTGCGGATGCCGAACCGCGCGGCGATGTCCTGCTGCTCCTCGGTATTCAGTTTGGCCAGCAGGAACCCGCCCTGGAATTCCTCGGCCAGCTTCGCCAGGACCGGCATCAGTACCTTGCACGGCTGGCACCAGCTCGCCCAGAAGTCCATCAGCACCGGGACCTCGAACGAAGCCTCCATGACCTGCCGGAAATTTTCGCGGGTGACGTCGATGATGTACGGCGAGTCCGCCATGTTAACTCCCTGCTCCGAAACGCGGCGCCGCCGCTATCGCAAAGGGTGGGGCATTTCCGCGGGATTGCAATCCCGGCAGCGTAAGCCTGTGACCGGCCTCCGGCCACCGCTTGCCAGGACCGGGTTTCCGGAGCAGAATCGCGCACCTTTTCCTCTCTGGCAGGTGCCGCTTCGGCGTGTATGTCGAACCCGTGTCTGTCCTGCGGCGCCTGCTGCAGTTTCTTTCGCGCATCCTTTCACTGGCTCGAGACGAACGCCGCTCCCGACGGCCTTACGCCTGCGGAGCTGACGTTGCCGGTATCGCGGCACCTGGTTGCCATGCGCGGCACCGACCGCAAGCCGCCCCGCTGCATCGCCCTCGAGGGCCACATCGGCCGCTCCGTCCGCTGCACGATATACGAGCGGCGCGCGTCACCGTGCCGGGACTTCCAGGCTTCGTGGGTAGACGGGCAACACAACGAGCGCTGCGACCGGGCCCGTGCCGCGCATGGCTTGCCGCCGCTGGCGCCGCCGACAACGGAGAACCTGATCGTGGTCGCGCCGCTTGGCGGAAATCTCCCGGACACAATTAACAAGAGCCCGGACCCCGTGCCTGGCATTGGCGCGGCAACCGAGGGGAACGAGCACCCGCAGCTCGCCGGCTGATCGGCTCGCGGCTGCGGCGAAGACCACTTGCGATCCGGCTGTCAGTACCGCCGACCGGCGGCGGTATAGCCACAAAACCGCGCGAGGGCTTCCCGGTCGATGATCCTCACCTTGCCGTAGGCCGCCTCGATCAATCCGCGGTCCTGCAGGCTGTGCAGGGACCGGCGGACGCTCTGTTCCGAAAGCGCAACGATCTCGGCAAGCGAGGCCTGCGAAAGGTGGAGCCACTCCGCGTTGCCTGCCTGCGAGTCGGCCTGCATCAGGAGCCGCAGCGCGACCCGGTTCTCGGCGCCCGTGACCGCCAGGTTGCCCAGGATCCGCAGTGCCGTGGCCATGTTCGCGTGGGTCAGGGTATAGAAGTCGGCCAGGATGCAAGGATGCTGCCCGACCAGCCGGGCCAGTTCGTCCTGCGGCAGGTGCACGACGCGGCAGGCGGTCGCCGCCCGGACGCCGACGAGGCGCTTCTGCCGTGCGAACAGCGCCAGGTCCCCGACCCAGAAGCCCGTTTCGGCCCGGTGCGCGAGGCATTCCTCGCCGTCGAGCCGCGGAATGCTGATATCCAGCTCGCCTTCGACGAGCCCGTACACGCCATCCGGCGCGTCGCCCGCGAAAAACAGGCTGTCCCCTGCCTCGAATGACCAGCCGCGCGATCCCGGCCA
>JAOUIH010000136.1 GCA_029884165.1 Gammaproteobacteria bacterium | reverse complement strand
CGGCCAGGCATAGGCTGCCGCGAACGTCAGGAAGACCAGGTTGCGCCCGGGCACGAAGGTGCTCGGCAGACCGCCCGCCCCGTCCGCGGACACCTCGACCTCGCCATCCGTCAAAGCACTGCCGCCGATAGCCGCGAAGGTATCGATGGGCAGCACGCGATTGCCGACGCCGGCATGCCGCGCCACGTTCGCGGCGCAGTCGAGTTCGACTCGATGACGCTGGCCATAGTCGAACGTCAGGCTCGAGACCTGCTTACAACCGTAGCGGCGAACGGCCCAGTACAGGCAGGTCGTCGAATCCTGCCCGCCGGACAGCACGACCAGTGCCCTGTCCATAAACGCGTCTTCCCTTGCCAGTCTCGTGGATTCAGCCCCGGGCAGGGCGCAGCCGCCGCCCGATCTCGTCCCAGTCGGGCCTGCGATGCTCGACCAGCCAGGGGCGCAATTGCTCTACCGAAAACTCCCACAGCCGCTCCGCGAGCGACGTGTCCCGCAGGTAATTATCGCCGCGAATGCGTACCGGATTACAGTCCTCGAAAAATTCGCCGCTGACGGCGCCGAGTTCCGGGCTGGTCGCGACGTGGCACGAAGTGGCGGCACCCTGCTGGACGTTCTTGCCGAACAGCGCGGTGTAGAGCCCGAATGCCGCCTGTAACGGGGCAGCGACGCCGCGGTCGATCTCGGTGTCGATGACCCCGGGATGCAGCGCGTTCGAGGTGATGCGTGTCCCCTTGAGGCGCCTGGCCAATTCCAGCGAGAACAGCGCATTGGCAAGCTTCGACTGGCCGTAGGCGTGCCCGCCAGCGAAGGCTGCCGGATCGTCCAGCCCGCCGAAGTCGATACCGCCCGGCGGCACGTCCCGGTAGGCCGTGCGGCTCGATACGACCACGATGCGCCCCTGCCAGGCGACAAACAGCCGATCGAGCAGCCGGTTCACCAGCAGAAAATGACCAAGATGGTTGACCGCGAATTGCGCCTCGATCCCGTTGACGGCCCGATAGTCCCAGGCACGCATCCCGGCATTACACACGAGGATGTCGATTGGTGTATCGAGGCTCCTGATCGCCTCCGCGCAGGCCAGCACCGACTCTGGCTCGCCGAGTTCCAGCGCCACCGGTGTCGTCACGCCCCGGATACCGCGGCAGGCCGCCTGTGCTTTTTCCAGGGTCCTGCCCGTGCCCACGACATAGGCGCCGCGCAGCGCGAGCACCCGCATCGTCTCCAGCCCGATACCGGACGTGCAGCCGGTCACAACGGCCAGCCTGCCGCTGAGGTCCATGCCGACGGTGGCCTCCTCGCCCGTGGTTTCAGGCCCAAAGGGGCTCCGCGGAATTCCCGGAGCCGGATCCGCGTGGCCGCCGCCGCAGGCCGGTAGCGCAACCGCCGCGGCCGCCGCCGCGGTACAACCGAGGAACTGTCGACGGTCCGTCACTGGCCGACTACCTGAACAGCTTCTCGGCTTCGCTCAGCGCGGCATCGGGCTTCTCCTCCGGCGCCTCCGCATCGCCGAACAGCACGGCAAGCTGGTCACGCGCCCGGACCGCCTTGCTGGCCCCGGACGAGTCGAAACGTCCGCCGACGGGTTCGAACCAGTCGCAGAAGTTCGCATTCTCCTTGTTCGTCACCTCCTCCGCCCCGTCCTCCCGGCACTGGCGGGGAACGCTGGGATCGAAGTGCCGGCACATGCGGCAGGCATGGAGGCTGGCGGAACAAGCCGGGCACAGATCCCGGCGCGACAGGGGCAGACTCAGCGCGGCGAGGGACTCACCGCAGCGATAACAGGCGATTTCGACCGACATGTTCATTATGCTCCGTGCTGCCGGGCCGGCTGGCGGCGACCAGTATAAGTCCCTGCGGCGGCCCCTGCATGAAGTTCCGTTTCACTTTAATTTTTCAAAATAAGTCTTTGCTTTAAAATGTTTTTAGCAAACCCGAGCCGGGTCATAGCACTGCTCGTCAGTGGCCTCGTTGTGGCCTGCGCCGAGCCGCCGCTCAACAGCGAGCAGATCCTCGAGCGCTACGGCAGCTACGGGGTCGAGCTGGTCGAGCAGGACGCGGCGCGCCGGGTCACCAGCCTGTACAGCCTGAAGAACGGGCGTCGTGTCTGCCGCAGTTACGCGCTGGTGCTGTTCGAGCCGCCGGACCCGAGCCTCGACGAGGCCGATCGGGCGATTCGCGCGGGCGGGTCCATCGGGGCAAGCTTCGCAGGCCGCGGCTGGCAGGTGCACAAGGCCAACGTAGAAATGGGCGCGATCGCGGTGGATTCCGGATCGCTGGCGGCTCTGATGTCGATCGACGTACCCGCCGTCCTCGCACTTCACGTTTACAGCCTTTCGGTCGAACGCGACGGACTGCACCTGCCCTACGCGACGATCGCCGAAATCCATCACCCCGACTACCTGTCCCTGTCCGATCTCCGGCGCCTGTACGGGCGGCTGCCCGACGCGGAGAACGCCACCGCGGAACGGGCCCGCGTCCGGGCAGAGCTGCGGGAAGTCCTGGCGGACTGATGGCCCGGAGCGGTTCGCGTTCCGGGCATTTCTGTGACTTCCGACATGTTATGTAAGCGCGGGCGGCGTCTAGACTGCACGGGCTTGGTGGAGCAATTGCTCGATTTCGACGAGGGGCGACCCATGGGTTTCAGAAAGGCTTTCCCGATCCTGCTGGCGCTGGCCGGCACGCTGCTGGCAACGCCGGGGATGGCGCAATCGATCTCGGACGACTCGGCCGTCTGGGCGGTCATCGAACGCGCCTGGGCCGCAGAACAGCGCGGCGAAACCAAGTGGGTGGACGAGCTGCTGGCCCCGGACTTCGTCGGCTGGCCGAAAGACTCGCCAGCGCCCCGGGACCGTCGTTCCACGCGCCTCTGGATGGAATACTCCACCAAGCAGTCCGAGATGCTCGAGCACGAGCTGTATCCGCTGTCGATCGTCGTCCACGGCGACGTCGCGATCGCCCATTATCTCTACAGTGCCGCATCACGGCTGAAGGGAGCGCCCATCGAGCGCCACGACGGGCGGTTTACCGATGTCCTGGTGCGCGTCGATGGCCAGTGGAAATTCCTGTCCTGGCACGGCGGCGACCACTGACGCCGCCGGGCGATCAGCCCCTGGCGCCCTGGCAGGCATCTGCTTCGGGAGCCACCGCCGGAGCCGCCGGCGATCGGCGACCCCGCCTCAACACGAACAGGTTGCCGGTCAGGACGAGAAGAACGCCGGCAACCAGGCTATCGCTGACCCGCAGGCCCTCGACGGCCACCGCCAGTATCAGTGCGACGACCGGGAACATGACCATCGCGTACCCCGCCCGGTGTGCGCCGATTCGTCCGAGCAGCGTCAGGTAGGCGCCGAAAGCGACAATCGAACCGAAAACCACGAGATAGGCCAGGGACACGAGGTAGGCCGGCGACAGGTCGAATGCGAATTCGCTGCCCCGGGCCGCGGCATAGCCACCGGTCAGGAGTGCGCCATAAAACATCCCCCACGCATTCGACTGGAGCACCGGCAGGCTGCGGCGCTGGGCGCCTTGCGAAACCATGTTGCCGAGCGAGGCAACCAGGGCGCTGCCGACGCACAGCGTTGCTCCCCATACCGTCTCGTCGGACCAGGACAACCGGCCAACCTGCGGATAGAACAACAGCAGGATTCCGGCCACCCCGAACACGGAGCCGAGCAGCACGCCACGTCCGGCGCGCTGGCCGAAGAACAGGCGCGCGTTCAGGATATTCATCCACAGCATCGTCGAGAACGCGATAGCGGTCAGGGCGGAGCTGATATGCACCTGTGCGTTGTAGGCCAGCACGTAATTCAGGCCGAACAGCAGCACGCCGAGCCCGGCGAACCAGCCATGCGCGGCGGCCGGGAAAGCGAGCCGCTCCCCGCGCAGCGCGCACCAGCCGAACAATAGCAGCGAGGCGGCGGAGTAACGGTAGAAGATCGAGACTTCCGGCGGGACGATGCCCAGCTGGAATTCGATCGCCAGCCAGGTCGACCCCCATACGAGGACGGTAAGCCCGTACAGCACCAGGTTCATCGGCTTGTGCTCCCGTTTGCTTCAGCAGCCGTCCTGCTGGTCCAGCGCCCGCTCGAGCGCGCGGGTACTCAGGCTGCGATAGCCGTGCAGCCGCGACGCCGGCCGGGCGAGCGCCGCCAGCGCCTTGCGCAGGCTGAGCTTCCGTAACCGGGCTTGCCGCCCGTTGGCCGGCTCGGGGACGTCGCGCCCGTCGCGGCCGGCGATTTCTGCGTCGCATCTGCTGAACATGGTCATCTCCCCGCGGGTTCCGCCGGTTCATGGTTTATGTCGGAGCTTGACTTTACGGGAAAAATGCAGATATAACAGTTTCAGTTTTTGAAAAATGTGACCTTAACAGTCATGCAGACCATAGACCGCGCTAAAGATCTGCACCTTTACCGGCAGGTCACCGATCTGATCAACACCAACATCGAGTCCGGAACCTTGCGTCCGGGCGACCGGCTGCCGTCGTTGCGCCGGATGAGCGAACAGATCGGTGTCAGTGTGCCGACCGTCCGGCAGGCCTACATCGAGCTCGAACGACAGCGTCGGGTGGAATCGCGCCCCCAGTCAGGCTTTTACGTGCGTGCGCAGTCCGCGAACCGGATGGTCCGCCCGTCTACGCGCCTGGGCGCCGGCCCGAAACCCATGCCGGTCGCATGCCGGACACTGATGGAGCGCGTGTACGACGGGCTCTACCAGCCCGGCATCGTGCCGTTGGGAATCGCGAACCCATGCATGGCGCACCCGGCCGCCAGGGGCCTGCACCGGACCATGAAGCGCGTCATGTCACGGGTCGAGGAGCGGGCGCTCGGATATGCGCCGACGCTCGGGGAAAGGCGGCTGCGGCAGCAGATCGCGTATCGCTACCTGGACACGGTCGGAGCGACCGTAGACCCGGATGACATCTGCATAACGAACGGCGGCCAGGAGGCATTGCTGTTGTCCCTGCAGGCGGTTGCGAAACCCGGCGACATCATCGCCGTTGAGTCGCCTGCCTACCACGGGCTGCTGGAACTGATCGACAGTCTGGGAATGCTGGCGCTCGAAGTCGAGACCTGCCCGGAGGAAGGCGTGCTGCTGGATTCGCTCGCGAAGACGCTCGACCTGCACCCGGTGCAGGCTTGCCTGTTCTCGACCACCTTGAGCAATCCGCTCGGCGTCTCCATGCCGGACGACAAGCGCGAGGCGCTGGTTCGCCTGCTGGAAGACCGGGAAGTGGTCCTCATCGAGGACGACGTCTACGGTGAGCTGTTGTTCGATGGCCGCCGACCGAGGCCGGCCGAATTCTATGCGCAGAGTGGCCGCGTGCTGAGCTGCGGCTCGTTTTCGAAGACGGCCGCGCCCGGATACCGGATCGGCTGGCTGCTGACGGGCGGCTTCCGTTCGCCGATCGAACGCCTGAAGCGCTCCTACTCCTGCTCCTCCGGACTCCTGCAGCAACTGACGCTGAGCGAATTTCTTGCGAGCGGCGATTACGACCGTTACTTGAAGACCCTGCGACCGGTGCTCCGGCAGAACGCCGAGCGCATGAGTGCACTGGTCGCGGAGCATTTCCCGGCCGATACCCGCACCTCCCGTCCGGTCGGGGGCTCGGTACTCTGGCTCGAATTGCCGCGCAGCGTGGACTCGGAGACGTTGTTCGACAGCGCGATCCGCAACGGCATCAGCATCGCTCCGGGTCTCATCTTTGCGCCGGACCGGCGCTACCGCAATTTCATACGCCTCAGTTTCGGCCACCCCTGGTCGGAGCGCATCGAGGCGGCCATCGCCTGGCTGGGTGCCGAGGTCGGGCGCCTGACGGGCCACTAGGCAGGCCGCGCGGCCACGCCCCCCCTGCCGGGCCGTGCAATTGCCCCACATCGGGGCTACATTGGGTTAAGCATGGGTTCAGGTTGGCGGGGGTAGGCTGTACCCCAGGATGACCAGTAGCGCGATCGCCATCCGCGACGCCTTGGAGGCAGCCATGAACAGGGAATCGATGCACAAAGGCCCAATCTATACGACGCTGGCGCTGGCGGCGCTGATCCTTGCGCTGGCCGGCACAGCGGGCGCCCAGGTGCCCGTTGACGACGACGGCAATCCGATCGGTCCACTGGAGCGCGGCGTCGAGATCGAGAATCCGACACTCGACGACCTCACCATGCTGGAACCGGCGGAACTCGAGGAACTGGTCGGCCCGATAGCGCTGTACCCGGACGACCTGCTCGCCATCGTGCTGCCGGCCTCGACCTACCCGCTGGAGATCGTGCAGGCAGCACGTTTCCTCGACGAGGTCGAACGCGATCCGTCGCTGAAACCGGATCCGGACTGGGACGACTCCGTCGTCGCGTTGCTCAACTACCCCGAAGTCCTGCGCATGATGAACGAGGACATCGACTGGACCTGGCGTCTCGGCGAGGCCGTCGTCGCGCAGCAGGCAGACGTGATCGCGGCGGTCGAATCATTCCGTGGCCAGGCATATGCCGCCGGCAACCTGCGTTCGGACGAGCGTCAGACCGTGACGCTGAACGATGACGTGATCGAGATCGACCCGGTCGACGACGACGTCATCTACGTGCCGTACTACGAGCCCGAGCGCGTCGTGGTGTACTCGCCGCAGCCGGTCTACTACTACTATCCCCGGCCCTACCCGGTCTATTACTACCCGTACCCGTCGGGTCACTACTTCACGGCCGGGTTCTTCTGGGGCGTCACGACCGCATTCCAGATCGGCTGGTATGACGATTACCTGCACGTCCATCACCACAGCTACCGCAGCCACCCGTACTACGGGCACTACTATTACGGTTCGTACTGGCGGCAACCGACGCTGTACATCCACAACACGTACTACGTGAACAACCACGTGTATGTAACGAACGACCGCCATCGCCACGGCGACTACTGGCGCCCGCGGCATCGCAGCGGCGCGCGTCCCGTCCATTCGGTCGCCCGCGATACCTACTACTCCGACCGACGGCCGCCGCGCGCGAACACCCGTGACGGCTACTACTCGGACGGCGGCACCACGCGCCCGCAGAGCGTCGCCGGCAGGAACAACTACCGCGAGGCCCGCTCGAGCGTCAGTCCGACCCGCAGCAATGCAAATACGAGTGCCGCAAGCAGGGCCATTCCGGCAAGCGGCCGGTCCTCGACTGCCAGGCGCGAAGTCGCGCCGTCGCGGGAACGAGCGCAGGTCGCTGCCGAGCGCAATCGGGCCGCAGCCCGGACGACGGCAGGCGGCAGCCGGCGGACGACTGAGAACGGCGACCGCGTGTCCCGGACCACGGTCCGAACAACGGCCGCCGGGAATCGCGGCGAAACGGTCCGAACGGAACGTCGGGCCGAGGCAGCAACGCCCCGCGCCGTTGCGAGCCGGCCGGCCCCGACCGCCCGGTCGGCGCCAGCCCGCATCGAGAGCCGGGCCAGTGCGCCGGTACGGCGCGTCGAGGCACGCCGTGAAACGGTTGCGCGGCCGCAAGCGCCGCCGCGCAGCGTCTCGACTCAGCCGCGCGTGCCGCGTGCCGATGTCTCGCGGAGCAAGGTCAGCGCATCTCGACCGACCGTGCAGCGTTCGGCGCCGCCGCCCCGCCAGGTGGAACGTCGTGCCGCACCCAGCCGCAGCGTTTCCGCAAAGCCGGCCACCGCGAGGAGTAGCGAACGGCGCTCGGGTGCGGACGGCGCTCGTGAAACCCGCAGCCGGCCGAACCGCGCAAGAAACTGACGGGCCGCGCTAGCGGCCAGGCGGACCGGATCAGTCGTCCCGGTCCGTCGGCCGTTTCGCCGAGTCCGGCCGCGCCGATTCCCCTGCCTTGCCGTCCGGATCACGCGGGACGAGCTGCCACGCAAAGTAGAAAACCGCTCCGGCCACCCAGATTGCCAGCACGATAATGATGATCATCAACAGGTTCATCGCGCATCCATACTACTACCTGTTGATGATCATCATTA
>JAOUIH010000135.1 GCA_029884165.1 Gammaproteobacteria bacterium | reverse complement strand
GGCGCAATCCCGGTGATCAATTTCACATAATGACTTCGATGGCCTGGCCGGGCTCCCGGCCGTGCTTGCTCCCGAGCGCAAGCCGAAGCGCCCGATGCGCCCCGGGTTGCCCGCCGGCAGAATGCAAAATTGGTGTCAGCGCGTACGATGGTATGGCCCATCGGGCCCTGCAGTACCTTCCGCGGAGACACGCGCATGGACGGACACGAAATTACACAGTTGCTGAAGGGGTGGCAGGCCGGCGACGAAGCGGCTCTCGACCGGCTGACCCCGCTCGTTTACGAGCAGCTGCGCAAGCTGGCGAGCCGCATGTTCGGCAGGGAGTCGCCCGGGCACACCCTCCAGCCCACGGCGCTGGTCAATGAGGCGATGCAGCAAATGATCGGCACGGAGGTCGACTGGCAGGACCGCAATCACTTCTTCGCACTGTCTGCCCGCATGATGCGACGCATCCTGGTCAATCATGCCAATGCGAAAAACACCGCCAAGCGCGGCGGACACGTACTCAGGGTAACGATGGAGGAGTCTCACGCAGTATCGGAGGGCGACACGGATGCGGACGTTCTTGCGCTGGACATGGCGCTCACGGAACTCGCGGAATTCGACGAGCGCAAGGCGCGAATGATCGAGCTGCACTACTTCGGCGGACTCACTTACCAGGAACTTGCTGGTGTTATGCGGGTGGCGGAATCCACGGTGCACCAGGACCTGCGTACAGCGAAGGCCTGGCTGCGGCAGAACATGTCACGCTGATCATGGACTCTGAGCTCTGGAATCGGGCGGAAAAGCTGTTTCGGGACGGCGCAGACCTGCCGCGCGAAGCCAGGGCCGCATTCGTCGACGCCAACTGCGGCGACGACGATGCGCTACGCGAATTGCTGCAGTCCCTGCTGGACGGCGACGTCGATGATGCTGACATTCGGGAGGCCGTCGGCAGCGCGGCCGAGTCACTGGCCTCGTCGCAGACAGATCGCTGGCTGGGAACGCGGATCGGTGCCTATACCGTGGAGAAGCGCATCGCCGAAGGAGGCATGGGGCTCGTATTCCTTGCGTGCCGCACCGACGAACGATTCGAACAGAGGGTTGCGATAAAGCTGCTGCCAGCGCGGCTGGCCAGCGAGGAGCTGCGCCGACGATTTGAAGCGGAACGGCAAATCCTCGCGCGATTGAGGCACCCCAACATCGGCCTGCTGTTCGACGGCGGCGAAACCGACGAAGGCATCCCCTATCTGGTGATGGAGTATATCGACGGCGTGCCGATCGACGAATACGGGCGGAGCCACGCGCTGTCAGTCGATGCACGCATCAGGCTGTTTTGCAATGTGTGCGCGGCCGTGGACTACGCGCACACGAATCTGGTTATCCACCGTGACATCAAGCCATCGAACATCCTGGTCTCCACGGACGGCGTACCCAAGCTGCTCGACTTCGGCATTGCCAAGCTGATCGACGCAAACATGTCGGAGAGCGCCGCGCTCACCGTGGACGGGTCGCGCCTGTTCACGCCCCGTCATGCGAGTCCGGAACAGGTGCTTGGCGAGCCGATCACGACGGCCAGCGACGTGTATGCCCTTGGCCTGCTGCTGTACGAGCTTCTGACCGATTCCTTTCCCTACGAAATCACCGCACAGACCAGCGCCGGCGAGATGGAAGGCATCATCACCTCGGACCGCCCACCCCGTCCGAGCACGCGGGTCGATTCGGTCCGCTCCAGGCAGCTGCGCGGCGACCTGGACACCATCCTGATGAAATGCCTGCGCAAGGATCCGGCACGGCGCTACCAGTCCGCCGCCGGGCTAAGCGCGGACCTCGAACGGTACCTGGGCCATCGGCCTATCCTTGCGCGGCCGCCGACCACGGCATACCTGTTGTCGCGATTCTGGCGACGCAATCGCATTGCCGCGACCGGCGTTGCGGCAACGCTCACGGCGATCGTCGTCGGCGCCATCGCGACGACAGCCGGATTCATCGAGGCGCGCGAAGCGGAACGCCGCGCAACCGCGGAAGCTCGCAATGCCGAGGCTATATCCGGTTTCCTCGTCAGTCTGTTCCAGGAAGCCCATCCCGACACGTCAGCCGGCAAAGAGCGCTCCGTGCGCGAGTTGCTCGAGTTCGGCCGTGAGCGAGTCGACGATCAGCTCGGAGACTCGCCGTTAGTCAAAGCCAACGTGCTGGCGACGCTGGCCGGTGTATATAAAGGACTTTCGGATTACGACGAGGCGCTCGACCTGCAGCGGCAGGCGCTGACGCTTGCGGAGGAACATGCGGCCGACGACCTGGTGTTGATTGGAACGCTGCGCAACGATCTCGGCGATCTGCTCCGGCTTGCCCCGCGTCACGCGGAAGCCGAGGCAATGATCCGCTCATCCATCGATGCCTTCGAAGCATCGGGTGCAGGCATCAGCGACGCCTGGGCCGATGCCGTCAACAATCTCGGGCTCGTGCTTGTCGAGATGGATCGGCGCGAAGAAGGCATCGCCTGCCTGCAACAGACGCTTTCGATGCGTGAGCAGCTGTTCGATCCGCCGCACGAGAAGATCGCGCTGTCGCTGCACAATCTCGCCTGGTATTACTCCCGCAGCACGGATCTCGCACTCGCGGCCGACTATGCCGAACGCGCCATCGCCATGCGGGAAGCCGTGTTCGGCGGGACGCATCCGAGGGTAGCGGCGACGGTAAGTCTCCTGTCGCGCATTTACCAGGATCTCGGGAGATGGAACGACGCCGAGCGCGAGGCCCGGCGCAGCCTGTCGATCGCTCAATCTATTTTCGATACGGGACATCCGGACGTAACGTTTCCGATGTACGAACTCGCGTCGGTGCTGAAGGCGAAAGGCAATCTGAGTGCGGCGAACGAGCTTTTCGAAGAGATCGTGCGCTGGGAACGCGTCAGCCTCGGCGAAGGCAGCCACGACGTGGGCATGTCGATCAAGGCATGGGCGAATACGCTCAGTTTGCTCGGGCGTTACGCGGAGGCCGAGCCGTTACTCAGGGAGGCACTCGAAATTTTCGAGGCCCTGCCGGGCGGCAGCCGGCGTGGCCAGCAGACGGCACAACTGGATCTTGCGACCCTTTACATCGAAACCGGGCGGCTCGACGAAGCAGCTTCGATGCTCGGCGCGGATCGCGAACTTGGCGACGAGCACTTCGACACAGACTATGCGGTGACGGGCAGGCAGATTGCGCTCGCGCGCCTGGAGCTTGCGAGGAACCGGCCCGGGCGAGCGCAGGCGGCGCTAGACGGTTACTTCGCGCTCGACGGGACACCCGCTGATGCCGCTCTCTCGGGGCGTCCCGATCTCATGCTGCTGCAGGCGCGCGTGTTGCGCGTCGCCGGCGAACCGGCGGCCGCCATCGCGCTGCTGCGGTCAGCGCAGACGCAGGTATTGAACCGATGGGGGTCCGATCACTGGCAGGCGGCAGTGGTGGGCGCCGAACTCGGCCGAGCGGCCCTGGACGCCGGTGATCTCGCAGCGGCAACGGCTGCGGTCGAGGCGGCCCTGCCGGTGCTGCGGGCGTCGTTCGGGGCGGACCACCCGGAAACCGTTCGCGCAGAGGCTGTCCTGGCAGAGATCGAGCGCGCGACCGCGCTCTGACCCTATCTATTAATCAATAACTTACGAGTTATCCGGGGTCTTTTCGGGGCGCCGGCCGGAAATTGCTGCTAACAGGAGTACGGTAAGAAGAAAGAACGGTGACACCGATGACCACGTCACGATGGGGGAGGACCTGCCTGGCGGCGCTGTTTGCTGCCGTGGCGGGCATGGCGGCCGGCAGCGCGACCGCGCAGTACCAGGGGCCGTTCGACGACGAGCTGGGTCTCAATGACGCCGAGCAGGAGCAGCGTAACCGCCAGTCCTTGCGCCGCATCCTCGGCAGCATCGGTACCCATAACTTCCTCATCCCGTTCGGCTTCGTACCCGAGCCGTTCACGTCCTACGCCGCAGAGACCTCGATGATCGGCCTCGACTACGGGCTGAAGTTCATGCGCGCCGTGTTGTATGCACCACCGGACCTCGAACTGTTGCCGGACTCGCCCGACGGCTGCACGTACACGCTCGTCATGCCGCGCACCAATGCCGATTACACGAACAACCTGGGATTCACGCCGCGGCTTGCTGACGACTACCTGCTGATACCGGACGATTTCGTTCTGAAGGGCAGGAAAGGCCAGGGTACCAACGTACCGGTAGACTTCGGCGTGCTCGGCGTGCCGGAAATCTATCACGCGAATACCGACGTGACGCTTACCGTCGAGGCGCTGCGCAACACGTTCATCCCCGACCCGACTTTGCCCGGCGCCGAAGCACCGGAGCACGCGCCGGGGCGTTACGAGCTGGAGCCTGGCGTACACACCTTCGTCTGGAACGCCGAGACACGGATGTTTCCGTTCTACGACACGATCCTGCCCTCGGTCATGCTGCCGGTCATGGCGGCTGCCGAGTGGAAATTCGCAAAAATACTGAAAGACGTCAGGATCGCCCAGGACAAGGCTATCAAGAACCTGGTCATTGGCTCGGCGAAGGACAATGCGGACGAACTTGCCGCAGCGCTGCGCTGGATCAACTTGAAAGTCAGACTGGTCGAATTCATCAACAAGCGGCTCAACAGCAACGCGCTCGACTACCTGAAACTCGGCGCAGAGATCGTAGACATCGATGACCTCACGGACCGCATGGGTACGGGCTTTGCCACCGTCAGCCGCTCGCGTACCCAGACGGTGACGATCTGGGATACTTTCGCGCCCACGATCTCGACGACGGAGCCGGTCAGGCCGGTCGAGGCGAGCGACATCGGCGGCGTCGCCACAGCACGCATCCTGAACGAGCTTATGGGCACAATCGTCGCGTCGGACCGCTGCGATCGCCCGGTCGTGGTGTCCAACGACGCGCCGGAGTTCCTCCCGCTCGGCGACACGCTGGTAACCTGGACGGTGCGCGACCCGGGACCGGCTCTGCCCGGCACCGACCGCGACGGCGACGGTGTCGACGACGCCGTCAACATCGCGACCGTGACGCAGACGGTGCGGGTCGTGGATACGCAGGCGCCGATCCTCGTGCCGCCCCCGGGCCTCGTTACCGAGAGCGACGCGCCGCTGGTCATCGCCGACGTGAACCTCGGACAGCCGCTGGTGGCGGACCTCGCCGACATCGAGCCGGACGTGACGAACGCGTCGCCGGACCCGGACGGCATCGTCGAGGTCGACACGCGGACGGTCGTCTCGTGGTCGGCCGCCGACGATGCGACGCCGCCTAACGTCGAGACCGGGCAGCAACTCGTGACGGTGAAGACGCCCGGCACGAATTCGGCGCCAATAGCAAACGACGTGCCGCGTGCCATCACGCGTACGTCGGTCGAAGTGCCGATCACGCTCAGCGCGAACGACGCCGACAGGCTGCCGTATTCCCACGACCCGGGCGGTGAGCGGATTGCCGACCCGCTCACGTTCCGCATCGGGACGCCGCCGGCACGCGGCGAGTTCGTTTCCCCGCTGCTGCCGTTTTTCATCAACGACTACCGCACCGACCAGCAGGGCGGCCTGTACGACGATTTCCAGGCGATCGAGGATGCGGGCGACCCGGCTGAGGCGGAGCGGCTGAGAACGGCGTACATCGAGGCCGCGCGATCGGTGGATTCGTTCGCCGTGGCCAGGTTTCTTAACGACGAGTACTGCCTGATGGGGCTGGATGCGCCGGTCGACTTCGTCTACGAGCCGCAGTTCGTGCAGGTGACTGACGACGGTGAGCAGTTCTTCTTCGACTATTACGTCCAGTGCAACCCGAACGTCGATTCCACGTACGTCCGTCTTTCGCGGATCTCCAGATGGGACCGCAACGACAATTTCCTGGGTCACGTGCAGATCCGGGGCACGAACGGCAACCCGGTTTCCGGCGCCGAGGCCACGTTTTTCATCGACAGGGAAGAACTCGACGGCGACCCGGAGACCAACGAGAACTTCCTGAACTTCGTGCTGAAGTCGCGGAGCGGCATCCCGTCGGTATCGATCAATCGCTGCCCTGCGCAGCTGACGGATACGTCGCCGACGCCGGGCGCCTGCGAGTCACAGGATTTTGGACCGGTCGACGGTAACAACGCGTCGCCGCCGGGCCAAGCAACGTCGGATCCCGAGAACGCGTTCGCGGACCTCGAGCGCGAGTCCGTTTATGTCGTAGCCGGCTCCTACGTTGCTGTTTTCGACTTCCGCCGCGAGAATCCGGCGGACCCCTCGTCCCCACGCTTCCGGCAGAATCTGGTCGGCTGGCTGACAAACGATGCCGGCAGTGCATACGTTCTCGACGACGGGGTCTGTTTCGGACCGGGCAATCCTGTTTTCCCGGATTCGTTGACGATCGACGGCGCGGGCAATATCTACGTGACGGACATCGGCTGCGACCGCATCCACAAGTTCACAGCGCCGACGAGGGATGAAGCGGGCGAGCTCGTACTCGGCGAGTACGTCGGCTGGATGGGCCGCTGCAACGGCAGCAACAATCAGGCCTGCGACACGGGCAAACAACGCACGCGCGGCTTCACCTGCACCGTCGCCGCTGCGTGCACCGTACCGGGCGGTATCGAGTCCGGCAGCGAGCCGGGCCAGTTTTCGTCCCCGGCGTTTCTTGCCACCGATCCGAACGACATCCTCTACGTGGCCGACTACGGCAACCAGCGCGTCCAGCGCTTCGACACGGACGGCACCTTTGCGGGGCAGGCGGAGTCATCGGGCAACGGCATCAACGCGGCGAGCGAGGGCGGTTTCGTTCTCGGAAACATGGGGCCGCCGAAGCACGTCTCGGTCAATTCGAAGAATTTCTTCGTCGTCGACCAGTCGGAGAATTTCGTCCACGTCTTCGAGACGTCGCCGTTTACCGAGGTAACGGACAGCTCGGCGGTCGTGACCTACGTGTCGAACTTCGACGTGAGTAGCGTCACCGATACGTTCACTTTCGTTGCAAACGACGGGCTCGTCGACAGCAATGCGACCACCGTGACGATCGACGTGCAGCGCAATTATCGCCAGCCGCTGCCGGAGGCCCAGGCCGTCGACGTCAACGAGGACGGCTCGGTCGTCATCGTGCTGCGCGGAACCGACCCTGACGGCATCACGGACCGCGATATTTTCGGCCTCGACGAACTGGTTTTCGAGATCGCCCGTCAGCCGGCATCCGGCACGCTCACGCCGGGCGGCGATCCAGGCGACGCGATACTGGATGCCGGCACAGAGGTCTGGACCTACACGCCGGACCCCGACTTTTTCGGCAGCGACTCGTTTGCATTCACCGTCACCGACGCTTACACCGGCCTGGACACCGACCCGGCGACCGGCACGGAGATTGTCGATCCCTACGGGGCGGCGGAGCCCGCCGAGGTCGGCATCGACGTTGCCTCGAAAAACGACATTCCCATCGTGCTGCTGGACCCGCCCGAGCGCGCCGCGGCCGGGTTCCCGGTCATGATCGACGGCACGCTGTTCGACGACTTCGGCAGCAATCACCGCGTGCGCATGTTCTGGGGGGACGGCACGATCGAGAACGGCGGTGACGCGGTATTCGACGACGGCGGCACGCCCGACGACTCGTCCGACGACACGTTCGGCCAGACCGGCGTCCTGTTCAGCGCCGACGGACTGGAAGCGTCGGGCACGACCTCGGTCAACGCCATACACACCTATGCCACGACCGGACCGAAGATCGTGACGCTGTGCCTGAAGGACATGGACAACCTGGAATCCTGCCGCTCCACCGGCTTCACGGTCGCGCAGCTGGCGGTCGTCGGCGCGGACATCCGGCTCGATGTCGAGACCGTCAAGGACGGCATCGTTTTCGGCGGAACGATAAGTGTCGTCAATGCCGAGCCCGAAGCCGGCGTTACCGGACTCGACGCGGAGAACGTCACGCTCGAATTCGAGCTGCCCGACGAGCTCGTGCTGCTGGATGTCGCGGCGGCGCAGGGCACATGCAGCGTCGCCGGGCAATTGT
>JAOUIH010000134.1 GCA_029884165.1 Gammaproteobacteria bacterium | reverse complement strand
CGTCAGGAAAGCCTGGCGCGCGACGCCCGCATTGTTTACGAGTATATCCGGTGCGCCGGCCACTGCTTTCAGTTCGTCGAAGCATGCAGCTATCGAGCTCGAGTCCGTGACATCGAGTTCGAGACACAGTGCCTTGCCGCCGGCCCCGGCGACGAGCGCCGCCGTCTCCTCGAGCTTGTCACGGCGCCGCGCGGCGAGCGCGACCGTCGCGCCCGCCTCTGCCAGCGTCAACGCGAACTGCCTGCCGAGACCCGAGCCGGCGCCAGTGACCAGCGCCAGCTTGCCATCCACCCTGAAGCTGTCCATCGTGTTCTCCGTTGGGCTGCGGCTCAGCCGATCGGGACGTTCGAGTTCCTGGCCTGCCGCTTGTAGGTACCCGTCGCGGTCGCGCACAGGCGTTTGTTGTCCGCGTCGAGCAGTTTCGACTGCGCGAAGAAGATCGTATTGGTCCTGCGGATGAGCTCGCCCTCGACGATCACCGACTTGCCGGTGTGCGGCGACATGAAGTTGCAGTTCAGGTTGATCGTGACCGACACGAACTCGTTCGAAACGCCGTAACTGCCGGCGACCGCGCCCGCAATGTCCAGCAGGGAGGCAATGACGCCGCCGTGCAGGTACTTGACCGTATTGCGGTGCTCGCCGCGCACCGGCATTTCCAGCCGCGCGAAGCCGTCGCTCCAGGCGGTCAGGTGAAATCCGAGGAATTCGAGATACGTGCCCTGGTAGAGAGTCGGGTTGTCGAGGAAGCTCCTGGGTCTTTCGTCACTCACGCTGCTATTGCTCCGGCACGTCTCAAAATCGCGATGAAGATATCAGGCTCCGGCCGGACGCGGTAGTTGTCCGTTTGATCGGAAAACACGATCGTGCCGGACGCGTTTGTGACGATCACCGTCGGCATGACCGTGTCCGGCGGGTAAGCGCCCGGCAGGCCCGCGGGTACGCCGTTTTCCACTGCGATTGCGAGCTCCTCGGCCACCGTGTTATCGCGGTCGACCAGGAACCGGAACGGAATTCCGAGCTTGTCCGCCAGGGCCCTCGTCCGCCGCTCCGGCTGCGGGCTGATCAGCCAGACGGTCACGCCGAGCTTGGCGAGATCCTGGTAGCGCTGCGCCAGTTCGCGCAGCTGGGCCATGCAGATCGGGCACCAGTTGCCACGATAGAACAGCAGCACCGCCGGCGCACCGCGAAGCTCGGCCGACCTGGCCGTCTTGCCGTCGATGTCGGCGAGTTCGAAGTCGGGCAGCCTGGCCCCCACATCGAGGCGGGGGTCGGGGTGCCGGCCGAAGCGCGAATACCAGAACACGTACAGGAGCAGCAGCAGTGTCGCCACCGCGGCCGCGAGCAAGGGCCGCCAGGTCGCGGCACCCTCGTACAGGAGTTCCCACGCGGCGACGGTCACGCCGCCGAATGCTACCAGCAACGCCAGCGGCATCGACTCCGAGGTCCGGGGAACCGGCGCCAGCATCAGACGCGTCATGATGAGCAGCAACGGCAGCGCCGACGCGGCGGCGCCGAGCCACGCGACCCTCTCGCGCCAGGACATCGTTGCCATCACAAGCGCGGCAACGAGTATCGCCATGCTGACGACGACCGACGGCAGGACGAACAAAGATTTCAATCTGGCGTTGTTGCTCATGTCGGAACCCGATTTACGCCCCGCCGCGGGAGGCTACCCGCATCCGCGGCGGCGCTGCAAGCCTGACGGAGATCCGGCATGCCCGGCCACCTACATGTTGCGCCGGTATTCGCCGCCTACCTCGTACAGGGCCTTCGAGATCTGCCCGAGG
Organism: Gammaproteobacteria bacterium; assembly: GCA_029884165.1. GTDB lineage: Bacteria > Pseudomonadota > Gammaproteobacteria > Steroidobacterales > Woeseiaceae > JAOUIH01. The sequence continues at coordinate 6,193 of JAOUIH010000134.1, read as the reverse complement.
GAATTGGACTTCACCGTCCGCATGAGTTCCGCGAAAACATTATCGCGTCGTCTTGCCACATCCTGCAGCGCCCTGCGTGCGGCCTCGGCGTCGTCAGCGTGCGTCGCCTGGAACGCACGCACATTGGCGATCTGCTGCTGCTTCTCCTCGTCGTTGGAACGGATGAGCTCCTGTTCCCCGACCTCGTCCTCCTGCCCGGCCTTGGGCAGGAAGGTGTTGACGCCGATCAGCGGGTAGCTGCCGTCGTGCTTGCGACTTTCGTAGTAGAGGCTTTCTTCCTGGATCTTGCCGCGCTGATACATCGTATCCATCGCGCCGAGCACGCCGCCGCGCTCCGAGATACGGTCGAACTCCTTGTACACCGCCTCTTCGACCAGGTCGGTCAGCTCGTCGACGATGAACGAACCCTGCCAGGGGTTTTCGCAGTAATTCAACCCGAGTTCGCGCGCGATGATCAGCTGGATCGCGACCGCACGCCGCACCGATTGCTCCGTCGGCGTCGTGATCGCCTCGTCGAACGCGTTCGTGTGGAGGCTGTTGCAGTTGTCGAACAGCGCGTACAGGGCCTGCAGCGTCGTGCGGATATCGTTGAAGCTGATCTCCTGCGCGTGCAGGCTGCGCCCGGACGTCTGCACGTGGTACTTCAGCATCTGGCTACGCGCGCTCGCGCCGTAACGCTCGCGCATCGCCCGCGCCCAGATTCGCCGGGCGACGCGCCCGATGACGCTGTACTCGGGATCCATCCCGTTAGAGAAAAAGAAGCTCAGGTTAGGCGCGAAATCGTCGATGTTCATGCCGCGCGCAAGGTAGTACTCGACGATCGTGAAGCCGTTCGACAACGTGAAGGCCAATTGGCTGATCGGGTTGGCGCCAGCCTCGGCGATGTGGTATCCGCTGATCGAGATACTGTAATAGTTGCGGACATTGTTCTCGATGAAGAACTGCTGGACGTCGCCCATCATCTGCATCGCGAATTCCGTCGAGAAGATGCAGGTGTTCTGCGCCTGGTCTTCCTTCAGGATGTCGGCCTGCACGGTGCCGCGCACCGTACTGAGCGTGCGCGCCCGGATCTTCTCGTAGACCTCCGGCGGGACGAGCCTGTCGCCCGAAATGCCGAGCAGGCCGAGCCCCAGCCCGTCGTTGCCTGCCGGCAGCTCGCCGGCATAACGCGGGCGCTGCCGCCCTTCGAAATACTCGTCGATCCTCGCCTGCGCTGCCGCCCACTGGCCCGATTCCTTCAGGTGCTTCTCGACCTGCTGGTCAATCGCCGCGTTCATGAAGAACGCGAGGATCATCGGCGCAGGGCCGTTGATCGTCATCGATACCGAAGTCTTCGGGTCGCACAGGTCGAAACCGGAGTAGAGCTTCTTGATGTCGTCGACGCTCGCGATGGAGACCCCCGAGTTGCCGACCTTGCCGTAAATGTCCGGCCGCTCGTGCGGATCCTCGCCGTACAGCGTGACCGAATCGAATGCCGTCGACAGCCGCGCCGCCGGCTGTCCCTGCGAGAGGTAGTGGAAACGGCGATTCGTCCGCTCGGGCGTACCCTCGCCCGCGAACATGCGGGTCGGGTCCTCGCCCTCGCGGCGGTAGGGATAGACGCCGCCGGTGTACGGGTAGGAGCCGGGCAGGTTTTCCTTCTTCAGGAAACGGAGCAGTTCGCCCCAGTCGCGGAACGACGGCAGGGCGATCTTCGGGATCCTGAGGTGGCTCAAACTTTCCCTGTAATTCGAGCCCGTGATCTCGCGGCCGCGGACCTCGTAGCTGTATTCGTCGGCGCGCGCCCCGGCCCGGCGGTTTTCCCAGCCCCGCAGCAGCTCGAGCGCGTCGGCGTCGAGTTCGCCGAGCGTCTCCTGGTAACGCTGCCGAAGTACCGTGCGCGTGGCATCGGAGGCGTCCGTCAGCGCGTCATCCGCGTAGCGTTCGAACGCCGCAGGCAGCGCAGGGTCGTCGAGAGCCTGCAGCGCGTCGTGCAGCGACTGCAGGTGGCTGGCCGCCTCGGCTTGCCGGTCGATCGACCGATTGATCGAGCGGCCCTGCTCGCTGATCTCCGCGAGGTAGCGGATGCGGCTGCCCGGAATGATCGCTACCGAACGCGGCTCCTTCTCACCGACATCGAAGCCCGGCGCCCACTCCCCGGGATCCAGGTTCAGCTTGAGCGCCATGCGGCGGCACAGCTCGGTGAACATCCACGTGACGCCGGGATCGTTGAACTGGCTCGCGATGGTCGGGTAGACGGGGATCTCGTCGACCGGCACGTCGAACTGCTGGTGATTGCGCTTCCACTGCTTGCGGATGTCCCGGAGCGCGTCCTCGGCGCCGCGCTTGTCGAACTTGTTCAGCACGATGACGTCGGCGAAGTCGAGCATGTCGATCTTCTCGAGCTGGCTCGCCGCGCCGTAGTCGCTGGTCATGACGTAGACCGAGAAGTCGACCAGGTCGACGATCTCGCTGTCGCTCTGGCCGATACCCGCCGTCTCGACGAGGATGAGGTCGAAGCCGAGCGATTTCAGGAACAGTATCTGGTCGCCCAGCATCTCGCTGGTCGCGAGATGCTGGCGGCGCGTCGCGATCGAACGCATGTACACGCGCTCGGAGCGCAGCGAATTCATCCGGATCCGGTCGCCCAGCAGCGCGCCCCCGGTCCGGCGGCGCGTCGGGTCTACCGCGAGCACTGCGATCCGCATGTCCGGGAAACTGGCGAGAAAGCGGTTCAGCATCTCGTCCGTGACGCTGCTCTTGCCGGCGCCGCCGGTGCCGGTGACGCCGACTACCGGCGCCCGGCCCGCTTTCATTTTCCACGCCTTGCGCAGGCGCGCCAGCGCGCCCTCCTCGATTGCGCCTTCCTCGATCGCCGACATCGTCGCCGCGATGCCCCGCGGGTCCTCGATCGTCGCCGCGGCCGGGGGGGCCACGCCGGCGCGCGCGCGGGCCGTGCGCTCGACCAGGTCGTGGATCATGTCCTTGAGCCCCATCGCCATGCCGTCGTGCGGGTGGTAGATGCGTTCGACGCCGTAGTCCATCAGCTCGCGGATCTCGGCCGGCGTGATCGTGCCGCCGCCACCGCCGAAGACGCGGATATGCTGCGCACCGGCCTCGCGCAGGCGGTCGATCATGTAGCGGAAGAACTCGTTGTGGCCGCCCTGGTAGGAACTGACGGCGATGCCGTCGGCATCCTCCTGCAGCGCCGCACGGACGATGTCGTCGACGCTGCGGTTGTGCCCGAGGTGGATGACCTCCGCACCCTCGGCCTGGATCAGGCGGCGCATGATGTTGATGGCGGCGTCGTGGCCGTCGAACAGCGACGCGGCGGTCACGAACCGCAGCGGCGCCTGCTCCGACTTGCGCGAAACGCCCGGCAGGTCGCGGGCCTCGGTGCTCATCGATCCAGAACCTCCGTTGCTGCGCCGGAATTTCGCCCCGGCTGGGGGAAATTAGCATTGGAAATCAATCGATTCCGGCGTTGCAAAAATTTTAATGCAGATTAAAATAATGCAGTCTCCGGCAGAACTCAAGATCCCATGGCGCAAATCGCCGAAGCGAACCGGTTCAACGTGCAGCGCGACCGCATGCTGAAGGCCGCCGCGCGCTGCTTCAACGAGAAGGGTTACAGCGGCACGTCGCTGAAGGACGTCTCCCGGCATCTCGGCCTGACCGACGCGGCTCTCTACTATTATGTGCGCAACAAGGAAGAGCTCGTTTACCAGTGCTACCGGCGCGCGGCGGAGCTCGGCCAGGAAGCCATGGACCGGGGGCGCGCAGAGGGCGCGACCGGGCTCGAGCAGGCACGCCTCTACATCCGCTACCACGTCGAGATCATGGTCGGCGAGCGTGGCCCGGTCGCGATCATGAGCGAGATCCCGTCGCTGAAACGCGAGCACCGGGAAGAAATTCTTGCCGTGTCACGCCGTCACAGCGCCGTCTTCGAGGCGATACTCCAGCAAGGCATCGACGACGGCAGCATTGCGCCCTGCAACGTACGCATGACCGGCAACGCGGTAATGGGCGCTCTCAACTGGATACCGAAGTGGTTTCATGGCAACCCGGCCATGGCCGAGACCATCGTCGCTGAATTTCCGGATATCCTGACGCGCGGGCTCGCCGCCGGGCAGGCCTCCTGCCAGTAACAGGCTGCCTGTGCAAGACATCGACCGAAAGCGAGTCCGGACCCGTGCCGGGCTCGGCTCGCGAGCTTGATAAAGGGCCGGACGCCCTTTGTCGACGGCGTCTAGATTTGCGCGTCGCCGAACTCCGGTTTGCGTTTCTCGAAATTGGCGTGCGCCGCCTCGCGCACGTTCGGCAGCGACATGACGCGCGCCTGCAGGTCCGCCTCCAGGCGCAGCCCCTTCGCCGCCGTTTCCCGCCAGGACTCGTAATACAGGCGCTTGACGGCGCGCACTGCGTCGGGCGATTTGGCAGCGATCGATTCGGCGAGCGCAGTCGCCGCGGCCTTTGCGTCGTCTCTGAGCGCCGTCACCAGTCCCAGCTCGCAGGCCTCTCGAGCCTCGACGATGCGCCCGCTCCACGTGAGTTCCAGCGCCCGGTCGATCGGCATCAGCCCCGGCAGCGTCGCCGTGATACCCATGTCCGGGACGAGCCCCCACTTGATTTCCATGATCGACAGCCGCGCGTTCGGTTCCGCGTAACGGACGTCCGCGCCGAGCGCCGTCTGCAGGCCGGCGCCGAATACGTAGCCCCGCAGGGCGGCGATGACCGGTACCGGCAGGCTGCGCCAGACCCAGGCCGCGTTCTGGTAATAATTCGCGAGGGAACCGGGGAGCGGTTTCATGTTCGCCTCACCCGCTGCCGCCCCGCTCTCGTCCTGGAAGACCGCGATGTCGATGCCGGCACAAAAGTTATCGCCGCGCCCTGACAGCACGACCGCGCGGAGGGCCCGATCGGAGGACAGCTCGCGGCCGACATCGATAAACGCATCAAACATCGCACGGTCGACCGCGTTGTGCTTGTCCGGTCGGTTGAGCGTCACATAGGCGATGTGATCCTGCCGGTCGATAACAATGCGTTCGGCCATGAGACGTCCTCAGTCTGGTTCTTGATTGCCGTGCGGCGCTAGGTCGCCAGCGTGCATTTGCCGTGGTTGATGACCACCGAATTGCGGGCTTTCGCGACGCAGCGAAACGACACGATGTTGCCATCCTGCCACATGTGCGTCGCCAGCGTATCCCCCGGCAGGACGGGCGCCGAGAAGCGCGCGTCGAAGCCCGTGATCAGCGTGAAGTCGTAGTCGCAGATCGTCTGCAGGATCGCACGGCAGGCAATGCCGTAGGTGCAGCGGCCGTGCAGGATCGGTGCGGAGAAACCGAGGCGCTTGGCCAGCTTCGGGTCGGCGTGCAGCGGGCTGAAGTCGCCCGACAGCCGGAACAGCAGCGCCTGGTCGCGCCGGGTCGGCAGCTCGCAGACGAGGTCCGGCTCCCGGCGCGGCAGCCTGTGTGCGGGCAGGGTTGGTGCTTTCGGCCCGCCGAAGCCGCCATCGGCCCGGGCCAGCAGCGTCGATCCGAGCGTGAACAGCGCCGTGTCGTCCTTGGCCAGCCGCACGTCGGTCTGCACGAGGATCACGGCGCCCTTGTCGGTGCCGCGGTCGTAGGCCGCTGTTACGCGGCTGTTGGCGAGCAGCCTGGCGGCCGGCGGCAGCGGACGGTACAGCTCGAGCCTCTCCTCGCCATGCAGCAGGCGGTCGTAATTCCAGCCGCAATCGTCCAGGAAATCGATCGACGCGAGCATCGTCGCCATGCTCGGGACCGTCCGGAGCGCGGCGCCCTCGTAGACGTAGGGGAGTTCCTTGGGATTCGTCGGGTCGGCGCCGAAGCCGATGCCCAGCGCGTACAGGATCGCGCGAGCCTCGTCGTATTCGAAGGGCTGGTCCACGGCCCGGGCCGCCATCAGTTGGTCGTAGTCGATCGGCATCGTCCGGGAGCTTTGTGCCTCGTCGCAGTCCCTGCAGGCTGAGAGCCTGCGCATTCTATGGTGGTGGTAATGACCCGGCAAGTTGACCTAGCATCAGGTCGATTAACCCAAGGTACGCCATGCCATGCAAGCCCGGGAAACACTTATCCTGCGCGCCGCACACCGTTCCGAGGCCAGGCAGCTTGCCTCGATGTCGCGCCTGCTCGTCGAGCACGGCCTGCGCTGGCGCTGGACGGCCGACCGCATCCGGCGGGCGATCGAGGACCCC
>JAOUIH010000133.1 GCA_029884165.1 Gammaproteobacteria bacterium | reverse complement strand
ATAGCAGAAGCCGCTGGCCCGATCGCGCCGGCCATGGTGAGTGCCGCCGGAGGGATGAAACGCAGTGTGGCCCTCCAGGGCCAGGCCGGCGGCCAGGACGGAGCCTCCGACCGTCGTCGCGGCGCGCTGGAACAGCCCTGGAAACAGCGGGTTCTCGAGCGTACCGATGCTGTAGCGGGAGCGAGCGCCCGGCTCGACTCGTCCTGCGGCGTCTGCGTATTGCAGGGCCTCTACGTAGGCCGGATCATGAAACTCGATCAGCTGCTCGACGGTCGCGGGCACCGTGTCACGGAAGTTGCGCTCCCCGAGCCACCCCATGATCCGGGCGAGATCCATGACCGCCGCGTGGCGCACGATCATGAGCGGGTGATTGGAACCGAAAGCTGCACGACGATAGACGTCGCTGCCAACGAAAACCGGGGCACGAGTCGCAGACGCCACGGCCGTCGGCCGGGACGGCTGACCCGGAGCATTGGCGTGTCGGCTGTCTGGCGGTAGATTGTGCAATTCGAATTGGCCGTTCGGGCGCGCTCGCGGCGCACAGAGCTTGGTCGAGAATATTCTATTCACCTAATAAAGACAATTCTGATATTCTAATATGCCTTACCGCGCCAGAGGCCACGTCAGACAAAGGGGTGTCGAGCCATGTCGAGCGAAGCGAAAGTCGTAACGGGAAGCACCGGTCAGGCGCCGGCAGCCGCTCCCGCAACCAAGAGCATGACCATCATCGTGACCAAGGGGTCGCTGGACTGGGCCTATCCCCCGTTCATCCTGGGCACGACCGCCGCAGCGATGGGCCTGCCGGTGACCATGTTCTTCACCTTCTATGGGCTGCCGCTCTTATTAAAAAAGCTCGACCTGCAGCTGACCGCTGCCGGTAACCCGGCTATGAAAATGCCGATGATGGGCGCTCACATGGGCCTGCCCAACATCCTGACTGCAATCCCGGGCGTCGACGCGGCCTGCTCGAAGATGATGAAGAACCTGATGAACAAGAAAGGTGTTGCATCGATCGAGGATCTCCGCGAAATGGCGCTCGACGCCGATGTGCGAATGATCGCCTGCCAGATGACGATGGACCTGTTCGAGTACTCTCTCGACGACATGATCGAGGGGCCGGAACTGGGCGGCGCGGCAACCTACATCGAGTGCGCGACCAAGTCCGACATCAACCTGTTCATCTGATCACGACGGAGTTCTATCGAAATGGCAGACAAAACTCTCGATGCAAAGGGCCTCAACTGCCCACTGCCCATCCTGAAAGCCAAAAAGGCACTGAAGGAAGTTCCCGCCGGAGGAACGCTCGAAATCCTGGCCACCGACCCGGGCTCGGTGGCCGACTTCCAGGCTTTCTGCCGCCAGACCGGCAACGAACTGGTCGAGCACTCGCAGGACGGTTCGGTTTACCGCTTCCTGATCAAGCACACGGCGGCCTAGGCGACTCGAACACAGGGCGTGAGGAATCCGATTCCCGCGCCCTTTTCTCTCCCGAAACCTCGAACGGACCACCCTATGGCCATACTACCGGGGCTTATCCTTGCACTGATCCTGGCCGTAGGCGGCCACTTCCTGTCCGAACTGATCGGCGTCACCTGGATGGGGCTGCCCAAGAGCCCGATCAGCGCGATCATGATGGCGATCATCCTCGGCATCATTGTCCGCAACACCTTCAGCCTGCCGGCCACGTTCCAGCCCGGCATACGCTTCGGCCTGGTACGCGTGCTGCGGCTCGGTATCGTACTGCTGGGCATACGCCTGAGCCTCAGTGAGGCCGGCGCCATCGGCCTGCAGGCCCTGCCCGTCATCATCGGCGCTGTCGCGTCCGCGCTGCTCATCGTCACCTACCTGAGCCGCAAACTCGGTATGAGCGGCAAACTGGGCACGCTCATCGCCGTCGGCACGAGTATCTGCGGTGCAACGGCCATTGTCGCCACCGCACCGACGATCGGCGCAAAGGACGACGAAGTCGCCTATTCCGTTGCCTGCGTGACGCTGTTCGGCGTTATCGCGATGCTGGTATATCCGTTTGCCGCACATGCCATATTCAGCGGCGACGCTTTCGCGAGCGGCCTGTTCCTCGGCACGTCAGTGCACGAAACGGCACAGGTCGCCGGAGCCGGCCTCGTCTACCAGCAGTACTACGGCGATGCGATCGCCCTCGATGCGGCTACCGTCACGAAGCTCGTCCGGAATCTCGGCATGCTGGTGATCATCCCCCTGATGAGCATCGTCTATCACCGGACTTCGACCGAGGGCGGGCAGGCGCCGAAATGGTGGACGATGGTGCCACTGTTCGTCATCGGCTTCGCCTGCATGAGTCTCCTGCGTACCGTCGGAGACATGGGCGACCGGGCTTTCGGCGTACTCGAGCCGACGCAGTGGAAGGCGGTCGTCAACTACACCAAGGAAGCTGCGGAACTTTGTCTTGCGGTTGCCATGGCCGCCGTCGGCCTCGGCACGAGCATCAAGGGGCTGAAGGACATCGGCTTGAAACCGCTGGGCGTCGGTCTGTTCTCCGCTGTCCTGGTCGGTGTCGTCAGCATTACGCTGATCTCGATCCTGTACTGAGGTCGGCAGGCAGGTATTTCATTCCACTCCCGGAGAGCGACAGTGTCCAAGAAACGACGTGGAATTCATGAACTTTATGCAGAGGATCCCGTACGCGCCGACGAACTCGTCTGGGGCAGGAAGACGGATCCGGTAACCCGGCGTGGATTTCTTACCCGGGGAGGACTTGCCGCGATGTCCGCGGCGGTTGGCGCCACGATCCCGTTTGCCCACCTGATGCCCGGCGGGCTGATCCCGGCCGCGCTCGCGCAGGCGACCGCCCCATTCGCGCTACCCGGCAAGGAAGACCTGATCGTTTTGAATGACCGGCCCGTGAATGCGGAGACGCCCGCGCACCTGCTGGACGACCGCATCACGCCGGCGAAGTACCTGTTCGTGCGGAACAACGGTGTACCCCCGTTCGCGGCGAACATCGACCCGGCGACATGGACGCTGGAAGTAAGCGGCGAATCCGCCGCAAGAACGATGAGCTTCACGATCGCGGACCTGAAGCGCCTGTTCCGGCACTACACCTACCAGTTGCAGATCGAGTGCGGCGGCAATGGCCGCGGCGAGTTCGTACCGCCGGCCTCCGGCAACCAGTGGGCGGTCGGCGCCGTCGGCTGCCCGGAATGGACCGGCGTGCGCTTGAAAGACGTGCTCGAGCATGTCGGGATCAGGGACGACGCGGTGTACATCGGTTATTACGGCGCGGACACGCACGCCAGCGGGGACACGAGCAAGGCCACGATATCGCGCGGCGTGCCGATGTCGAAGGCATTGGAGAACGAATCGCTGATCGCGTGGGCCATGAACGGCGAGGACATCCCGCATATGAACGGGCACCCGTTGAGACTTGTCTGCGGCGGCTGGCCGGCGTCGGTATCGGGCAAGTGGCTGAAGCAGATCGTCGTCCGCAACCAGGTTCACGACGGCGAAAAGATGGGCGGCGCGTCCTATCGTGTGCCCTGCAAACCGGTCGCTCCCGGCTCCGAGGTGCCGGACGAGGACATGTGCATCATCGAATCGATGCCGGTGAAATCCGTCATCACCTATCCGAAATCCGGCATCGAGCACGCGCTCGGCGGCAGGCTCGGCGTACGCGGCCACGCCTGGGCGGGCGACCTGTCGGTGAAGGCGGTGCACGTTTCGACCGACTTCGGTGCGACCTGGCAGAAGGCCCGGCTGGAAAAGCCTGCGAACAGGCTTGCCTGGCAGCACTGGAACGCCGAACTGGACTTTCCGGAGGCTGGCTATTACGAGATCTGGGCGCGAGCCACGGACAGCCGGGGCCATGCGCAGCCGATGGTCGTACCGGGCTGGAACCCGCGCGGTTACCTCAACAACGCGTGCCATCGCATCGCCGTGCAGGTGGCCTGATGGGCTCGCGTCGGACCCTGCTACTTGCCGGCGCCGCGTTGCTCGGTTCGCTCGCGCTGGCCGAGGAGCCGGCGCTGGATCCCTACAGCGGATTCAAGATGGCCGGGGACTGGGAAATCGTCCGCGCGAACTGCATCGCCTGCCATTCGCCGAAGCTCGTGACCCAGCAGCGCGGCACCGAGGCGCAGTGGCTGAATATTATCCGTTGGATGCAGGCGACCCAGAACCTGGCTCAATTCGACCCGGAAACCGAGCGCAAGATCGTCACCTACCTCGCCGAGTACTACCCGCCGGAAAAGGACCGCCGACGCGCACCGATCCCGCCGGACCTCATGCCACCGAATCCGTATTCGACAGTTACCAACCAGGCGCAGTGACAAGCCCAAAGCGGAGACCCGCCCGATGCTGATGAATCCGTCCGATTACGTCGCAATGGCGAAAGCGAAGATCAGGGAGTGCGCCGTGACCGACGCCCAGGACTGCGCGAGTACCGGCACCATGCTCGTCGATATCCGCGAGCTGAACGAATACCAGCGCGGCCACATCCCGGGCGCCGTTTATGCGCCGCGCGGCTTGCTGGAATTCGAAATACACAGGCTCGTAGCCGAGCGCCACCCGGATCAGGAGTCCGCGCCGGAAGACCGCGCCATCGTGCTCTATTGCGGCACCGGCGGACGCTCCGCGCTGGCCGCCAGGACGCTCCTGGACCTGGGCTATCGCAACGTCCGCTCCATGGCGGGCGGCATCGTTGCCTGGCACGCGGCCGGACTGCCGGTCGAGCAGCCGCGGCAGGTCTAGCAGGATGTTTTTCAACCCCCTGCTAGCGGCCTGTCGGGATCAGGCGGCGAAGAACTGCAGTTTGCCGAACTTGCCGTCGAGCAGTTCGCCGCGGTCGATGTCGTCCTCGGAAACGCTATTGGCAATCTCGAGCGCCTCGTCCAGGTAGCTCTGGTAGAGGCGCGCCCGCACGTCGGCCGGCAGCGCCGTCAGTTCGCAACCGGTCGACCGCAGTGCAGCCTCGAGCGTGAATTCTTCCGGCTTCTCGTCGTATTCTCGATGGCTCCACATGCCGGTATGCACGTCGAAATCATACAGCGCCAGGAACTTGTGGCCGTGCCGGCCCAGGAAGTCGACGGCAGCGACGACGTAATCGGCTTCCGCATCGTCCATGACATAGTGAAAGCCGACCCTGCACCAGCCAGGCTTGATGCCCTGGTAGCCCTTCCGGACCCAGTCGCGGTATTGCTCCGAGGTCTCCTGGTCGATGTCGAGCAATCGGTGGCCGTACGGGCCGGCGCAGCTGCAGCCGGCGCGTGACTGGATGCCGAACAGGTCGTTCAGCAATACCGTAGCCAGCTTCGGGTGCAGGTACTTCCCGTCGCAGTCACGGACATTGAAGCTGACGATCCCGATGCGGCGTGACATGTCGGTGTTGCCGAGGATCTCGATGCCGGGGTTGTTCTCCCACTTCCGCTTCGCGCGACCGAGCAGCTCCTGTTCGCGCCGCTCGATGCGCTCGACGCCGGCGTCGCGTTTTACCTGGAATGCGAGCGCGGCCTTCATCGTCTGCAATACGCCGGGCGTGCCGGCCTTCTCCCGTTCCTCGACGTCCTTGACGAAGTCCTGGTCGACCGGGCTGACGTAATCGACGGTGCCCCCGCCGCCGACGCTTGGCGGCAACTCCTTGTGATAGATCCGCTCGTTGAACACGAGCACACCACTCGAACCCGGACCGCCGAGGAACTTGTGCGGCGAGATGAACACGGCGTCGATCGACGGGTCGCCGCCTTCGGATCCCGGATCGGGGTTCATGTCGATATCGACATAGGGAGCGCTCGCCGCGAAGTCGAAGCAGGCGATCGCGTCATGGGCGTGCAGCAGCCGGCAAATCGCCTTGATGGGCGAGCGCATGCCGGTCACGTTCGATGCGGCGGAGAACGAGCCGAAGCGCGGCCGACCGAGATAAGCGGGATCCTTCAGCAGCTGCTCGAGATGCGCCAGGTCGATGCCGCCGGCCGCGGTCAGGTTCACCTCGACCACCGTCGCAAGGCCCTGGCGCCAGGACACTTCATTCGAGTGATGCTCGTAGGGACCGACGAACACGACCGGCTGGTGGGCACGCTGATGGGCACGAAACGCCTCCAGCTGCTCCTGGCCCATGAAATCCTCGAGCTCCTTGACCAGCGTCGCGCGGGTTGCGGGCGGCAGCGCAATGCCGACGATCTGCTGAAACTTGTCGATTGCCCCCGTCGCGCCGGTTCCGCAGGCCACGATGCGGCCGTTCGGCCCGGCGTTGATCGCCTCCTTGATCATCGACTCTGCCTTGTGCAGAAGGTTGGTCATATTGCGGCCCGTAACGTCGTCCTCGGTGTGCGTGTTCGCATAGATACGCTGCAGGCCCTGCAGGTAGCGCTCCACGAAGTGGAGGCAACGGCCGGAGGCCGTATAGTCGCAATAGACCATCATGCGTCGCCCGAACGGGGTCTCGAAGGTGGAATCGATGCCGACGATCTGCTGCCGCAGGAAGCCGAAATCCAGGGGTTTTTGCTGCATGTCGATGTCCGTGCCCGGGCTTGCGGGCGGATGCTTGAATGGCGCGCAATCTACTACGTACGGCCCGCGCGGGCCAGTTCGCGGGTCCGCTTTTCGGAAATCAGCCCGCCCGGACGAGCCGACCCGGCCGCGCCTCCGTCAGGCGGCCGTTCATTTGTACGACCTGTCCGGCCACCAGCGTCGCCAGGTAGCCCTCGGCGCCCTGTAGCAGGCGCCGCCCTCCGGCGGGCAGGTCGCGGACGACCCTGGGCGGCGGCAACCGCAGGCGCTCGAAATCGACCAGGTTGATGTCGGCGCGCTGGCCGACGGCCAGCCGGCCACGATCGGAGAAGCCCATGTGGTCCGCGTTCTGCGCCGACAGCATGTGCACGACCTTCGGCAGTTCGAGCCTCGTGCCGCGCCGGGCGCGGCACCACAGCGCCAGCATCGTCGTCGGGAAGCTTGCATCGCAGATCGTACCGACGTGCGCCCCGGCATCGCTCAAGGAAGCCAGCGCACGCGGGTGATTCAGCATCTCGTGCACGACGTCGAGATTGCCGCCGGCGTAGTTGAACACGGGGAAGTAGATCAGCCGGCTGCCGTCGCCCGCCGCGAGGTAATCGTAGATCGCCTCCAGCGGCCGGCAGCCCTGCTGCCTGGCCCGCGCGAGGAAGGACTGCTCCGGCGGCGGCTCGTAGTCGACCTCGTCCTCCATCGGGAACATGCGGCCGGACAGCAGGTCGATCTGGCCGAGCATGCGGTCCACGAACGGCGGCACCGGGCTGCCGTCGCCGGCGAGCGGCTCGGAAGGCTCGCTCAGTATCCGCGCCCGCACTTGCGGGTCGCGCATTCTCGCGGCGCGCTCCGTGAGCGGCAGTGCCGAGATCGCCTTGTAGGAAGGCACGCCGGTAAACGCGTGGAAGCTGGTGTCGAGTCCCGTGATCACGCCGATGCCGCGTGCCGCGGTCTGCAGCCGGAGGTCGAGACCGCGCTGTTCTGCGCTCGCCACGCGCCGCGCTATCTCGCGCCACTGGTTTTCGCCTGGCACGCGCTGCAGCCAGGTCATCGACAGCGGGCGGCCGCCGGCAGCCTCCGCCATCGCGTCGACCAGGTCGAATTCCCGATCGAAGTCCTCGCCGGAGCGAAACAGGTTGAAGTCCGACACGACCTGCAGCACGCCCGTCCCCGCCCCCGCGAAGACGGACGCGAGCCCGCAAAGCTCGTCCTGCGTCGCCTCCGACGATGGCGTCCACTGGCCCTTCGCAGTCAGGTGTATGTCGGTGCGGCCGGTGCTGAAACCCGCCGCGCCGGCGGCCAGCGCCTCGCGCAGTATGGAGCGCATGACCTCGATGTCGCGGGGAGTCGCCGCCTCGAGATTCTCCGCGCGGTCGCCCATCACGTACAGGCGCAGCGCATCGTGCGGCACCTGCACCGCGAAATCGATGCTGTGCGGCATCGAATCGATCGCGCTCATGTACTCGGGAAACGTCTCCCAGCGGAAATCGATGCCGTCGGCCAGCACCGAGCCCGGGATGTCCTCGACGCCCTCCATCAGGCTGATCAGG
>JAOUIH010000132.1 GCA_029884165.1 Gammaproteobacteria bacterium | reverse complement strand
AAAGGGCCTCGCCGCCGTCTCCGGATCGATCTCCAGTCGGCCGATCGGCCCGCGATACCCGCGGCGGCGCGTGAACTCCAGCAGGCCGTTCCGGATCGCGTAGTTCGCGGCGCTCTGCAGCCTCGAGTCCAGCGTCGTGACGACCTTGTAGCCGGCCGAGTAGGCGTCTTCGCCGTAACGACGCAGCATCTCCCGCCGCACCATTTCCGCGACGTATGGCGCGGTCAGTTCGTTGGCCGTGCCGTGCAGGCGGGAGACCAGCGGGTAGTCCATTGCCTCGCGGTAACTTGCCTCGTCGATGAAATCGAGCGCCAGCATCCTGCCGAGCACGTAGTTGCGCCGCATGCCCGCATTGGCCGGGCTGCGGACAGGGTTGTACTGTGACGGTGCCGGGAGGACTCCCGCGAGCGTCGCGGCCTCGGCGACATTGATATTGGCGAGGTCCTTGCCGAAATAGACCTGGGCCGCTGCAGCAACGCCGTAGGCCCGCTGCCCGAAGAACATCTTGTTCAGGAACAGCGCCATGATCTCCTGCTTCGAGAATTCCTGCTCGATCTTGTACGCGAGAAAGGCCTCTCGAATTTTGCGTGTAAAGACCTGCTCGCGAGTCAGGAAGTAATCCCGGGCCAGCTGCTGCGTCAGGGTGCTGCCGCCGCCGGCAATCTCCCCGGAGGACACGAGCAGGAAGGCGGCCCGCAGGATGCCCTGGTAGTCGATACCCGGATGCTCGAAGAAGCGGCGGTCCTCGGCGGCGATAAAGGCGCTGACGACGTGCTCGGGCACGTCCTCGTAAGTGACGAGTATCCGGCGCCGCTCGCCGATCTCCTCGATCAGGCGCCCGTCGCGGCTGTAAATGCGCAACGGTATCTGCAGCGGGATCTCGCGAATGGTCTCCGCCCTCGGCAGGCCGGGCTCGACGTAGTAATAAGCCCCGATGACGCCCGCGGCGATGCAGACGCCCAGGGTCGCAGCGAAGCCGGCAAGGAGCACGGCCCACCGCCAGCGACGGCGCCGCTCCACGGGTGCCCGGGGTCGTCGAAAATCGCGTACTTGTCGCATAGCTCCGCAGTATCTTGCCAAATCCCAGCGAAATTAGGGATTTAGGAAGATCGATCCACGCTTATAGTCGCCAGAGTGAGGCCGCCAGTACGGCCCATGTGCCCAAACGGCAGTGCCCAGGTCCGGATGATAGCCAGCATTTGTGACAGGCCGCAATGCGCGGCAGCCCGCGGACCCTATATTGGTCGAATGCGGCGGCCCGGGATCACGCGCCGAGGATTCGCTGCTGAGTCGCCAACCAGTTCACGGAATTCCGGTGGCCCGCGGACGTAACATAACCATCGCAGGATCGTGCAGGGGACCGTGAACACAGTCACGTTTTATTTAACATTTTATTGATATATAGTTAAATCGATGTGTTCAGGCCCAGCCTAATTTAGACCCGCAACTTACCGTCTTAGAAGGAAAAATCTGTGCTCTTTCGTAACAAGAAACAGCCACTCCTGGGCCTCGACATCACGACCTCGTCGGTTAAGCTGATCGAGCTTTCACAAAGCGGCAAACGCTATCGGGTCGAGTCCTACGCAGCGGAGCCAACGCCGCCGAGTTCAGTAAATGAAAAAGCCATCGTCGATGCCAAGGCGGTCGGCGAAGCGATTCGGCGGGCGGTCAAGCGGTCGGGCGCAAAGTCGACGGACGCAGCCGTCGCGATCAGCGGCGACGCGGCGATCACCAAGGTGATCCAGATGCCGTCAAGCCTGTCGGAGCGCGATCTCGAGGGACAGGTCGAGATCCAGGCGGATCAGTACATTCCGTTCCCGATGGAGGAAGTCAGCTTTGACTGGGAAATCATTGGTCCGAACGAAAAAGATCCCGAGCTGCTCGACGTACTGCTCGTCGCGACGCGAACCGAGAACGTGCAGCAGCGTCAGGCGGCGGTGGAGGCGGCCGGACTGGGCGCGAAGATAGTCGACGTCGAGGCTTTTGCACTCGAGAACGCCTGCCGGCTCCTGAGCCACCAGATACCGGATAACGGCATGGGACAGTCGGTCGCGATCGTCGACATCGGCGCGAGCAGCACCACGTTTTCGGTGTTGCAGGACCTGAAAGTGGTCTATACCCGCGACTTCGCCTTCGGCGGCCAGCAGCTGACCGAGGAAATCATGCGGACCTACGGCCTCAGCATGGAAGACGCCGGACGTGCGAAGAAGCAGGGCGGCTTGCCCAGCAACTACCAGCCCGAGGTGCTCGAGCCCTTCATCGACGACATGACCCAGCAGGTCAGCCGATCGCTGCAGTTCTACCTGGCGTCGGGCGGCGGCCGGGAGCAGCCCGACATGATTCTCGTCTGCGGCGGCTGCGCAAACATACCGGGCATCGCGGACGTAATTTCGAGCCGGGTCGGCATTCCGACCGAGATCGGCGATCCGCTCGGCCAAATGAAGATTTCTTCCAAGGCGAAGTCCCAGGGCGTGCACAAAGATGCGACCGCCCTGTTGACGGCTTGTGGATTAGCACTGAGGAGCTTCGACTAACATGCCACGCATTAATCTCCTCCCCTGGCGCGAAGCCGAGAGAAAAAGGCGGCAACGCGATTTCACGATCGCGCTGGGTGGCGGCTTCATTGCCGGTGTCCTGGTCGTCGTGCTCGTCATATTCGCTTACGGACAGATGATCAATAACCAGGTTTCCCGCAATGCGCGGCTGCAGGCCGAGATCGCGGAGCTCGACAAGAGCATTGCCGAAATCGACGGCCTGGAGCGGCAGAAGGAACGGCTGCTCGCCCGCATGGAAATCATCGAGCAGCTCCAAAAGAGCCGGCCCGAGATCGTGCACCTGTTCGACGAGGTTACGCGCCGCATGCCCGAAGGCGTATACCTCACGTCAATGAAGCAGACGGGGACCGAAGTCGAGGCCAAGGGCGTCGCGCAGTCGAGCACGCGCGTTTCGGCGCTGATGCGCCAGGTCGACGCCTCCGAGTGGCTGGCCGATCCGGGCGTGGTCAAGGTAGAGACAACTGAACAGGGACCGGCCAGGCAGGCCGAGTTCGTCGTGACGATGAGGCAGGTCAGCTCCTCTGGCGAGGATATGGAGGACGAAGGATGAACCTCGTTGAAGAACTGAAGAGCCTGGACGTCAATGACGTCGGGCGCTGGCCGCTGCCATTTCGATTCGCGGTCATCGCGCTGTTGTTCGTCGTGGTCGTCGCCTTCGGCGTCTACACGTTCATCGTGCAGGACCGTTCACCGCAGCTCAAGCGTGCGCAGGACGAGGAGATCACCCTGCGCCAGGTATTCGAAAACAAGCAGCGTAAGGCCGCGAACTACGATGCTTATGTCGCGCAATTGCGGCAGATGGAACAATCGTTCGGTACGATGCTGCGCCAGCTGCCTGGCGAAACCGAAATCCCGAGCCTGATCGTCGATATATCGCAGACCGGCCTCGCGGCGGGGCTGCAGGAAAAGCTGTTCCAGCCGCAACCGGAAATCCCGCGCGACTTCTATGCCGAAAAGCCGATCAAGATCCGGCTGTCAGGCGGCTACCACGAGATCGCCAAATTCGTCAGTGGCGTCGCCGCGCTGCCGCGTATCGTGACGCTGCACGACATCAACATTACGCCGGAAGACCAGAACAAGTTCGACAGCCTTTCGATCGAAGTCACGGCAAAGACCTACCGATACCTGGAAGAGGAGGCTGAGTAGCAATGGCCGCTTCACGTTACAGCCGCCTACTTATTGCCTTGCTGGCAACCGCAACCGGCCTCGCCGCCTGCGGAGGGGACATGGACGATCTCGACAGCTACATCAACGAGGTCAAGGCACGACCGGGCGGACGCATCGAGCCGCTCCCGGAGATTACCCCGTACGAGGTCTTTACCTATGCGGCGGACGGGGACGGACTACGCTCGCCGTTCGTGCCAGATGCGCCGCAGGCGGCGCCCGGTGCGGCCGACGGTGGGACCCGGCCGGACCCGGATCGCAGCCGCGAGTTCCTGGAGCAGTTCCCGCTGGACACGCTCCGCATGGTCGGGACACTGCAGCTCGGCGAAACATACTACGGTCTGGTGCAGGACTCCGACGGACTGATCCACCGCGTCGTGCCGGGCAATTACATGGGTCAGAATGACGGGCGTATCGTCGCCATCAGTGAATCAGAGATACAACTTGTTGAAATTATTTCGGACGGGATCGGTGGATATCTCGAAAGAGAAGCCGCAGTCGGTCTTACGGACTGATACCTGAATCGAACTGGGAGTAATTGGAATGACGCGCATCAATCGACTGGCGGTACTGACTCAGGGGCTCCTGCTCCTAAGTTGCGGCTTGACTGCCAATGCACAGCAAGGCAACCGCCTGCAGGACATCCAGGTGCAGAGCCTGCCGGGCCAGCGCATAGAGCTGAAGCTGGTTACCAGCAACAATGCGCCGGAACCGGTCACGTTCACGATCGACAATCCCGCACGAATCGCGATCGACCTGCCGGATACCGAGCTCGGGCTGTCTTCGCGGCGTCGCGACGTCAATCTCGGCGCGCTGGACACCGTCCTGACCGCGGAGGCGAACGGCCGGACGCGCGTTGTACTGAACCTTGACGAAATGGTGGCCTACGACACGCGCGTCGACGGGAACACCGTTTACGTCACGCTCGGCGCCGATAGCGCGGATGCATCTGTTTCTACCCAGTTCGCAGGTTCATCCCAGGCATCAGGCGCCACAGCCTCTTATGCGTCGGCAGGCAGCCGTTCGATCAGTAACGTAGATTTCCGACGGACCCGTGACGGCGGCGGACGCGTCATCGTCAACCTCACGGACCCGTCCACCCCGGTCGATATTCGCCAGGAAGGCGGCCGCGTCGTCGCTGTATTCAAGGACACGAGCCTGCCTACCGAGCTGATGCGGCGCCTGGACGTCATGGACTTCGCGACGCCCGTAACCACGGTCGACACACTGCGCACCAACATGGATACGCGCATAGTGATCACGGCTGAGGGAGACTACGAGCAGCTCGCATACCAGTCGGATAACGAATTCACGATCGAGATCAATCCGGCTCCCGAAGATCCGGAAGTGGAGAGCATGTTCTCCGAGGAGAAAGAGTACTCCGGACAGCGCCTTACGCTGAATTTCCAGGATATCGAGACCCGGGCCGTGCTGCAGCTGCTGGCAGAGACCTCCGGCCGCAACATCGTCGTTTCCGACACGGTGCAGGGCAACGTAACGCTGCGCCTGCGAAACGTGCCGTGGGACCAGGCTCTCGACATCGTCATGACGACGAAGGGCCTCGACATGCGCGAAAATGGCAACGTCATCATCGTTGCTCCGGCCGAGGAAATCGCGGCCCGCGAGCAGGCCGACCTCGAGGCGCGCGCCGCACTGACGGAACTCGAGCCTCTCTACTCGGAGTTCCTGCAGGTCAATTACGCCAAAGCGTCCGACCTCGCACGGTTGATCGGCGGCGACGGCGGCGAAAACTCGATGCTGTCGGAGCGCGGCACCGTCGCAATCGACGAGCGCACGAACACGCTGCTGATCCAGGATACCGCCGACCGGCTGCAGGACGTCCGCCGCCTCGTGCGCACGCTGGACATTCCGATTCGCCAGGTCCTGATCGAGTCGCGGATCGTCGTCGTTAACGACGATTTCAGCCGCGAACTCGGTATTCGACTCGGCGCAACGGCCTACAACGAAAACAGCTCGGACGGCGCCACGGTCATCAGCGGCACCGGCCAGGGAACGGACACGATGATCGGCTCGATCATCGACAACCTTGGCGATAACGGCACGATCTTCCCGATCGAGCTGCCGACGCTGGACAACCGCTATAACGTCAACGTGCCGATCCGCAATGCGGCGGGCCGTTTCTCGCTGGCCGTGCTCGAGACCGAGTATCTCGTTGACCTCGAGCTGACGGCGCTGCAGGCCGAGGGCCGCGGCGAGATCGTTTCGACTCCGCGCGTGATTACCGCGAACCAGAAGGAAGCGGTCATCGAGCAGGGTGTCGAGATACCGTACCAGGAGTCTGCTTCCTCGGGCGCTACGACGACGCAGTTCAAGAAGGCAGTATTGAGCCTTACGGTGACGCCGCAGATCACGCCGGACAACAAGATCATCATGGATCTCCGGGTCAGCAAGGACAACGTCGGCGAGCTGGTACAGAGTGCAACCGGCGGATCGGTGCCCAGTATCGACACGCGCAGCGTCGAAACGCAGGTGCTCGTCAACGATGGCCAGACTGTCGTGCTGGGCGGCATCTACGAGACCGAGCGCCGCGAGACGGTCACCAAGGTACCGTGGCTCGGCGATATCCCGGGTGTCGGCGCACTGTTCCGTTCACGGCAGAACCTGAACAACAAGGCGGAGCTGCTGATCTTCGTTACGCCCAAGATCCTCAGCGAGGGAGTGACGATCTACTGATCGGCCGAGGGCTTCATCCGCAAAGGGACAAGGGGTTGGCGATCAACCCCTTGTTTTTAACGGGCACTGAAAATGTCAGGG
This sequence comes from Gammaproteobacteria bacterium, assembly GCA_029884165.1. Lineage (GTDB taxonomy): Bacteria > Pseudomonadota > Gammaproteobacteria > Steroidobacterales > Woeseiaceae > JAOUIH01. The sequence goes on along the minus strand of JAOUIH010000132.1, from coordinate 1,533 downwards.
TAAAGACGCGCTCAAGGGAACGATGGCTCCAAAGAATGTGTTTCTCGTAGGCCCGATGGGTGCCGGCAAATCCGCCGTGGGCAGGCAGCTCGCAAAGGCGCTGCACCTCGAGTTTATCGATAGCGACGAAGAAATTGAGCGCCGGACCGGCGTCGATATCCCGTTCATCTTCGAGAAGGAAGGAGAAACGGGCTTCCGCAAGCGGGAAGCGCGGATCATCGAAGACCTCACTGCGCAGCAGGGCATCGTGCTGGCCACCGGCGGCGGCGCGATCCTGGACCCGTCCAGTCGCAACTGGCTGGGCGCGCGAGGCTTCGTCGTCTACCTGCAGACCAGCGTCGACCAGCAACTCGAAAGAACCCGCCGGGGTCGTGAACGACCGCTCCTGGACGATCCGGATCCGCGCGGCGTCCTCGAACGCCTGATGCAGCTTCGCGACCCTCTGTATCGCGAGATCGCGGACCTGGTCGTCGACACCGACGGGCGCAAGGTTACGGCGGTGACCCGGCAGATCCAGGATGCGCTGGTACAGGATGCCGGCGACGGGGCGCCTGCCGGCGCGACCTGACCGCGGCGCACCGAGGCCGAACAAGGCCCTGCGGAGGCGCAGGAAAAGCGGTAATCTTCGAGAACTGAGCGCGCCAGGCATACTACAGCCGATTCCGACCCTCCGGTGACAGTCAATCGCACAATCCGCGTCGAACTGGGACGTCGCAGCTACCCGATACTGATAGGCGACGGCCTGCTGGATGGCGGCGTCGATCTCGCGGCGCACATTACCGGAGGCGACTGCCTGGTCGTCAGCAACGAGACCGTTGCGCCGCTCTACCTGGACGCGGTCCGTCGCTGTCTCCCCGGCAAGGACCTGCATGTCGCTGTTCTCCCCGACGGCGAAGAGCACAAGACGCTCGCGAGCATAGCCGCGGTGATCGACGCACTGGTCGCGGCGCGTGCGAACCGGGATACGACGGTGATCGCACTGGGCGGGGGCGTGGTGGGCGACATCGCAGGTTTCGCGGCGGCCTGCTACATGCGCGGCGTCGCGTTTATCCAGGTTCCTACGACACTCCTGGCGCAGGTGGACTCGTCGGTCGGCGGCAAGACCGGCGTCAACCATCCGGGCGGCAAGAACCTGATCGGAGCATTCCACCAGCCGCGGCTCGTGCTGATCGACACTGGCACGCTGTCGACGCTGCCCGACCGCGAGCTGAGTGCGGGGCTCGCCGAAGTCATCAAGCACGCCGCAATCGCCGACCGCGACTACCTCGACTGGCTGGAAAGGAACGTCCCAGCGCTGCTCGCGCGCGACGCGGCAGCGCTGGCGCATGCCATCGCGAGGTCCTGCGAGATCAAGGCCGCCGTGGTGTCGGCCGACGAAACCGAAAAGGGCCAGCGGGCCCTGCTGAACTTCGGCCACACTTTCGGCCACGCTATCGAGAACAGCCTCGGTTACGGTGAATGGCTGCACGGGGAGGCCGTCGCGGCGGGCATGGTGATGGCGGCAGAACTCAGCGCCATTGCGCCGGCGGAACA
>JAOUIH010000293.1 GCA_029884165.1 Gammaproteobacteria bacterium | reverse complement strand
TGTCGGCAGCCTGCTGCCGAATCGCGGCGTCGTCACGCACCGCGGGGCGTTCCAGCAGGTTGTCCTGCTCCGCCGCGTCGAGGTCCGTCCATGTGATGAGTCGCGCTTTCACGTCCCGATCCCTAGGCAAGCATCTTCTCGACGGGCAGTACGAGTAATGAGCTGGCGCCCGCGGCTTTGAGATTCTCCAGGGTCTCCCAGAACACTGTTTCGCGACAGACCGCGTGTACGGCAACCTTGTCGCCCTTGCCTTCGAGTGGAATAACGGTCGGGGATTCCGATCCGGGCAGCAGGCGCGCGATTTCCTCCAGCGCGGCGCGGGGCGCGTGCAGCATGATGTACTTGCTCTCGCGCACCTGCAACACACCGTCCAGCCGCTGCAATATCCGGTCGACCAGTCCCTGCTTGGCAGATCCGAGCGGAGCCCTCGTCTGGATAATGATCGCCTCGCTCTCCAGCACGGTATCGACTTCGCGCAGGTGGTTGGCCGCCAGCGTCGATCCGGTAGACACGAGGTCGCAGATGAATTCCGCCTTGCCCAGCTTCGGCGCTATTTCGACGGCGCCGGAGAAGTAGACGATCTCGGCGTCGATGGAGTGGCGCGCGAGATAGTCCGACACGATCGCGACGTAACTCGTGGCGATGCGGGCACCCTGCAGGCTGGCGGGCCCCGCGTACGCGGTTTCCTCGGGGGCGGCAATGGCGAGGCGGCAGTGACCAAAGTCGAGCTCGAACACGCGGTCGAAAGACGCCTCTTTGCCGGCGGCGAGCAGGGCGAGGCGTTTTTCCTCAACGATATTCCGGCCGACGATGCCGAGATCACATACATCCTCGCTGACCAGGCCCGGGATGTCGTCATCGCGCACGAGCAGAAGGTCGATCGGCATGTTCTCGCCATAGCAGAACAACTGGTCTTTGCTCTGCGTGAACTTGAGCCCGCAGCGTGCCAGCATGTCCAGCGAGTGGTCGGTCAGGCGGCCGCTTTTTTGCACCGCAATCTTGATGCGCTGCTCCGGGTTATCCATGTGTTCGTCCTTAGTGGGAAGGGGTGCCGGCATGGCGCCGGCGCGGCCGGCGCGTACGGGCCAGGGCCGTTTCGTAGCCCCCGAAACCGTCATGCAGGAACCGGGCAACGCGCCCGATCGTGGTGACGCTGACCCCGGTCAGGTCATGTATCTTTCGATAGGGCAGGTCCTGTTGCAGCAGTTCGACCACCTGCCAGCGATCGACCAGCGCCTGGAGTTCGGCCGGTGTACACAAGTCCCTGAAGAAATTGCGGCATTCCTCGACCGAGCGCAGCGAGTTCACTGCCTCGAACAGTTCGTCTTCGCAGCGCTGGCGTTCGTCGTGGGAGTCCTGCCGGTTCGGTTTCATGGGTCGGTTGCCGGTGGGGTGTCGTTATGTATCAATGTAATAGCACGCTAATACGCTATTACATCCTCGGGCCCGGGTCAAGGCCACCGTGCCGCCAATGTCGAAGCCTTGCGGCGGGGAACTCGTTACGACTGACACTGATTGCCGGGTGCATGCCTCGCTTGACGCCGCTTGAGAACGCCGCTTAGACTGCGCTGGACTCATCGAGACCGGCTGAGGGAAAGGCCCTTTGAAGCCGGGGCAACCTTCAGGACTCACCATCCTGAAAAGGTGCCAACTCCTGCGAAGCATCGAGCATGTTTCGGAAGATGAGTGTCCGTGTAACGCTCGCGGCGCTGGACGCCGGCAGAGCGGGGGCACGAGACACGTCCCTCGCGGTTTCCGCAGGGTTCCGATGAGACAACGGCGACGAACTGTCGCTCATTGGAACGACCAGCACGCGGAGACTGAAATTCATGCATTCACCAGCAAACCCGGCCACTCGCGCGGTTCGCGCGGCGTTGGAATCGGACACACAGTTCGGGGCCGTGGTGCCCCCGCTGCACCTGTCATCGAACTATACGTTCGCGGGTTACGGACAGAAGCGGCAATACGACTACACGCGCAGCGGCAACCCGACCCGCGATGCCCTGGCTGGCGCGCTATGTGAACTGGAGGAGGGTGCCGGAGCGGTC
>JAOUIH010000292.1 GCA_029884165.1 Gammaproteobacteria bacterium | reverse complement strand
CGTCGTCAACCGCCCGACGCGCGGTATCGGCGCTCGCACGGTCGAGTCTATGCGCGCCTATGCCCGCGCGAACGGGTGCTCGCTATGGCGGGCCGCCGGCGCGGTTGCGGGCGACGAACTCGCCGGCCGCTCGGCCTCTGCCGTGCTGGCATTCCTGAACCTCATCGAACGCATGGCGCTCGATACGGCCGGGCTCGACCTGCCGGACAGGGTCGATCACGTAATCCACCAGAGTGGGCTGGTCGAGTTGTTCAAGAAGGAGAAGGGTGAGCGGGGCGAGGCCCGGATCGAGAACCTGGAGGAGCTGGTGAGCGCCGCCCGGAGCTTCGAGAAGGATCCTGCCGACGAGATGTCCGAGCTGGACGCCTTCCTCGCGCACGCCGCCCTGGAGGCGGGCGAGGGGCAGGCGGATGCATGGGAGGACTGCGTCCAGTTGATGACGATGCACTCGGCCAAGGGCCTCGAGTTTCCGCTCGTCTTCATCTGCGGCATGGAGGACGGGCTGTTCCCGCACCAGCGCTCGATTGCCGACCCGAACGGTCTCGAGGAGGAGCGCCGGCTTTGCTACGTCGGCATCACGAGGGCGATGCAGTGTCTCTACCTCAGCTTTGCAGAGCAACGCCGCCTGCACGGTATCGACAGCTTTGCTCAGCCGTCGAGATTCGTTGCCGAGATCCCCGCAGAACTCGTCGAAGAGGTTCGACCGCGCGTGCAGGTCAGCCGCCCGCTTTCTGCGCCGTCCCGGCCGGCTCGCCCGGGCGCTGGCGGTACGAGCCCCGCGGCAGAGGTCGGACTACGGCTCGGCCAGCGGGTCCGGCACGGCAAGTTCGGGGAGGGCGTTATCCTGAATTGCGAAGGCCAGGGCGCGCACGCACGCGTCGAGGTCAATTTCGAGAGGGCCGGCACAAAATGGCTCGTTCTGAGCTATGCCAAGCTTGAACTGATGTAGAATCGGCACCTGCTGTCACTGCGCCGCTACAGGTCCGGCGCCCGCTTACGCTGCCATAGAGGCCTGGCCGAATAATGAAAATACTGATTCTGGGCGCTGGTCAGGTTGGTTCGTCGGCGGCATTTCACCTGTCGCGGGAGGAAGCCAACGAGGTTACGGTCGTCGACCTGCGGCCCGACGTCCTCCGCGAATTGCAGGACCGGCTGGATATCCGGACGGTCGTCGGGCACGGTGCGTATCCCGAGGTGCTCGAGCGCGCCGGTGCAAGCGACGCCGACATCATCATCGCGCTGACTGATTCGGACGAGACCAACATGGTCGCGTGCCAGGTCGCCTACACGCTCTACCACACGCCAACCAAGATCGCCCGAATCCGCTCGGCTGAGTACATGAGCGCCAGGAAGCTGTTCACGCAGGATGCGATCCCGATTGACGTTCGGATCAGCCCCGAGCAGCTCGTCTGCGACTACATCGAGCAGCTTATCCTTTACCCCGGTGCGCTGCAGGTGCTCGATTTTGCGAACGGGCGCGTACGCCTTGTCGGCGCGCGTGCCGATCGTAACGGCTCGCTCGTCGGACAGCGCATCGCGGCCCTGAAGGAGCACATCCCGAACACGGAGGGCCGCATTGCAGCCATTTACCGTGACGGCAAGGCGGTGCAGCCGGAGGGGAGTACCGTGATCGAGGAAGGCGACGAGGTCTTCTTCCTGGCGGCACGCAAGGACATCCGCGTGTTCATGAGCGAGATGCGGAAGCTCGAGGATCCCGTTCGGCGTGTCGTGATCGCCGGCGGCGGCAACATCGGTGTCCGCCTCGCCAATGCGCTCGAGCAGACGAACCAGGTCAAGATCATCGAGCGCGACCAGAATCGTGCGCGGGTGATATCCGAGCAGCTCAACAAAGCCATTGTTCTGGTCGGCGATGCGGCCGACGAGGAACTGCTGCTCGAGGAAAACATCGACAATGTCGACGTGTTCTGCGCCGTTACGAATGCGGAGGAAGCCAATATTCTGTCGGCGATGCTGGCGCGCCGCCTCGGCGCGCACAAGGTCATGGCACTGATCAATCGGCCGTCCTACGCGGAGCTGGTGGAGTCCGGC
>JAOUIH010000131.1 GCA_029884165.1 Gammaproteobacteria bacterium | reverse complement strand
TGCTGCCGGCTGTCTGTCGGATTTGCTATCCTGCGCATCTCTTCGTACGGGCAACTACGATGGCAAAACTCGTAAAGATTCTCGCGATTTTCGTGGGCGCGGTCGTTGGCCTCGGCGTGCTGGCCGCCATCGCGCTGGTCGTGTTCTTCGACCCGAACGACTTCCGGCAGCAGATTTCCGCCCAGGTCGAGAAATCGACCGGCCGCGAGCTGACGATCGAGGGGGACCTGTCGATCAGCTTCTTTCCGTGGCTCGCGGTCGAGATCGGCCGGACCTCGCTCGGCAATGCCGAAGGCTTTGGCGACGAGCCGTTCCTGAGCTTCGACAGCGCGCGGCTCAGCGTGCAGGTGCTGCCGCTCCTGCTGCGCCAGGAGATCAGCGTCGGCACCGCGTCGCTCGAGGGCTTCGCCGCCAACCTGGCCGTCGCCCGGAACGGCACGACCAATTGGGACGACCTGGCGTCCGGCGCGGCGGACGAGCCCGCGGCCGAGGAGCCTGCGGGCGGGACGGACTTCGATCTCGACATCGCGAGCGTGCGCCTCGGCGACGCGCGCGTTTCCTACACCGATGCCCAGGGCGGCAGCAGCTACACGATCACGGGCCTGACCGTCACGACCGGCCGGGTCGCACTCGGCGAGCCCTTCGCCGTTGATGCCGGGTTCGAATTCGAGGCCGCGCCAGGCGGGCTCGGTGGCAAGCTCGAGCTCGCAACCATGCTCAACCTGGCCGAAGGCATGCAGCAGCTGTCCCTCGATGGCCTGAGCATATCCGGCAGCCTGCGCGGTCTGGTGGATGCGCCCACCGAATTCCAGTTCGAGTCGCGCGGCATAGTGCTCGATATGGCCGCAGAGCGCGTGGCACTCGGCGAGCTCGACCTCGGCGTGCTGGGTCTCAGCATGTCGGCCGACGTCGAACCGTTCTCGTACGCGGGCACGCCACAACCGGTAGCGCGCCTGCGCATCGCCGACTTTTCGCTGAAGGACCTGATGCGCACGCTGGCGATAGAGCCGCCGGTCACCGCCGACCCGAACGCGATGACGACGGTGTCGTTCAGCGGCCGGGCGGCCGTTGGCGAGGAAGCACTGGTGCTCGACGACATGACGCTCCGGCTCGACGACACGACAATGACCGGCAGGCTCTCGGTGCCGTTGACGGATACCGGCTTCCTGGGATTCGACCTGGTCGCCGACAGCATAACGCTCGACAACTACATGGCGCCGGCCGACGAGACGGCCGCCGCGGCTGCGGACGAAGCCGCGGCCGACATCGAGATCCCGGTCGAGCTGATCCGTTCGCTGAAGGCGCGCGGCAGTGCACGCCTCAACGAGGCCTACCTCGGTCCGGTGACCTTTACGAACCTGCAGCTGGGAGTGAACGGCGCCGACGGCAAGCTGCGCTTGAATCCGGTCACGGCCCAGTTCTTCGGCGGCGCTTACGAAGGTGACGTGCGCATCGACGCGTCCGGCAGCGTGCCCGTCCTGTCCGTCAACGAGAATATTCGCGATGTGAACCTGGGCTCGATGGCGCAGGCGGTGTTCGAGACCGACAACGTGACCGGCACGGTCAACGGCAGCTTTGTCCTGTCGGGTGCGGGCGCCACGGTAGCCGCGATCCGCAGCGACCTGGACGGCAACATGTCGATCGAACTCAAGGACGGCGCCTGGGAAGGTGTCGATGTCTGGCACCAGCTGCGTACGGCGCGCGCGCTCTACAAGCAGGAGGCGCCGCCCGAGCCGAAGCTCCCGGCCCGGACCGAGTTCAGTAACGTGCGGGCGACCGGCGTGGTTACGGACGGCATGTTCTCCAATAACGACCTGCTTGCGGAGCTGCCGTTCCTGCGCGTCACCGGCGCCGGTACGGTAGACCTCGTAAAGACCGAGATGGACTACTCGGTGCAGGCGCGCGTGCTCGAGAAGCCGGAGCTCCTCGGCATGATCAGCCAGGACGAGATGGACGATTTCACGAAGGTGCTGATCCCGATACGAATCCGCGGCCCGCTCGCGTCGCCGAGTTTCCGTCCGGATATCGAGGCGATGTTCCGGCAGGAGGTCGAGCAGGCTATCGAGGAGAAAAAAGAAGACCTGAAGAAAGACCTGCTGGACCGCTTGCTCGGTGAGCCGACCAAGGAACCGGAAGGCGCAGCCGGGGAGGGCGCCGAAGCGGAGCCCCAGCAAGAGGAGAAGCCTGACCTTGAGGAAGAGGTCAAGAAGAAGCTGAAGGACCTGTTTCCGCGCTGACCGACATGAAAGGGAATTTCGTCTATTTCCGCCGGCCGGCGATGGCCGCGCTGCTGCTCGTCGCGTCCTGCGTGGCCACGGCCGCGGACCTGCGCGATGTCGTTGTCGAGCGGAACGAAGACCGCTACCACCTGCGTTCGGAGACGTGGTTCAACGCGTCGGCGGAGGAACTGTATCGCGTACTCACGAACTACGACCTGTTCGTAAAATTCACGAGCGCCTTCGTTGAAAGCCGCAACCTCGAGCCCGGCGCGGATGGCAGGCCGCGTTTTTACACGCGCATGGAGGGTTGCGTGCTGCTGTTCTGCAAGTCCTTTGAGCGCCACGGGCACCTGCTGCTGCAGCCGATGCGGGAAATCGTAGCGATCGTGGATCCGAACAAGAGCGACTTCAAGTACAGCCGGGAAAGCTGGCGACTCGTACCGGAAGGCGAGGGCACGCTCCTTATATATAACTTCGACATGGTGCCGAGCTTCTGGGTACCGCCCGTGATCGGCCCGTACTACATCAAGCGCACTCTGCGTGAAGGCGGCGTCGATGCCGTCGACCGCATCGAGGCGCTGGCCCAGGGACGCGAGCCGAAACGCTGATGACCTGATTCCAAATCGGGACTGGCAACCAGTCCGGGCCGGGTTCAGTTGTCCCTGTATCCGCGTCCTGCCATACCAGCAGCATGCTCCGTTCGGGTCCGTTGCTGCGCCATTTCGGCCGCAGCCAACGCCGGCCCGGCGCGAATTCAACCATCCGTGCGATAGCTTTCGATTTTGAGTGCAACCCGCGAGAAAACCGTAAGATTTTCTGATTTTTTCTCTGCTAAGATCACACCAATAAGCCGGCAGATCAGCGTGCTATGTCACGTCACCGATAACGGGGGAAGATCGCTCGCACGCAGTCCACGCTGCACCGTCTTCGACGCGTCCGAGGCGACGGACCCGAGGTATCCGCCGCCGGTCGGGCGAATGCAAAAAGTAGTCGGGTAGCATCTTTATTTCATTTGGATCGGTTGAGTTTTCTTTTACAAACTCGTGTTGACAGGATTCCCGTTCGGGGATCGGCATTTCAATTGCAGGGGGGCCTGTAAGAATGGAAACGAAAGTCGGAAATCGAATTGGCGTATCCGTGACTTTACTGGGTACGTTATTCGCCCTTGGGACGGCCAGCGCCCAGCAACAGGACAGTGGCCGCAGTGGTCAGCTCGAAGAAATCATCGTGACCGCAGAATTCCGCGAGGCTGACGTCCAGGAAACTCCCATCGCTATTACGGCGATAACCGGAGACATGCTCGACAACCGGGCGCAGACGAACCTGTACGAGGTGGCCAACCAGGCTCCAAACGTCACGCTGAAGCGGGGCGGCCAGGCGCGGTCCGGCATGATCGCGTTCATCCGCGGCGTCGGCCAGTACGACTTCATCGCGGCGCTCGAGCCGGGCGTGGGCGTCTACGTGGACGACGTGTACTACGCCCAGCTGACCGGCACGCTGCTCGACTTGCTGGACGTGGATCGCGTCGAGGTCTTGCGCGGTCCGCAGGGCACGCTGTCCGGCAGGAACTCGATCGGCGGCGCAGTGAAGATGTTCACGAAGCAGCCCGGGCCCGACGACAGCGGGTTTATGCGCGTGGGCTTCGGCAGCTACGAGCAGGTCGACTTCCGCGGTGCCGGAGGCATGACGCTCATAGAGGACAAGCTGTACGCCCGCGTCTCGGCGGCCGGCAAGTCACGTGACGGCTACGTCAAGGTCCTGGACTACTTCTGCAGTCACCCGACCGAGACCGGCGGTCCGACGATCCGGCTCGGCAAGGGATGCGAGATCGGCCGCCAGGGCGAGCAGCAGTATGCCACTGCGCGGGTGCAGCTGCGCTGGATCGCCAACGACGATCTCGAGATCAGCTTCGCCGGCGATTACCTGGACGACCGTTCCGGCATCGCACCGGGCGTCGCCACTTACGCGGATCGCAGGGCCATCGAGGCGAACACCGCGAATGCGACGGTCTCGCTGACGGACCAGTTCGGCAACATCACCTATTACCGCGATAACATCTTCGTGCCGTACGGCCCGTACCGGAACTCGGACGACCCGATCAACAATCCGTACGTATCCTACGCGACGATTTCAGACACCGGCGAGATGTACATGCTGGGCGGCGACCCGGCCGTGACCGCGCCTGCGCCGTGGAAGCCCTACACCATACCTCCCCGTAACTTCATCACGCAGTGGGGGAGCATGCTGCGCATCGACTGGCAGATCAACGACACGTTGAGCTTCGACTCGATCACGGCGTACCGCCAGTATGACAGCCGCTTCACGTGGGACGAGGATGCCTCCCCGGTCGCGCTGAACCAGCTCGACAACCGGCTGGACAACTACCAGTTCACCCAGGAGTTCCGGCTGAACGGGGCGCTCGGCGACTCGATGGATTACACGGTCGGCGCGTTCTACCTCGACCAGGACAGCAACTACGAGGCGCGGGTAACGTTGAACTATGCGTTGATCGACTTCATCCACGGACCCGACCCGACGCCGGCGGACACGAAGGCGGTGTTTGCAAACTTCAACTGGAATCTCACGGACAGATTCAACATCGCCGCGGGCGTCCGGTACTCGGAGGAGTTCAAGGGCTACACGCACCACCGCATGAACCCGGACGGCACGCCCATCGTCGGCGGCCCGCCCGGCAGCCAGTTCAACTGGCGGCTGGCCGGAATCGAGGGCCTGACGGCCGAGTTCGAGGACGATCGCACCGACTGGCGCATCGCCGCCAGTTACAACCTGACCGACAGCTCGATGGTCTACGGCAGTGCCTCGACGGGCTACAAGGGCGGCGGCGTCAACCCGCGGCCGTTCTTCCCGCAGCAGCTGAAGACCTTCGGTTCGGAGGAGCTGACCTCCTACGAACTGGGCTGGAAGTCGACCCTGCTGGATAACACGCTGCGACTGAACGTGGCTGCCTTCTTCACGCAGTACGACAATATCCAGCTGGTTCTGAAGCAATGCGAGAATCCCTTCGCGCCGGGCGGCATTGGACCTCCGTGCCTGAAGCCGGCCAACGTGGGTGACGCCGAGATCACGGGCATCGAGGCGGAAGCGTCCTGGTACCTGAGCGACAACTTCCTGATCGATTTCTCGGGGAGCACCCTGGACTTCGAATACCAGAACGTCGACGCCGCGACAGGCATCACGCTCGACATGATCACGCCCTACACGCCGGAGACGAAGTGGGCCATAGGCGCCCAGTACACGATCCCGACGTCCAACGGCGAGGTCATGTTCCGGATCGACGGGAGTTACATGGACGACGTGTACATCGACCCGCTCAACCGGGATGCCCTCAACCGGATCGACGGCTACACGATCGTCAACGCCGTCATACGCTGGGATTCGCCGAACGACGACTGGCGCATAGAGGCCCAGTGGCTGAACCTGGCGGACGAGGTGTACTACATCGACGGCTACGACGTGAACGACAGCCAGGGCACGGTGCTGATGCAGCCGGGCCTGCCGTCGATGTTCAACCTGAGCTTCCAGCGCAACTTCTGATATAGGGCAGCTCGGTCCGAGTACGGGGCGTCCGGGGTAACCCGGGCGCCCCGATCTTTTTCCGGCCCGGAGACGCGTCCCGGGCGAAAAGCGTACACTCCCGCGCATGCCTCGGAAGACCGATACCGAACTCGGCCTCGATCGCGCCATCACCCGGCGCGACTTCATCCACGGTTCCTCACTCGTGCTGGGCGGCGCCGCCGCGGGCTTCGGTACGGCAGCGGCGCAGAACGAGTACGCGTTCGATGTCGGGTCCGGCTGGTACGGCCCGGGCGGCGTGGGCGACTACGCGGCGTCTCACGGCAACACGCCGGAGCTCGTGCGCGTGGCGCACGAGATCCGCGCCGGCCGCTTCGACGATCCTCTGCGCGATGCGATCGATTCCGGTGAGTTCTACGACCTCGTCGTCGTGGGCGGAGGGTTCTCCGGCCTGTCGGCGGCGCATCATTTCCGGCGACTGCACCCGGCGGGCCGCGCGCTGATCCTCGACAATCACCCCATCTTCGGCGGCGAGGCGAAGCGGAACGAGTTCGATGTGGACGGCGTCCGGCTGACCGGCCCGCAGGGCTCCAACGACTTCCGCGTGCAGCGCAAGACCGGCGACCCCGACGACTATTTCACGGCGCTCGATATGCCGCGCGAATACGCGTTCGCCGAACCGACCGGGACGGCCGCCGGCATGCGCATCCCGCTCGACAACTACGACTACATGCACTGGCAGCACGACACCTTCGACGTCGCGCACTTTTTCCGCGGGGCCGCGACTCCGTGGGTGAAGGACGTCTGGCGGAACGGCCTCGATGCCACGCCGTGGAGCCCGCTCGTAAGGGATGCCTTCAGGCGCCTGCGCAGCATCGACACGCCGGAGGAGGAGTGGTCGAACGAGACGCTCGACGGTATGACGCTGAAGGCGTTTTACACCGACGTCCTGGGCCTGCCGCCGGAGACCAGCAACTACTACGATCCGATCATGGCGAGCATCGCCGGGCTCGGCTGCGATGTGCTGAGCGCCTACTGGGGCCGCTACTTCGAATTTCCGGGTTTTGTCCGGCCCGACACGCTGGGTGGCGAGCCGCTGACGAGTTTCCCTGGTGGCAACGCCGCGATCGCCCGCTATTTCGTGCGCAAGCTCGTGCCCGGGTCGATAGCCGGCAACACGCTCGCGGACGTCTTGCAGCAGCCGCTGGACCGCGCCGCGCTGGACCGGGAATCGAACGCGGTGCGGCTGCGGCTGGAGGCCACCGCGGTTCGCGTGGAGCACGCCGGCAGCGATCGTGTTTCCGTGGCCTACTGGAGGAATGAACGCCTGCATCGCGTGCACGCGAAGATCGTCGTGATGGGTTCGGGCGGCTGGGTCAACCGCCGTGTCCTGCGCGACCTGCCGCAATCGCACGTCGAGGCCTATGCGAGCTTCCGGCATGCGCCGGTTCTGGTCGCCAATGTCGCGTTGCGCAACTGGCGCTTCCTCGCGAAGCTCGGCGTGTCGGCCGCGCTGTGGTCAGGCGGCTTCGGCTTCACCTGCAACATCCGCCGCCCGATGATCGTCGGCGACGGGACTCCGCCGCTCGATCCCGACAAGCCGATCGTCATGACCTTCTATGCGCCTGTGCCGGGGCCCGGGCCCGATGCGGCGACCCAGGGCGCAACCGGCCGCGCGCTGTTGCTGTCGACCTCGTTCGCCGATTACGAGCGGCAGATCCGCGAGCAGATGAGCGAGATGTTCGGGGCCGCCGGCTTCGACGCGGCGCGGGACATAGCCGGCATCATCCTGAACCGTTGGGGGCACGCCTACCTCGCGCCGGAACCGGGCTTCCGTTTCGGCACCAACGGCCGGGCGGCGCCGCCCGATGTCATTCGCGAGCCGCTCGGCCGCATCGCCATCGGGCACTCGGAGCTTCGCGGTCACCAGTACTGGAGCGGCGCCGCGGGCGAGGGCCGGCGCGCCGTGGAACTGCTGCTCGACCGCTACTTCTGAGACGCATGAACGATTTTGAGGACCGGCTCCTGGCCTGGTACGAGCAACACGGCCGCCGCGACCTGCCGTGGCAGCATCCGCGCTCGCCATACCGCGTCTGGGTTTCCGAGGTAATGCTGCAGCAGACGCAGGTCTCGACGGTGATCCCCTACTTCGAACGCTTCATGGCCTCGTTTCCTGATGTCGCAGCGCTCGCCGATGCCACGCTCGACGCCGTGCTCGAACACTGGGCGGGGCTCGGCTACTACGCGCGGGCGCGCAACCTGCACGGGGCGGCTGCCGTCATCCGGGACAGGCACGACGGCGAGTTCCCGCGGGGCTTCGAAGAGGTCG
>JAOUIH010000003.1 GCA_029884165.1 Gammaproteobacteria bacterium | reverse complement strand
GAACATGGCAAGGCCGCGCAGCTTGCCGTCTATCGTAGCGACGACGACCGTATCGTTCCGGATCAGCGGTCGCGACACCGACTCGCCGGCGACGTTGGTCCGCCAGCGCTCGGCGCCGTCGGCGGCATTGAGTGCAACGGCTTCGCCGCCTCGGCCGAGCACCACGACCAGGTCGTCGCCTGCACCGGGCCCCGCCGTCAGCGGCGTATCGGTCTCCGTCCGCCACAGCCGCCTCCCCGTATCGGGGTCGAGGGCGCTGACGGCCCCGTCGTGGCTCGCCACGTAGATTCGCGTGCCGTCGCCCGTCGGCGCGAGCGACAGGCGCATGAATTCGGTGCCCTTCCCAGCGTTGGCGGTCCACAGGCGCTTCACGGCCAGCGTCTGCTTGAAGTCGAGCAGTTCGGCCGGCTTCAGCTCTTCGTCGTCTTTGTCGCCGAATATGCTGCAGGCCGGCAGCATGAGTACCGCGACCGCAAGAACGACGAGGCGAGAGATTTCCTTCACTCGCCGGTCTCGTCGCCGGTCTCGTCCGGCGTGCCCGCCTCAGCCGTTGGATCGACCGGCATTTCGGCCGCCGCGTCGTCCGGCAGGTCGCTGACCTTCATGTTCACGAGGGCGGTATCGATCAGCTGCGAGGACCGTTCATCGGCAAGCGCCGCCGCATACGCGGTACGCGCCTCGGCATAGCGACCCAGGTCGGCATACGCGTCGCCGCGGACTTCCTGGAAACGCGCCGAAAAAGCACTTTCCTCCTGCCCGTCGAGCAGCGTCAGGACGGCTTCCGGCTTGCCCTGGTACAGCAGGATGCGCGCCAGGCGGAGCCGACCGACCAGCTGGATCTCGCTGTTGCCGCCGCTGGCCAGTAGCGCCTGCAGCTCGGCAGCGGCTTCCTGGTCGCGACCCTGGTCCATGTACAGGCGGGCCATGGCCAGGCGCGTCTGCGCAGCGTAAATCGAATCCGGATAATCGGCATAGATGCCGGCCGCGATCTCCTGCGCCGGTTCCAGCCGGTTCTCGGCTACTTCTTGGGCCAAAGCCTCGAATTGGCTCGAGGCTTCGAGCTGGGTATCGAGCGTCTGGTTGCGATAGTAGTTGATACCAAACAACAACCCGGAACCGACAATAATGCCGACGATCACGTAGGTACCGTTCTCGCTCCACCAGCCGCGAATTCGCTCGATTTGTTCTTTCTCAGAAAGATCGTCCACTGTCTGTGCCTTTTGCTTCCCGGGCCCGTCTGCGGGCCGTTTTCAGTTCGATTACGCGAGCTCGGGCACCTTTGCCAGTCTCGCAACCACCTTGTCCATGGCGACGTTTTCCTGGTCTGCGTCGCTCCTCAGGGGCTTCAGCCCCACCGTCCGTTGCGCCAATTCCGCCTCACCGAGCACGAGTGCGTAGGCGGCACCGCTCTTGTCCGCCCGCTTCAACTGCGCCTTGAAGCTGCCGCCGCCCAGGTTCAGCTCGATCCGGATGCCGGCGATGCCGTCCCTGAGCTGCTCTGCCAGGCCGAACCCAGCAGCCAGCGCCGCCTGGCCCGCCGCGACGATAAACACGTGCGGATCGGCCGCCGGCGCGCGGCCACCACAGGCTTCGTACAGGCCCACGAGCCGTTCCATGCCCATCGCCCAGCCGATCGCCGGCGTCGGTCGGCCGCCGAGCTTCTCGACCAGCCCGTCGTAGCGGCCGCCCGAACACACCGCTCCCTGCGAGCCCAGCGCGTCCGTAATCCACTCGAACACGCTGCGGTTGTAGTAGTCCAGGCCCCGGACCAGGCGGGGATTCACCCTGTAGCCAACCCCGGCGGCGTCCAGCAGGCGCTGCAACTCCGAGAAATGCTCGGCCGATTCCGGGTCGAGAAAGTCGAGCATGACCGGCGCGCCCGCCACGACTTCCTGCATTTCCGGGTTCTTGCTGTCGAGAATCCTGAGCGGGTTCTGGTCGAGCCGGCGAATACTATCGTCATCCAGCCGGTTTTTCACTGCCGAAAAGTACCGGACGAGTTCGGCACGGTAGTCCTGCCGGGCCGTGTCGCTGCCCAGCGAATTGATTTCCAGGTCGAGCCGGGACAGCCCCAGCCGGGCCCACATGCGCGCGCACATGATGATCAGCTCTGCGTCGACATCCGGGCCGGCGTATCCGAGCGCCTCGACGTCGAACTGGTGAAACTGCCGGTAGCGCCCTTTCTGGGGCCGCTCGTAGCGGAACATGGGCCCCGCCGTCCAGAGCTTCTGCCGCTGGTTGTGCAGCAGGCCGTTCGTGATGCCGGCCCGAACCATGCCTGCGGTCGCCTCCGGCCGCAGCGTCAGGTTCTCTCCGTTCCGATCCTGGAACGTGTACATCTCCTTCTCGACGATATCGGTGACTTCGCCGATAGAGCGTTTGAACAGGTCCGTGTACTCGACGACCGGCAGACGGATCTCGCGGTAGCCGTAGGACTCCACGACATCGCGCACGATGCTCTCCAGGTGCCGCCAGGTGACGGCGGCATCAGGCAGCACGTCGTTCATGCCTCTGATCTGTTTCGGGCTCATGGGAATTACTGGCTGTCGATCGTCAGCGTCGCCGTCTGGCCGCGGCGGGCCGAGTCCGGGACCACGTACGGCTCACCGTCGACGCGCAGCTGGACGTTCTCGATGTTGCCGACGAGAACCCTGAGGGGCGCGCGACCACCGACCGACACGCGGCGGCCGGCCGTGGCCAGGTCAAAGAACAGGCGCTGGCCGTCCGCATCGGTTACCTCTGTCCAGCAGTCGCCGCTGAATTCGAGCGCCAGCGTCACGGTCGGCACGTCGGCGGCGAGCCCCGCGCTGTCCGCGGCCGCTACGGGATCAGAAACCGGCACGCTGTCCGCCACCGTCGGGTCCGGTTCGGCCGCGGCCGGTATCGCAGCTGCTGCGGCCGCGGGTGCCTGCTGCTCGCTGGCTGGCGCGGTAACGGTTTCCGAATTCGCCGCGGCGTCCGTACTGTCGAGCGGCTGCGCGGTCGGCGGCAGGTTGCGGCTCTCCGTCGCGGCGTCGCGCGCCTGGCCGCCGTTCGACGGAGGACGTCCGAGCCACCAGTAGCCTGCCGCGGCGACGATGCCGACAAATACGATTGCAGCGAGCCAGGGGCCAAGCTGAATCTCGCGCTGCCGTTTGCGCTTCGGTCCGACCACCGGCGGGGCCGGCTGCGCACGATTCAGTTTGTAGTAATCGGCGAGGACGTCGTCGATCGGCACGTTCACCAGTTCTGCGTACTTGCGCAGGTGCCCCTTTGCGAATACCGGGGCACCGAGCACGGCAAAGTCGTTCGACTCCAGTGCGCGGATCTTGAACTCGTCGAGATGCAACTCCTTGGCAATTTCCAGCACCGAGACATTCTGCGCCCGCCGGGCGGCGGCCAGTCGCTCGCCAGCCATCGGGCCTTCGTCCCGATCCTGCTTCCGTTCTTCCGACGCCTCGGTCATCGCAGCACCGCTCTAGCCGATCTCACTCAAACGGCGCGCTTCGGCCGATTCCGGAAACTGGTCGAGCAGCTGCGTCCGGTATTCCTCTTCCGCCGTCTCGTTACCGAGCTCGCGCTCGATCTGGATCGCGAGCAGCAATATCTGTGCAGACGGCGGATTCGTCGCCATGTAGCGCTGCAGGAAGGCTCGCGCCGAAAGCTGTTCGCCGGTGCGACGCTTCAGGAGGGTCATCTGCAACAGCGCCTCCGGGTAGTTCGCACGCCGCTCCAGCGCCTGTCGGAAAAAGTCCTCAGCGCCCTGGAAATCGGGCTTCTGCACGAGGCAGACGCCGGCGTTCGTCATCATGATCTCCGGTCGATCGTTCTCCGGCATCCGGATTGCGCGATCAAACTGCTCGACCGCCTTGTCGAAATCCCGCTGCCGACAGAGAAACACGGCATAGGTATTGCGAACGTTCGGATCCTTCGAGTCGTAGCGCACGGCCAGTTCGTAGTGCTCTGCGGCGAGCCTCGGTATTTCGAGCTGCTCGTAGGTCAGCGCAAGCGTCGAATGCGCAATACCCATGCGCGGATTGAACTCGACGGCGCGCTCGAGCCGGTCCCGGGCCAGTTCGTAGTTGCCGGCGCGGTAGTAGCGGGCACCCAGCTGGTAGTACTGTTCGGCCGCCTCTGCATCGTCGGGCTGCGACTTTGCCGGACCCGAGGTCGTCGATATGCAGCCGGCGAGCGCAGCCAACAGCACACCGGCCAGCGGCAGAGAGAATTTCCTGATCACGATGCGGCCACCCTTCGGTTCTTTTCGCTCAGTCGGACCCGGATGCGGTCGCTTACTTTACCAGCCAACTGGCCGCAGGCGGCAGAGATATCGTCTCCACGGGTCTTGCGCGTGGTCGCCACGAGCCCTCGCGCACGCAGTCTCTCCTGGAACGCAAAGACCGCCTCCGGCGAGGAGCGCTCATAGCGCGTGCCGGGAAACGGGTTGAAGGGAATCAGGTTGACCTTGGCCGGACGATTCGCAAGCAGCCGCACGAGCTGGCCGGCGTCGGCCGGACCATCGTTGACGTCCTTCAGCATCACGTACTCGAAGGTGATGAAACGATTTGCGCGTTTCGACGCATAGCGCCAGCACGCCTCGAGCAGCTCCTCGATTGGATGGATACGGTTAATCGGCACGAGCTCGTTGCGCAGCTCGTCGTTCGCGGCATGCAGCGATACGGCCAACGACACGTTGCAGTCATCGCCGAGCCGCTCGATTTGCGGAACGATGCCCGACGTACTGACGGTGATACGCCGCCGCGACAGTCCGTAGGCAAAATCCGAGATCAACAGGTCCAACGCCGGCAGCAGGTTGCGATAGTTCGCGAGTGGCTCACCCATCCCCATGAACACCACGTTCGTAACGGCCGACAGCTCGTTCGCACGGCGCGGCAACATGCGCGACGCGTGGCACACCTGGCCCACGATCTCATCGGCCGTGAGGTTCCGGTTGAATCCCTGCGCGCCGGTTGCACAGAACGAGCAGTCCATTGCGCAGCCGACCTGGGACGAGATGCAGAGCGTCCCGCGGTCTGGCTCCGGGATGAAGACGGCTTCGACAGCCTGGCCGGAACCGGACGCGAACAGCCACTTGACCGTGCCGTCTTCCGAGCGGTGTTCCGACAGCACCTCCGGCAAGCGAATCTCGACGAGTTCGTCGAGCCGCTCGCGCAGGCCCTTGGACAGGTCCGTCATGCTGCTGAAATCCACCGCGCCGCGCTGGTGTATCCACTGCAGCACCTGGCGCGCACGAAACGGTTTTTCGCCCAGCCGGGCGAAAAACTCCGCGAGGCCGCGCTCCGGCAGCCCCACGAGATTCAGCTTGTCGACCTTTGCGTCCATCGGGGCGGGTGGCCCGGCAATGTCAGCGGGTGCGCGGACAGAGGCCGCCGTCACCGAAGAAGTAGGCGATCTCCTGCTTGGCGGTGTCGGGCCCGTCGGATCCGTGCACCACGTTTTCCTCGATGCTGGCGGCAAAGTCCGCCCGAATTGTGCCCGGCTCCGCGTTGGCCGGGTTGGTAGCGCCCATCAGCTTGCGATTCAGTTCGACGGCGGACTCGCCTTCGAGCACCTGCACCATGACCGGCCCGGACGTCATGTACCTGACCAGGTCCTTGAAAAACGGCCGCTCGCGGTGCACCGCGTAGAAGCCTTCGGCCTGTGCCTTGCTGAGGTGCATCATCCGAGCAGCGACAATGCATAGTCCCGCCTTTTCGAAGCGGCGGTAGATTTCCCCGATCAGGTTCTTTTGCACACCATCGGGCTTGATGATTGAGAGCGTCTGCTCAGCGGCCATTCGTCTGTTCCTTTCTCGGTCCTGCAATGCCAATGGAAAATTCTTCGCACCGTAGCGGGGTCCGGGCGGCCCGGAGCCATCGCTCCGCGGTCGACAGCAGCTGCGAAGAACCTTAAAAAAAGCCGGGCGCTTGCGCCGGCTTCGCGTAAACCCGCGATTTTACTCGCATAACTGGAGCCAGGCAACGCGCCGGGCGCTTACCGGGCGGGCCGGATCATGGCCCTCAGACGCTGAAGCTCTCGCCGCAGCCGCACTCGCCGGTGACGTTGGGATTCCGGAAGCGAAATGCCTCGTTGAGGCCCTCCTTGACGAAATCGACCTCGGTCCCGTCCAGCAGGCTGAGACTCCCGGTGTCGACGACGACCTTGATGCCATGATCCTCGAATACGACGTCGCCCGGTTCGACGGCGTCGGCGTAGTTCACGACGTAGGCGAAGCCGTTGCAGCCGGTCTTCTTCACGCCGAGTCGCAGGCCCACGCCCCGGCCCCGGGCCACGAGGTAGGACCGCACCCGGTTTGCCGCAGACTGTGTCAGTGATATCGCCATCTCAAGTGCCCGTTTCGTTCTCGCCCGGTCGGCCTGCCAGCTTGCAAACCGACCGAATCACGTCTTCGATCAATAACATGCGCACGGTTTTGTCGACCGGCACCTGCAGCGCCCGCATGAGCTCCACGAGGTCGAATTCTGCCAGACTCTCGAGGGATTCGCCTTCGAAGCGTTCACAACAGCGCTCCAGCGCCGCGATCAGGTGCGGGCAACCGAAGACCCGGTAGCGCATGGCCCGGATCCTTCGTCCCGCCGTCGTCACGCTCAGCCGGATTATTGCGCCGCTTGCGGGTTCTGACGCCTCGGCGGTCCAAACGTTCCCCGCACCGGGGTCCGGGTCGCCCCCGTGCGCCGGCTCGGCAAAATAGCGCCGAACGGCGGCGCTGTAGGGCCCGAGGGCCACGGCTCGGCTCGTGTCGCTCATGCCGCCTGCCCGGGTGCCAGCGCCCGCAGCCGCGTGACCGCCGCAACATAACGCCGCAGGGCGAAATCGACGTCGTCGGCGTGAGTGTCCCGACCGAAGCTGAAGCGGATCGCGGCCTGGGCCTCGCGGTCGGTCCGGCCCAGCGCCTTGAGCACGAACGAGGGCTCGCCGCTTTGCGAATTGCAGGCGGAGCCGCTGGACACGCATACCGGCTCCAGCGCCAGCATCAGGCTCTCCCCTTCGACGCCCGCCGCGCTGATATTGACGATGCCGGGATAGTTCGAGGTCACGGAGCCATTCCGCCGGATGCCTTCGAGCCCGGCGAGACCGCCCAGCAGCCGGTCGTGCAGCCTGCGGACGTGGACCAGGTCCGACGCCATCCGCCCGGACGCGATTCGCGCCGCGGCGCCGAGGCCGGCGATCAGGGCCAGCGCCGGGGTTCCCGGTCGCAGGCGGCGCTCCTGGCTTCCTCCGTGCAGGAGCGGTACGACGCCGCAGCCGGCCCGATCGGCGATGTACAGGGCGCCGACCCCCTGTGGCCCGTGAAACTTGTGCGCCGTCAGCGAGAGCAGGTCGACGGGCCAGTCGCCGACGTCGATCGGCAGCTTGCCGACGGACTGCGCGGCATCCACGTGGAACAGCACGTCGCGCTCGCGGCACAGGCGACCGAGTCGCGCGATGTCCTGCAGGACACCCGTCTCGTTGTTGACGTGCATGATCGACACCAGCTGGGTGTCCGGCCGCAGTGCGTCCGCAAGCGCCTCCGGCGAAACGAGGCCATCCGTGTCCGGATCGATCCGGGTCACGTCCCAGCCTTCCTTCGCGAGCGCCGCGCAGGCTTCGAGCACGGCCTTGTGCTCGGTGCTGACGGTCACGATGTGGCGGCCACGGTGCGCGCGGAATCGGGCCGCCCCGATGATAGCGAGGTTGTCTGCCTCCGTGGCGCCCGAGGTAAACACCAGGCAACGGGCGCTGCAGCCGAGCAGTCGCGCGAGATCCTCGCGGGCGGCGTCGATCTTCCACCGAGCGCGCCGTCCGGCGATGTGGATCGCCGACGGGTTGCCATAGCTTGCGCTCTCGCGCAGGCATCCGGTCATTTCCTCGAGCACCGCGGCATCGATTGGGGTCGTCGCCGCATAATCCAGGTAGACGATCCGCGAGTTATCCGGCGCGTTCATTCGTCACTCCGCCGCTCGCGGTGCGGATCCAGCGACGCGAATATGCCGCGCAGGATGTTGATCTCGTTCTGGTCCGGCAGCGCCCTCGCAAACAGGCGCCGCAGGCGCCGCATCAGGTGGCGCGGATTGTCCGGATCCAGGAAGCGGCTGGCTGTCAGCACCTGCTCGAGGTGTTCGTAGAAATGCTCCATTTCCTCGCCGGTCGCGAGCCGTACCGCCGGCTCCGCCTGATCGGGCGACCCGTGCATGCCGGCGACCCTGAGCTCGTAGGTCATCACCTGCACGGCCATGGCCAGGTTGAGCGACGAGAAATCCGGGTTGGTCGGTATCGTCAGCAGGGTGTGACACTGGTCGAGATCGGCATTGCTGAGGCCCGACTTTTCGGGCCCGAAGACGACCGCTGCCTTGCCGTTGACGGATTCCGCCAACAGGCGTGGAGCACATTCCCGTGGCGTCATGCTGGGCCAGCCGATCGTTCTCGCGCGGGCGCTGGCGCCCGCCACGTAGGTGCAGTCGGCCAGCGCATCGGCCAGCGTAGCGGCGACTCGCGCACGCGCGAGCACGTCCTCGGCGCCGGACGCGCGTGCAGTCGCCTCCTCGTGCGGGAAATATCGGGGCCGGACGAGTGCGAGATCGCTAAGTCCCATGTTCTTCATGGCACGCGCGGCGGCCCCGATATTCCCGGGATGCGTCGTGCCCACCAGTACGATTCGAATATCCATTGTCAGCCGTCAGTTACGGCGGCGGATCCCGGGTCGGGCCGCCGCAGGTCTGCTATTCTAGCCGCTCGCCCGACCCCGGCGGACGATCGATACTGTCCCGGCTTTCGCGCCCGGACGCCGACGTGCGCCTGGCGAGCGTGGTTCTTTATCAGTATCGACGGAAATCCGACATGCACGCATTGCTCAACGTCGCCATCATGGCGGCTCACAAGGGCGGCGATTCGCTGCTGCGCAATCTCAAGAAGCTCGACAAGCTGAAGGTCGAGGTCAAGGGCCGCAATGACTTCGTCAGCGAAGCCGACCGCCAGGCCGAGCGTGCCGTCATCGAGACGATACTGAAGCACTATCCGGAACACGAGATCATCGCGGAAGAAAGCGGCCGCCAGGGCAGTTCCGAGTACCAGTGGGTCATCGACCCTCTCGACGGCACGACCAATTTCCTGCATGGATTCCCGGTATTCTGCGTATCGGTCGCCTGCCTGCACAAGGGCCGGCCAGAGCACGCGGTCGTCTATGACCCGCTCCGGCAGGAGCTGTTCACCGCAACGCGCGGTGACGGCGCGCAACTCGACGGCCGACGGATCAGGGTCAGCGGCGAAACCCGCCTTGATCGTGCCCTGATCGGGACCGGGTTCCCGTATCGGGAATCCAACAAGGAGCTGGGCCCCTATCTCGAGATGCTCAAGGGGTCGATCGAGGAGACGGCCGGCGTCCGGCGCGCCGGCGCCGCGGCGCTCGACCTGTGCTACGTGGCCGCCGGGCGGCTCGATGCGTTCTGGGAAACGGGACTGGCGGCATGGGACATCGCCGCCGGCGCACTGCTGATCCGGGAGGCCGGCGGGATCATCAGCGGGCTGGACGGCAGCGAGGACTACCTCGAAACCGGCCACGTTCTCGCCGGCACGCCGAAGATCTACGCTTCGGTCGCGCGGCTGTTCGCTCCGCACATACGCGACATGTTCGGAGAGGGCGCAAAAAAAGTCGATTGATTTCGTACCTGCTCAGGGCAGGTTATCAGCGAGTTCGGCTTCTTCCTGCGGCGGCATCAGGTCCTGCGCGGTGACATCGAGCAGCAGCGCGATCGCACTGGCGATGTAGATCGACGAATAGGTGCCGACGATGATGCCGACGATCAGCGCAATGGAGAACGGCCCGACCGACTCGCCGCCGAGCAACAGCAGCGCGACCAGCACGAGCAGCGTGGTGAGCCCGGTGACGATCGTGCGGGACAGCATTTCGTTGCTCGACACATTCATCGATTCCAGCGATTCGACGCCGCGCAACTTCATGAAGTTGTCCCTGATCCGGTCGAAGGTCACGACCGTGTCATTCAGCGAATAGCCTATGACCGCGAGAACGGCCGCAACGACCGACAGGTCGAAGTCGAACTGAAACAGGGCGAAGAACCCGACCGTGATGATCACATCGTGCGCCAGCGCGGCGACTGCTCCGGCCGCGAACTTCCACTGGAACCGGAACATCACGTAGGCAAAGATCATCAGCAGCGCGAATATCATCGCAAGGCTGCCCTGCTCGGTTAGTTCCTGGCCGACCTGCGGGCCGACGAATTCGACCCTCCGCAGCTCGACCTCCGGCGTGTCGGCGGCCAGCGTGTTGCGGAGACTGTCGCGGATGTCGTTCGGATCGGCGTCTTCCTGGGGCGGCAGGCGCAGCAGCACGTCGTTGTCGGCACCGAAGCGCTGCACCTGGACCGCGGCAAAGCCGGCGTCCCGGAGCAGGCTCCGGATCCGGTCGAGGTCTGCCGCCTGCGGGTAGCCGACCTCCAGCAGGACACCGCCGGTGAAGTCGATGCCGAAATTCAGGCCGCGGGTCGCGATTGAGCCGATCGAAACGGCAATCAACAGCAGCGAAATGGCAATGGCTACGATCCGCCGGCGGGGGCTCAGGAAATCGATCGTCGTATTGTCTTTGATGATCTTGAACATGACGCTGCCTAGACGGGGACGCGCTCGAGCCGGCGCCCGCCGTACACGAGATTGACGATCGTGCGCGTGCCGACGATCGCGGTGAACATCGACGTCACGATTCCGAGTGACAGCGTCACGGCGAAACCCTTGATCGGCCCTGTACCGAAGGCGAACAGCACGATTGCGGCAATCAGCGTCGTGATGTTCGCGTCCGCGATCGATGACAGCGCCTTGTCGTAGCCCGCATGGATGCTGCCCTGCGGCGTGTTACCGGCCGCGATCTCCTCGCGTATGCGTTCGAAGATCAGCACGTTTGCGTCCACCGCCATACCGACCGTGAGCACGATGCCCGCTATGCCGGGCAGCGTCAGCGACGCCTGCAGGATCGACAGGAGCGCGATGATGAAAACCAGGTTCGAGAACAGGGCGACGTTCGCCACCATCCCGAACCACCGGTAATAGACGGCCATGAACAGGACCACGAGCAGGAAACCTATCTGGACCGCGCGGAAGCCGCGATCGATATTGTCCCTGCCCAGGCTCGGGCCGATCGTCCGCTCCTCGACCTTGTAGACCGGCGCCGCCAGCGCGCCCGCCCGGAGCAGCAGGGCGAGGTCCCGCGCCTCGACGGGCGTCAGGCCCGTGATCTGGAAACGGTCCTTGAAGATGCCGCGGATCGTCGCGGTATTGATGATCTCTTCGGACTTGATCGTGCGACTGCGGGTCTGGCCGTTGACGGTGACGGACTCGCGTCGCGTCTCGATGAATACCGTCGACATCGGCTTGTTCAGGTTTTCCTGGGTCGTCTTCAGCATGCTCTCGCCGCCGGCGGCATCGAGCGTGATGAAAACGGCCGGCTGCCCTTCGCTGAAACCGGACTCCGCGTCGATGATCTGGTCACCCGACGCGACGATCTCGCGCCGCAGTGTCGCGGCCGCGACGCCGGACCGGCCCTGGTAGCGGCGCGACCCCGGGGAATTGCCGGTCGCATCGACGAGCCGGAACTCGAGTGTCGCCGTCGCCGTGAGAATGTCGTCGAGCCGGTTCGGGTCCTGCACGCCCGGCAGCTGGACGACTATGCGATCGACGCCCTGCCGTTGCACGAGGGGTTCCGAGACGCCGAGCTGATCGACGCGATTGCGCAGCGTCGTAATGTTCTGCTCGATCGCGAAATCCTGCCGCGCCTTGATCTGCGCTTCGCTCATGCGCGCACGGAACGTCAACTCGTCCTCGCCTTCGAGGATCAGCAAGTCGGGGTCGGCGTCACGGACCAGGTTCCGGGCCGCCTCCAGATCCTCGACGCCGCGTACGCGCACGACGATATCGCTGTCGTCGAGCCGTACCTGCGCACGGATGCGTTCCTCGCGCAACAGGTCCTGGAATGTCTGCTCGTAGTGTGTCAGGCGGGACTGGACCGCGGTTGGCATGTCGACTTCGAGCAGGAAATAGACGCCGCCGCGCAGGTCCAGGCCCAGGCTCATCGGCCGCAGGCCCATGCCGCGGACCCAGGCCGGCAGGCGCGGCTCGAGCGTCAGCGCGACGCTACCCGTGCGAGCGCGCTCGTAGCGCTCGCGCAGGCTCTCGGCAGCGGTTACCTGGTCGCGATTGCTGTCGAAGCGCAGCACGGCCCGGCCATCCTCGACATAGGCGGCCTCGGGCCTTACGCCTGCCTGCTCGACCAGCGTGACGAACTCGCCAATCCTTGCTTCGTCGTAAGCCTTACCGTCGGCGCTCGCCACCTGCACGGCCGGCACGGTCGGATAGATGTTCGGCAGCGCAAACACGGCGCCGATCACCAGGATGCTCAACACAAGCAGGTTGAGCCACGCAGGATAACGGTTCATCGGGTGCTACAGAGATCAGGCGGCGTCAATCGTGCCCTTCGGCACGACCGCGGATACCGAGGCTTTCTGTATCTTGATCTCGACGTCCTTCGCGATACGGACACCTACGTAGTGTTCATTGACCGCCGTGATCTTGCCGAGCATGCCACCCGAAGTGAGCACTTCGTCACCGGTGGACAGCCCCTTCAGCAATTCCGCATGCGCCTTCTGCCGCTTCTGTTGCGGACGGATGAGCAGGAAGTAGAAGGCGGCGAAGATGACGATCATCGGTAGCCAGAACGCAATCGGATCGCCCTGGGGTGCGGCATCCTGCGCGTAGGCAGTGTTGATTAGGAAATCCATTTTGATTTGTCTTGTTTGCGGACCGGAGTCCGGGAGGCCTGAAAAAACAGCGCGCTATTATGGCACACGAAATTCACACATGGGGGCGCCGGAGGAGCATTCAAGGCGTGCGTGGGCGGAATGCCCGGTCAGGCCGTCCCGTCCGGCTCGCCGTAGGCCGCCCGGAGCCCGGCCAGCACAGGCGCCAGGTTACCGGCCGCGATCGCGGCGCGCAGGGAACGCATAAGGCCCTGATAATAGTGCAGATTATGTATCGTCCCGAGGCGCGGGCCGAGCATTTCCCCGCATTTCTCCAGGTGTCGCAGGTACGCAAGGCTGTAGTGGCGGCAGGTATAGCAGTCGCAATCCGGGTCCAGCGGGCCGGTATCGTCGGCATAGCGCGCGTTGCGAATCCTGACGACGCCGCGGGAGGTGAAGAGGTGTCCATTCCTCGCATGCCGCGTCGGGATCACACAGTCGAACATGTCCACGCCGCGGCTGACCGCTTCCGCGATGTCGATAGGCGTTCCGACGCCCATCAGGTAGCGCGGCGCTCCTGCGGGCATCAATGGCATGAGGTCGTCGAGCACGGCCAGGCGCTCGGCTTCGCTCTCGCCGACGGCCAGGCCGCCGACCGCGTACCCGTCGAAACCCGTCTCCAGCAGGGAGCCGAGCGATGCGTGCCGCAGGTTCCCGTACATCCCGCCCTGCACGATGCCGAACAGCGCCTCGCCGCGATCCGGGCTCTCGGCCCGGAGTTCGTCGAAGCGCCGCCTGCTCCGGGTCGCCCATCGCAGCGACAGTTCCATCGATTCGCGAGCCTGCAACTCGGTCGCGGGGTACGGCGTGCACTCGTCGAACACCATCGTCACGTCGGCATTGAGATCGTGCTGCACCTCCATGGATCGCTCCGGCGTGAGGAACACTTCGTCGCCGTCCACGGGTGAGCGAAACCTGACGCCCTCTTCGCTCAACTTGCGCAGCGCCGCGAGCGAGAAGACCTGGAAGCCGCCCGAGTCGGTCAGTATCGGTCCGTCCCAGTGCATGAATTCGTGCAACCCGCCGTGGCGCCGAACGACACCCGTTCCCGGGCGCAACATCAGGTGAAAGGTATTGCCGAGCAGCATGTCGGCACCGCTCGCACGCACCTCCTCCGGCGTGACGCCCTTGACGGTGCCGTAGGTCCCGACCGGCATGAATGCCGGCAGCTCCACGACGCCGCGCCGGAAACGGAGCGTGCCCGTTCGGGCAGGACCGCAACTCGTCGCGATCGAGAATTTCACTGCAGTCCTCCGGCCGGCAATATCAGCATCGCGTCGCCATAACTGAAGAATCGATAATTCTGCCGGACCGCGTGCCGATAGGCTTCCATGATGCGCTCGTATCCGGCGAATGCCGCCACCAGCATCAGCAGGGACGACCTCGGCAGGTGAAAATTGGTCAACAAGGCGTCGACGTAGCCGAAGCGATACCCGGGCCGAATGAACAGATCGGTCTCGCCGCTCATTGCACGCATTTCTCCGCCCGAACCCGCCGCCTCGAGAGCCCGCACCGAGGTCGTGCCCACGGCGATGATGCGTCCGCCGCTCGCGCGCGTGGCATTGATCGCCTGCGCGGCCGCGCTGCTCACTTCTACCCGCTCATGGTGCAGGCGATTCGCATCGATATCTTCGTGCCGCAAGGACTGGAACGTTCCGGCGCCGACGTGCAGCGTGACGAATGCCCGCCCCACGCCGGCGGCGTCCAGATCGGCCAGCAGCTGCTCGTCGATGTGCAGACCGGCGGTCGGCGCCGCCACGGCGCCGTGCTCGCGGGCATAGACCGTCTGGTAGCGCTCCGTGTCGGATGCTTCTGCGTCCCGCTCGAGATAGGGCGGCAGCGGCACCTCGCCGTGCGCCTCGAGCAAAGCATGCACCGGCCGGGAGAATTCCAGCTCATAGAGATCGTCGGACCGGCCGAGGACGCGGGCGCTGCAGCCGCCCGGCAGCCTGATCTGCGAGCCGGGCTTCGGCACCTTGCTCGCCTTGAGTTGCGCCAGCGCCTTCGCCTCGCCAATCAGCCTTTCGACGAGAACCTCGACCTTGCCGCCCGTGTCCTTGGCGCCATGCAGCCGCGCCTTGATAACCCGCGTGTCGTTCAACACCAGCAGGTCGCCCGCGCGCAGGTAGGCGCAGAGATCCGGGAACGCCCGGTCCTCGAGCGTGCCGGCCCTGCCGTCGACGACGAGCAGTCGGCTGGCCCGCCTTTCGGCGGCCGGGTAGCGGGCTATCAGGCGATCGGGCAGCTCGTAATCGAAGTCGCTCAAAAACATGGGCGCGCATGTTAGCAGAGGCATGCGCGCCCACGGGTGACTATCGAAACGGCGCCGGAGTGACGCGGCCGCCAGCGGGCGGCCAGGCTATCAGGTTCGTTCCGGCGGCGGGGCAGGCTCCGGCGGGATCATCGTGTCCGGCCCCATGCCGGGCAGCACGAGGTCGCTGATGCCGCCACGGCGGTTATCCGGCATCTCGATCGTGAGCGTCTGCCGCTTCTTGTCCCGCATGATTTCGATTTCCACGGTCTCGCCGGGCTGGTACGAGCCGAGGATCCGTATCGCGTGCGACACCGACTGCGGCTTGCGGCCACCAATGCTGCGGAGCACGTCGCCATCCTTGAGCTGCAAGGCCGCATCCGACGGCGCGCGGACCACGAGCATGCCCTCATCGGTCCCGAAGTAACGGCCCAGGTCTTTCGTCAGGGACACCATTTCCATGTCGCCCCAGCCACCGCCGCCCGAGAGGAACACGAAGCGATTGAAGTCCTTGCCCGGTAAGCCCGGACCCGGAGGCGAATGCGGCGGCAGGTCGAAGCGGAAGTGGCCCTCCGGCCCGCCGAAGGCGAAAACCTGTCCCGCCAGCTGCCGCGGTTTCACCTGTACGCTGGCCGACTTCCCGTCGCGCAGGTACTCGAGGTCGAGCACATCGCCTTCCTTGACGCCCGCCATGAAGTCCAGCAGCTTTTCGTTCGCCTCGCGGCTATTCGCCGCGCCGAGGCTTTCCTTGTTTATCGCGGTGATGACATCGCCGGCGCTGAGCCCCGCTTCGACTGCCGCACCACCCGGCGAGACCGCGAGTATCGCCACGCCCTCGACCGGGCCTTCATCGCTGGAAGCGCCGATCGTGATTCCGAGCACCGGGCGCCCGGCCATGCCCATCGACCAACTGCCCGCCATGGCCGGTAGCTGGCGGCTGCTCAATTCTGCGATCCGGCTGGCTGCTTCCTCGAGGCGTCGCTCGGCCTCCCGCATCTCTGCTTCGATGTCCGCCGATTCCGGCCCGGCCTGGACGCGGCGCACCTCCACTTCCACGCGCCGCTGCTCGATCAGTTCCTGCTCTTTCGCGAGGGCATCCCGCTCACGAGCGAGTTCGTCCGCCGCGGTCTGTCCGAATGCCGACCCGCTCGCGATCAGCGCTGCCGCAAACGTCGCCACCCTTGTGATCCTGCTCATTGTCCTGTTCCTCTCCATGTCTTTGCGGCGCATGCTGTACTCGCGCCGGTTAAATCCTGCCGTCGCCCGTCAGAATGCGACCCTCTGCGCCTGCGCGTACCTGAGCCGCAGCAGCGAATCCATCAACCTAACCCGCTCGCGCCAGTACACCTCCTGCTCGACGGCCGTCATGGGCGATTCCGGGTGGTTCATCTGGTAGTCGATCGCCGCGATCCGGTCCTGCAATTCGTCGATCACGGCCGTCGTTCCCGCGCGCACGACCTGCGGCTGCTCAGGCAGCGAACGCAGGCCCTGGTCCAGCAGCCGTGACTGCACCATCAGCGCATTGATGGCGTCGAACTGTCGTGCATCGTTGTCCGGCGAATACGCCGGGACAGTCGGGAATACCGTTTCTGACGCGACCGGCGGCTTGTCCGGCAGATCGCCGCCTCGCGGCAGGTTGAGCACGGCGAGCATGACCGCGGCCGCGATACCAATACCTCCGACGCGCCGCAGGCGCTCGCCCGTGCCGGACCGCAGCAGGCCCTCGGCCCGCGCCTGCTCCTCGATGCGCTGCCATGCGCGACGCGGCGGCATCGTGTCGGGAAGCGCCGCCAGCTTGCCGCGCAGCAGGTCCCGCTCGCTGATCGTCAGTCCACAGATCATCTCGCTCTCGTCTTCCTGGTTTGCCGTATCGTCATTCATAGTCTCTGTCGCCTGCTCGCTCCACGTTCAGCACTGACCGAGCGCGGGCCCGTCGATCGCCCTGTCCAGCCCGGCGGCGGTCTCCGGGTCCAGCAACGGCCGCAGGCGCTGGTAAGCGCGCGACAGCTGTGACTTGGAGAAACTGCTTGTTTTACCAAGCAACTGGCCGATCTCACCGTGCGTATAACCCTCGACATCGTGCAGCCACACGACCGTTCGGCTCACCGCCGGCAGGTTGGCGAGCGCCGCATCCAGGTCCAGCGCCTCGTCCGGGTGCCGCGTAATGCCGTGGCTGTCCGGGCGTCCGGGCGTCATGTCGTCCCAGTTGTCGTCGAGGCTCTGGGCGCGACTGTGCCAGGCCGAACGCAGGAACATCAGTGCCTTGGTCACCGCTATCCGGCGTATCCAGCTGCCGAGCGCCGCCTCACCCCGAAACGATCCGATCGAGCGCATGACTTCGATGAAGGTCTCCTGCAGCAGGTCCTCCGCCTGGGCCGGCACCCGCGTAAGCCGCAGGCAGATCGAGTAGACCGGGGTGCAGAAAGCGCGGTAGATGATCTCGTGGGCCTTCCGGTCGCCGCCCGCCGCCCGCCGGACGATGGCAGGATCTATGTCTATATCGGCAAATCTGCTCATAACTGCCATCTTAGATGCGGCGTGGCTGGAAAAGGTCGCAGGATTTGTCGACCGGCACGCTGGCGAGGGCGGTACGCCACACTTATACTTGGCGCCCCCGGGCAGCGCCGCCCTCGGCCGCAGCGCCCGGGATCCGAACCCGATGCCGGGATGGCGGAACTGGTAGACGCGCCGGACTCAAAATCCGGTTCTGGCAACAGAGTGCGAGTTCGATTCTCGCTCCCGGCACCAATCTCACAGGTACATCGACTAGACCCGGACCCGATGAAACACTGCTCGAGCTGCGGCGCTTTGGTAACCAGGACCGTCCCGGACGGCGACAACCGGGACCGCTGGGTCTGCGTCGAATGCAGCACCATTCATTACCAGAATCCGAAGATCGTCGTCGGCTGTGTCGCCGAGCACGAGGGCCGCATCCTGCTGTGCAAGCGAGCAATCGAGCCGCGCTACGGGCGCTGGACGGTCCCGGCGGGCTTCATGGAACTGGGCGAGACGCTGGAACAGGGCGCGGCCCGCGAGACGCGGGAGGAAGCCTGCGCCGAAGTCCGCATCGGGCACCTGTTCGCCTCGGTCGATGTCGTCGAGGCCGGCCAGGTGCACCTGTTCTTTACGGCGACCCTGCTCGGTGGCCACGGCGCCGGGGAGGAAAGCCTGGAGACCAGCCTGTTTACGCCGGACGAGATTCCGTGGGATGACCTCGCATTCAAGAGCGGCGTATTCGCGCTCGAGAAATACTTCGAGGACAGGGGCCGGAACCGCGGCGTCCACCACCACCTGGTCCGTCGCTCGAAGCCGCGCTGACCCCGGAGCGTTGCGCTGCCGGCCCTACTGCGCGGTCGCGGCCAGGGCCTCCGCCAGCTGCGGCGGCGGCAGATAGCCGCTGATCAGCGAACCGTCTTCGAGCACGATGGCGGGCGTACCGCGCAGGCCGACGTCCTGCCCCATCGAATAATGTGTCGTGATGACGGACGAGTTGCAGCTATGCGTCTCGAAGGACTTGTCGAGCTTCGCAAGTGTCAGCGCTTCATTACGATTGTCTGCGCACCAGACTTCTTCTGCCTTGGTCCAGGACGGTGACGCCGGGCCGCTCCGCGGGTACAGCAGGTAGCGTACCTCGATACCGGCGGCCAGGTATTCGTCGATCTGGCTGTGCAGCCGACGGCAGAACGTACAGTCGATATCGGTGAAAACAGAAACGGAATAGCGCTTTTCGGCCGGCGTGAAGACGATCATCTGCTCAGCGGGATATGAATTCATCAGCTCGCGGCGCGACTCGTTGCGGCTTGTCTCTGTGAGGTTGACCTGCGCATCGAGGTCGATCAGGTCGCCCTGCATCAGGTAGCGCCCGTCCCCGGAAATGTAGGCGACGATCGCACCTTTGCGGATCACGTACCAGCCGTCGATCGGGCTCGGGACGACGTCCGCCGCTGTGATCTCGGAAAACAGGCTCGATACCCGGTCCTGTACGCGCTGCAATTCGTCGGCCTTGTCGTCGGCGATGACCGTAGTCGTGAAGCCGAGCATCGCGGCGGCGGCGATCAGTATCAGGGTTTGATTGCGCATCGGTATTATCCAGGGGTGACCGGCACGGGGGCCGGGCATACTTTAAAAGGTTGCCTGCTTCGACCGGATCGGCAAGCCCCGGTTCCCGCAGTCTCGACGGCGGCCGAGTTTAGCAGCTTGCCCGGCTCCCGCACGAGGGTGTTGCAGCCTGCGGAACCCGGTCCGGCCTCAGCCGCGCGGGTGATGGCCGCTATGCAGATCCTTCAGGCGCTCGCGCGCGACATGGGTATAGATCTGGGTCGTCGAGACGTCGCTGTGGCCGAGCAGCAGCTGCACTACGCGCAGGTCGGCCCCGCGATTCAACAGGTGCGTGGCGAATGCGTGCCGCAGGCTATGCGGCGAAAGCTTCTTGCGAATGCCTGCCTTCTCGGCATAGCGCTTGATGATGTGCCAGAACGCCTGGCGCGTCATCCGGTCGCCGCGCCGCGTCGGAAACAGGTAATCGGTTTGCCTCTCGAGCAGGATTTCCATCCGCGGGCCCTCGATGAAGTCCTTGAGCCAGCGCTGGGCTTCGTCGCCGAGCGGGATCAGGCGCTCCCGGTCGCCCTTGCCGACAATACGTATGACGCCCTGGTTGAAGTTGACCTGGGACTGCTTGAGGTTGATCAGCTCGGAGACCCTGAGACCGGTCGCATAGAGCACTTCGAGCATGGCCCGGTCACGATGACCCAGCGGCTCGTCGGTATTCGGCGCCCGAAGCAACGCGTCGACCTCGTCCTCGGTCAGGGTTTTCGGCAGCGAGCGGCCGATCCTCGGCATCTCGATGTCCGCGGTCGGGTCGGTATCCCGCAGGCCCTCACGCATGATGTAGCGAAAGAAGCGCCGGAAACTGGACAGCTGCCGCGCCGTCGAGCGCGGCTTGGCGCCGCTCTCGACCCGTTTGGCAATGAAGTCGAGGAGGTCGGCCTTTTGCGCCTTTTCGATCGGGATATCGCGCTCGGCCAGGCCGCGCCAGAGCGTCATCAGGTCGGCCCGGTACGCACCCAGCGTATTGGCGGACAGGCCGCGCTCCATCCAGATCGCATCGAGAAAGCGATCCACCAGCTGCTCGGAACTGGACTGGGCGGACTTGTCCTGTTGATTCTCTTGTTTACTCGCCATATTCCCTTTCTGGTCCGGGTCACAAACCCGGTGTCGAGTCGCCTGAGCGCCTTCATCGCCCAGCCGCCCAATGCGGCTGCAGTCCGTCTCCCCAGGCGGCAACACTCGAATCCCTGAGTGTTTCTGACCACCTGCTCGAACCACCCGTCAAGCAACGGATTTTTCAGGGCTTTGAGTATGAGTTCGTAGGCCGGGATCGGGCGTGATGGTCGTCACAAATCGGCCACAGCATTAACATAAAGTGATCTGCGTCACAGCCCGAGCCGTGAACGGCCGCGCTTCGCCGAATTGGCATTATTCGTGCGAACCGTTACCGTGTCGCCGTTCAACGTCACAGCGCGGCGCACGACCCGGCATGACAATCGCAGACACTGGATTTTTCTCGAGGTGGGCCCGCCTTGCCTGGGGCGCCTATGCGTGGCTCGTATTCGCCGCGATCGTGACGGGGGCGCTGCTCGGCGTCCTGCTGCTCCCGGGCCTGGATCGCCGCCGCCGCTGGGCCCGGGCATGCGCCCGGTCGTTCTTCGTGGGGACCCGCATACCGGTGACCGAGACGGGCTTCGAGAAGATCCCGGACGGGCATTGCATAGTCGTTGCCAACCATGCCAGTTACCTGGACGGCGTGATCATGCAGGCCTACCTGCCTGCGCGTTTCTCCTTCGTCATCAAGAGCGAGGTCCAGCGCGTGCCCGTCATGCATTTCCTGCTGCGGCGAGTCGGATCGAGATTCGTGGAACGATTTACTGCCGCGGCCAGCGCACGCGACGCCAGGAGCCTGCTCAAGGCAGCAAGCGCCGGTGAATCGCTGGCCGTATTTCCGGAGGGCACCTTCATCGCCACGCCGGGGCTCGGGCGTTTCCGGCCCGGCGCATTCGCATCGGCCATCAAGGGCGCCATCCCGCTCGTGCCGGTCGCGATCAACGGGTCGCGCGCGATCCTCCCGCCCACCACGCTGTGGCCGCAGCGCAAGCCCCTCTGCATCACCGTACTCGATCCCGTCGATCCGGGCGACCATGCCTACTCCTCGAGCGCAGCGCTCGCCGCGGTCGCACGCGAGCGCATCCTCGAGGTCCTCGACGAACCGGACCTGCTGGCGGCCCCTGCCCGCTGACACGCCCGGCGTACGCTTGCGGGGACCGGCCGGATCGGCGACAGTATCGGCCTCCCGCCGCCGGCGCGGCGACCCGATTCACCAGTGAACTTCCCGAAATGAGCCAGAACTCCATAGACATCGTGGCCGCGCGGCGCACGCCGCTGGGCGCATTCCAGGGCGCCCTGGGCTCGACCAAGGCAACCGAGCTTTCGGCCGCCGCCAGCCGTGCCGCACTAAGCGATTGCGGCCTGGAACCGTCCAGGATCGACGAGCTTTTGCTGGGCTGCGTTCTGCCCGCCGGCCTGGGGCAGGCTCCGGCCCGGCAGGCCGCGCTCGCGGCCGGCATACCGGTGGGCACGCGCTGCACGACGGTCAACAAGGTCTGCGGATCCGGCATGAAGACCGTCATGCTCGGCCACGATTCCATCTGCGCGGGCAGCGCCGGCATCGTTCTCGCCGGCGGCATGGAATCTATGAGCAACGCTCCCTACCTGATGCCGAAGGCGCGCTCCGGCTACCGCATGGGGCACCAGGAGGTGCTGGATCACATGTTCTATGACGGGCTGCAGAGCCCGTTCGACGGCAACATGATGGGCCATTTCGCCGAGGTGACCGCGCAGAAATACGGCTTCTCCAGGCAGGCGCAGGACGAATTCGCAATTGCCTCGGTCGAGCGGGCGAATGCCGCGATCGCTTCAGGCGCATTCCAGGCCGAGATCGCGCCGGTCGCTGTAATGACCCGGAGCGGCAGCGTAACCATCGACACCGACGAGATTCCCGGCAAGGTCAAGCTCGAGAAGATCCCGACGCTGAAACCCGCATTTGCGCAGGATGGCACCGTCACGGCGGCCAGTTCGTCCTCGATTTCGGACGGCGCCGCGAGCCTGGTGCTGATGCGAAGCGTCGACGCCGCGGGCCGCGGTATCCGTCCGATAGCGCGAATCGTCGGCCATGCAGGGTATGCGCAGGAACCCGAATGGTTCACGACTTCCCCGGTTTTCGCCGTGCGCGCGTTGCTGACCAGTCTCGGTTGGACCGTTGACAGCGTCGACCTGTTCGAGATCAACGAAGCCTTCGCATGCGTCACGATGGCCGCGATGCAGGATCTCGGCCTGCCGCACGCGAAGGTTAACGTCAACGGCGGTGCCTGCGCTCTCGGGCACCCGATCGGCGCATCCGGCGCTCGCATCATCGTCACACTCGTGCACGCGCTGCGACGCCGCGGCGGCAGGCGCGGCATCGCGTCGCTGTGCATCGGCGGCGGTGAGGCCGTTGCGATCGGCGTCGAAGCGTCTGGCGACTGAACCCCACTCTATCAATCGGAGATACTCATGGATCTGCCAAGCGCGAAGGCCGTCGTCACCGGCGGCGCATCCGGCCTCGGATATGCGACAGCGGAACGAGTCATCGCTGCCGGCGGGCATGCCGTGCTGCTGGACGTCAACGAGGACCAGGGCGCGGCCAGCGCAGCCAGACTCGGCAAGCGTGCCAGGTTCGTGCGCACCGACGTCTCGTCGGAGTCCGAGGTTCGCGCCGCCATGTCGGCGGCACGCGACCACATGGGAGGAATCACGCTGGCTGTCAATTGCGCCGGAGTCATCGGCGCGGCCCGGACGCTCGGCCGGGACGGCCCGATGGCGGGCGACTTCTTCGCAAAAACCATCCAGATCAATCTCGTCGGCTCATTCCTCGTCGCCAAGGAAGCTGCGAACCTGATGCAAGCGAACGAGCCGAACCCGGAGGGAGAGCGCGGTGTCATCGTCAGCACGGCGTCGATTGCCGCTTTCGAGGGCCAGATCGGACAGGCCGCTTATTCCGCGTCGAAAGGCGGAATCGTGGGCATGATGCTGCCGCTCGCGCGCGAGTTCGCGCGGCTTGGCATTCGGGTCAACACCATAGCACCGGGAATATTTCGGACGCCGATGGTTGCCGGGATGCCCGAGGAAGTGCAGCAGTCGCTGGGCGCCCAGGTACCGTTCCCGCCGCGACTCGGCCGGCCGGAAGAATACGCGGACGTCGTTGCGTTCATCTACGGCAACGCGATGATCAATGGTGAAACGATCCGCGTCGACGGCGCAATCCGGATGCAGCCCAAGTAAAACCACTACATGCCGGAATAGTTCGGGCCGCCACCACCTTCCGGCACCGTCCAGACGATGTTCTGGCGCGGATCCTTGATGTCGCAGGTCTTGCAGTGCACGCAGTTCTGGGCGTTTATCCGGAACTGCGGCTCGCCACCCTCCGTCACGATCTCGTACACGCCAGCCGGGCAATAGCGCTGGGCCGGTTCGTCGAACTCCGGCAGGTTGTAGGCGATCGGCAGCGCCGGGTCCTTGAGCCTCAGGTGCGATGGCTGGTCTTCCTCGTGGTTGGTGCTCGAGAGGTAGACCGATGAGAGCCGATCGAAACTGATGATGCCGTCAGGCCGCGGATACTCGATGACCTGCGCCTCGCTCGCCTTATGCAGCGACTCGTGATCGGGCTTGCGGTTGCGCCACGTGAACGGCAGCTTGCCGCGAAAGATGTTCTGGTCGATGAACGTAAACGCGGACCCGAAAAACGTACCGAGCCTGGCGAGGCCCGGACCGAAATTGCGTGCCCTGTGGAGTTCGTCGTGCAGCCATGAATTGCGGAAGGCCTGCTCGTAGGAGTCCAGCACGCCGTAACCCTCGTCGCCACCCGACAGCGCCGCCCAGATGCTCTCGGCGGCGAGCATGCCGCTCTTGATCGCGCCGTGCGCGCCCTTGATCTTGATGCCGTTCAGGAATCCCGCGTCGCAGCCGATCAGCATGCCGCCGGGGAATGCCAGCTTCGGCAGGGACTGCAGCCCGCCCTTGTTGACGGCGCGGGCACCGTAGCCGATTCGCTCGCCACCCTCGAGGAATCGGGCGATCTGCGGATGATGCTTCCAGCGCTGGAATTCGCCGAATGGAGACAGATGCGGATTGCGGTAGTTGAGTGCGACGATCAGGCCGAGGAAGACCTGGTT
Organism: Gammaproteobacteria bacterium; assembly: GCA_029884165.1. Classification (GTDB taxonomy): domain Bacteria; phylum Pseudomonadota; class Gammaproteobacteria; order Steroidobacterales; family Woeseiaceae; genus JAOUIH01. The sequence continues at coordinate 70,629 of JAOUIH010000003.1, read as the reverse complement.
GCCCCCGGCATGATAGAGGAAGCCGCCGCCCTCGGTGTGTCCGTCCAGCGGCCAGCCCAGCGTGTGAACGACAAGCCCTTCCTCGTGCAGAGCCGGATCGATCTCCCAGATTTCCTTGAGTCCGATGCCGTAATGCTGTGGATCCGCATTCGCGCGCAGGTCGTATCGGTCCATGGCCTCCTTGCCCAGGTTGCCGCGGCAGCCTTCGGCGAGCACGGTGTACCTGCCGAGGAGTTCATAGCCGGCCTGGAAAGCGGCCTTCCGTTTCCCGTCCTTGCCGACACCCAGGTCGCTGGTCGCAACGCCGCGTACTCGACCCTGGTCGTCGTACAGGAGTTCGGACGCCGCGAAACCGGGAAACACGTTGACGCCGAGCGCCTCGGCCTTTTCGGCCAGCCACTGGCACAGCCGGCCGAGACTGATGATGTAATTGCCCTCGTTGTGCATGGGGCGTGGCACGAACAGCCCGGGCACCCGCATCGACGTCTGCTCGCTCCGCAGGTAATGCACCTCGTCACGCTTGACCGCGCTGGTGACGGGCGCGCCTTCGGCCTGCCATTGGGGAAACAGCTCTCCCAGGGCAGCCGGCTCGAACACGTTGCCCGACAGAACGTGCGCACCGATCTCGGAGCCTTTCTCTACGACGACGACAGACAGCTCGGTGCCCCCTTCGGCCGCAAGCTGCATCAGGCGGCATGCCGCGGCAAGGCCTGCGGGCCCGCCGCCGACGATGACGACGTCAAATTCCATCGATTCGCGTTCTGCGCTCTCGTTCATAGGGCACCTCTTATTCGTACGGGCGGGCCGCGGGCCCGCCTCTTTCTTTAGGCGGAATGATAACGCAAGGCAGAGCCCGGTCGGGCTGGTTTCCGCCGCGAGCCCAAGCTAACCTTGCGCGCCTCTATGGCCACCACTCGATCGAAAACCGGACAGCGCCACAGCCATGGATATCCGTAGCGCCTACACTGCCGATGCGAAGCTCGTCGCCGATCCGGCGCAGCAACGCGTCGTGGGTGCGCTTTACGATCTGCAGTCGCGACTGCTCCAGACCGAACCCAGGCGGGGCCTCGGACGGCTGCTGCCGCGGCCCCGGCAGGCGCCGACGACTCCGGGAATCTACCTGTGCGGCGGCGTCGGCCGCGGCAAGACCATGCTGATGGACCTGTTTTTCGAGACGCTGGCCATCAGGTCGAAGCGCCGCAGCCATTTCCACCGGATGATGAACGAGGTCCACGCGCGGCTGAAGGCGCAGGGCGATGTGCAGCGCCCGCTGGACCGCGTTGCGGCGGACCTTGCCTCGGAGACCCGGGTGCTCTGCTTCGACGAGTTCTTCGTAAGCGATATCGGCGACGCCATGATCCTCGGCGGGCTGCTCGACGGGCTGTTTCGCCGCGGCGTAACGCTCGTGGCGACGTCGAACTCCCGACCGGAGGAGCTGTACGCAAACGGCCTGCAGCGGGAACGCTTCCTGCCGGCGATCCGGCTGCTGCGGGAGCATACGACGGTCGTCGAACTCGATGATGGAACCGACTACCGGCTGCGCCTGATGAAAACGGCCGGAACCTGGTTCGACTCCAGGGAGCCCGGGACGGAAGCCCGTATTCGGGAGTATTTCGATCGGATGGCGCCCGGCCGATCCGAGGGCGGCAGGAGGCTCGATATCCTGGGCCGCGAACTCACGACGATACGTGAGGCCAAGGGCGTCGTCTGGTTCGACTTCGCCGAAATCTGTGGCGGTCCCCGGAGCCCAACAGACTATATCGAGATTGCCCGCTGGTACCAGGCCGTGATCGTCTCCAACGTGCCGGTGCTGACCCGGGAAACGGAGGATGCGGCACGGCGCTTCATTGCCCTCGTCGACGAGTTCTACGACCGGCGCGTCAAGCTGATACTGGCGGCAGGCGCCGGCGTGGACTCGCTCTACCGGGGCAGCCGCCTGACATTGGAGTTCGAGCGCACCAGGAGCCGCCTCGTCGAGATGCAGTCGCAGGACTACCTGCACTCCCCGCATCGCGCCTGACCCGCATCGCCGAACCGACCGCCCTGGCAACGGGATTCATCCTGTCCTGTCAGCCGGGTGCCCAAGTGCAGTATCATCTGAAACCGGTGCACTGCCACGCTGCCTCTGGCGGAACGTCACATGAAAAACGAACTGAAGCTCGACGAATTCCTCCCCTACCGACTGGCCATCCTGTCTCACTCGGTCAGTAATTCGATCGCGTCCGTCTACGAGAAGCGGTTCGGGCTGTCGATTCCGGAATGGCGGGTCATAGCCATCGTGGGACGCTTTCCCGGCCTGTCAGCCGTGGAGGTCGCCGAACGTACCGTAATGGACAAGGTCGCGGTCAGCCGGGCCGTCAGCAAGCTGATCAAGAGCGGCCGCATCGATCGCCAATTTGCGGACGCGGACCGTCGTCGCTCGATACTCAATCTCTCGGAGAAAGGCCGGCAGCTGCACGACGAAGTCGCACCGCTGGCGCTGCAGATGGAGGCCGACCTGCTCGAGGACCTCACCGAGGACGAGATCGGGGTGCTCGATCGGGTGATCGAAAAGCTGTACAAGAAATCGCAGCTGTTCGCCAAGCCGCACCAGCAGGGCTGACCCCGCGACGGCTGGCCCGGATTGCGGGCCGCCCGGACCGTCAGGGCGTGCCGATCTCCGTCCGCACCCGGATCAGCTCCGGCACAATCTCTATCTCAAGCGCCTGCTTCAGGAAGCTGACGCCGGACGATCCACCCGTGCCTTGCTTGTGCCCGATGATTCGCTCGACGGTCTTCATGTGATGGAAGCGCCAGAACTGGAAATTGTTCGCAATATCCATCAGTGCCTCGCACATTTCGTAGTCGTCCCAGTGTGAGCGCGGCTGTTCGTAGATTTCCTTGAGGACTGCAACGACGCCGGAATGGTCGTCGCGCTGGGCGCTGAAGTCGCGGTCGAGCACCTCGGCCGGAACCGCGTGGCCCGTGCGTGCGAGGAAGCGCAGAAACTCTTCATACAGGCTGGGTTGCTCGAGCGCGACAAGAAGCCGGGCGTGCCAATCCGGCTGGTGCTCGAAAACGCGCAGGAACGACCGGTTCTTATTGCCGAGCAGGAATTCGAGCAGGCGATATTGCGGAGACTGAAAGCCGGAAGCCTTGCCGAAAACGTGGCGAAACTGCGTATATTCGCTCGGCGTCAGCGTATCCAGGACCGTCCACTGGTTGTAGATCTGGTTCTGGATGTGTTTCACGCGGGCGAGGTTCTTCACCGCGGGCGGGAGGTCGTCCTTCCGGATCCTGGCAATGGCGGCCTCGATCTCGTGAATGATCAGTTTCATCCACAGTTCCGTCACCTGGTGCTGGATGATGAACAGCATCTCATCGTGGTGCGGCGGCTCGCTCAGGGGTTGCTGTGCGTCCAGGAGTTTGTCGAGCCGCAGGTAGGCGGTGTAGTCGTCGTCGCGTTTCAGGTCGACATGGATCGAGCTTTCGAGCTGCTGGTTCTGCATGGCCGGCTTCCGGTCGCGGGGGCTCAATTGTAGGGGAAATCGACGCGGCCAGGGCGGCCTTGATCGGTGCAGCCATACCATGACCAAGGTATCCGGGCCCACCGCGCGCTGCGCCGGGCTCATGTATAATCCGCGCCATTCGATGCTGCCGGTCTCGGCACATGCCCGGAAACCGGCCGAACAGTCGACCACCAGCCATGCAATCCACCCTGTTCCCATCCCGCTGCCCGGCGCCAACCGGCGCATCCTGGCGCACGGCGCCAGGGGCGCCGCGTTCCCGGCGCGGCGCAGGCGTCCGCCTGACGCCGCCGCTCCCCGGCTCAACGCGGCCGAATATGCAGATTTCTGCGGAACGTCTGGAAAACCCGGGACGAGACGGTATAGAGTCTCGCCCAATTTTTTGGGTTCTGCGCGCGCGAACCGGGGCCGAACGCCAAAGGAGTCGTGGCTCCGCGGCGGCTATCCTCCCCGGCCAAATGCGAAAACCCGGCTTTCAACCCTCCGCAACGGAGCGCTTCGAGTGACAAAACAACAGCAACGTCGCAGCAGCGACATCCGGGATCAGCTCATCGCGGAAATTGTCGACTCCAGGGCTCCCTCGGAGGCGCTGTCGACCCGCAGCCAGGTCGAATTGTTCCTGCAAGAATATTTTGCCAATGTTCCCTACGAGGACATGGAGGGGCGGTCCCCGAAAATCATGGCCCGCGCGGCGCTTGCGCACCTCGACTTCGCCCTGGTCAAGAAAAGCGGCCAGGCCCTGGTCCGCATCTTCAATCCGACGATCGAAGAGCACGGATACGAATCCGCCTACACGATTGTCGAGATGGTCAATGACAACATGCCGTTCCTGGTCGACTCCGCATCGGCCGCGATCACCCGGCAGCGGCTCGCAATACACATCACGGTGCACCCGATACTCAGGGTACATCGCGACACGGCGGGCCGCATCCAAAAGCTGTCGCTACTGAAGGACAAGGACGAGGGCGGGCAGACCGAATCGTATGTCCGGTTCGTCGTCGACAAGGAAACCGACGTTCACCACCTCAAGGTGATCGAGAACGAAATTCACAAGGTCCTCGCCGATGTGAGGGCCGCCGTGAGCGACTGGCAGGCTATGCGCCAGAAGATGGCCGACGCCAAGGAATTGCTCACGTACGGGCCGCCCGGAACAGACGACGCGCTGCGGGAGGAAAGCCGGGAATTGCTGCAGTGGATGCTCGACGACCACTTCACTTTCCTGGGGTTCCGCGAGTACGAGCTGCAGGAGCGTGGCAAGAAGATGCTCCTGAGGCCGGTTCCAGGCAGCGGTCTCGGCCTGCTGTCGAAGGAACAAAGGGGCGTCGGGCCCGTGGAACTCAGCCCTGAAATGCGGCGCCTGACCCGCTCCAGGGACTGGCTGATCATCACCAAGGCCAATTCCCGTTCCACGGTGCACCGGCACACGTACCTCGATTACGTCGGCATCAAGATCTACAACCCGGATGGCAAAGCCATAGGCGAACAGCGTTTCATCGGCCTGTTCACTTCGCTCGCCTACAGCGAAAACCCGCGCAACATCCCGCTGCTCCGCCTGAAAGTTGAGCGCGTCATCGAGCGCGCCGCACTCGACCAGTCCAGTCACCGCGGCAAGGCACTCTGGCACATCCTGGACACCTACCCGCGTGACGAATTGTTCCAGAGCTCGGTCAACGACCTGACGCGCACCACGAACGGCATCCTGAACCTGCAGGAACGGCACAAGGTGCGCCTTTTCGTCAGGCGGGACACGTTCCGCCGGTTCTTCTCGTGCATCGTGTACGTCCCGCGCGAGAAGTACACGACGGCGGTCCGGCGCAGGATCGAGGAGATCCTGCTTGAAGCCTTCGGCGGCACCTCGGTCGACACGAGCGTAGAGATCTCCGACTCGCCGCTGGCACGAACGCATATCGTCGTGCGAATTCCGCCGGGCGCCCGGCCGCGAATCAGCGTGCGCCGCACCGAGCAGGAAATCGCCGAGGCGGTCGTAACCTGGCGGGACCGGCTGCGCGTCTGCCTGGAAGGGCGATTCGGTCGGGAGGAAGGCGCACTGCTGTACCGGCGCTATGGTGAGAGTTTTCCGCCCGCCTACGAGGGGGACATGGAGCCGTCCGTCGCCTGCCTCGACGTCAAGCGCATGGACGGACTGCTGCACGGCGAGCACTCGGATTTCCTGCTCCTGCACCGTACGGCCAATGCTGTCGAGGGTCAGCTGAACTTCAGGACCTTCTGCCCTGACGAACCGCTGCTGCTGTCGAACGTACTGCCCGTGCTGGAAGACATGGGCGTGGACGTGCACAGCGAGCGGCCCTACAAGGTGCGCCTGAAGGACGACCGCCGCTTCTGGATCCAGGACTTCGAATTACGTTACCCGCAAGCCGACGAAATCGAGATCGAGACCGCCGCCGAGCGCTTCGAGGAGTGTTTCCGTCGCGTCCTCGATGGCACCATCGAGAACGACGGTTACAACAAGCTTATTCTCGCGGCGGGCCTGGACTGGCGCCAGACGGCCCTGCTCCGCTGTTACGGCAAGTACCTGCAGCAGCTCCGCATCTCGTTCAGTCAGGAATACATGGAAAACGTGCTGCTCCAGCATGCCGGGCTCGTCAGGTCGCTGGTCGAGCAGTTCGAGTTGCAGTTCGACCCGGCGCTGTCCAAGGCACAGCGGGCAGCGGCACTGAAGGCATGCAGGTCGGCGATAGTCCGCGGTATCGGCAGGGCCCAGAGCCTCGACGAGGATCGAATCCTGCGCGCTTTCTCCGGCGCGATCGACGCGACGCTGCGCACGAATTTCTACCAGGTTGACGCCGAAGGCCAGCCGAAGTCGCACATCTCCATCAAGCTCGACCCGAGCAAGCTGCCCGAAGCGCCCAAGCCCCGGCCCAAGTTCGAGATATTCGTCTACTCGCCGCAGGTGGAAGGCGTCCACCTGCGCGGCGGCGAAGTGGCACGCGGCGGAATTCGCTGGTCCGACCGGCGGGAAGACTTCCGGACCGAGGTCCTGGGCCTGATGAAGGCGCAGGTCGTCAAGAACACGGTAATCGTGCCGACGGGTGCCAAGGGCGGTTTCGTGCCGAAGCACCTGCCCCCTGGCGACCGGGATGCGATCTTGCAGGCGGGCATCGCTTGCTACAAGACGTTTATTTCCGGCCTGCTGGACATAACCGACAACGTCGTGAATGGCGCGGTCGTCGCCCCGGCGAACGTCGTTCGCCGGGACCAGGACGACCCGTACCTCGTCGTTGCCGCCGACAAAGGCACCGCGACCTTTTCCGATATAGCAAACCAGCTTTCGATCGAATACGGATTCTGGCTCAACGACGCCTTCGCCTCTGGCGGCTCGGTGGGCTATGACCACAAGAAAATGGCCATTACTGCGCGCGGCGGCTGGGAAGCGGTCAAGCGGCATTTCCGCGAACAGGGAGTGAACATACAGTCCGAGCCCTTTACGGTGGCCGGCATAGGCGATATGGCCGGCGACGTATTTGGCAACGGCATGCTGCTGTCCGAGAAAATCCGGCTCGTCGCGGCGTTCAACCACGAGCATATTTTCATCGACCCGGAACCAGACATGGAAGCGAGCTTCCGGGAGCGCCAGCGGCTGTTCAGCCTGCCGCGTTCCCGCTGGAGCGACTACGACGAGAAGCTGATTTCGAAAGGCGGCGGCGTATTCTCGCGCCAGGCCAAGCAGATTCGCTTGTCGCCCGAAGCGCGCAAACTGCTCGACATCGCGGAGACCGTTGTCCAGCCACTGCAATTGATCCAGTCGATCCTCAAGATGCGTGTGGACCTGCTGTGGAACGGTGGAATTGGAACCTACGTCAAGGCGAGCACGGAAAGCCATGCTGACGTCGGTGACCGAAGCAATGACGGGGTTCGCATAAATGCCAACCAGCTGCGCTGCAAGGTAATCGGCGAAGGCGGCAACCTGGGGCTGACGCAACGCGCCCGTATCGAGTACGGACTGAACGGGGGCCGGATCAATACCGACTTCATAGACAACAGTGCAGGAGTCGACAGCTCCGACCGCGAGGTCAACATCAAGATCCTGCTGGGCATGGCCGAGCGCGAGGGACGCCTTACGCGTGCAAGGCGCAACAAGCTCCTGGTAGAAATGACCGACGACGTCGCCGCATTCGTCCTGCGCAACAACTACCTGCAAACGCAGGCCATCAGCATGATGGAGGCCCGTGCGGCGGAACGGCTCGACGAGAGCGCGCGATTGATCACGAACCTCGAGAAGACGGGATTACTGGATCGCGCGATCGAATTTCTTCCCGACGAGGCGGAAATCGAGGAGCGGCATCGACGCAAGCAGGGGCTGACACGCCCGGAAATCGCGATTGTCCTGAGCTACGCGAAAATCGACCTGTACAACGGACTGACGAGTTCGAGTGCGTCGCTGGAGGACTTCCTTACTACGGATCCGCAGCGCTACTTCCCCAAAGTACTGCGGCTGCGTTATGCGGACCTCATACCGAAGCACCGTTTGAGTCGCGAAATCCTCTCCACGCTTATCTCGAACAACATCGTCAACCGGATGGGACCTGTGTTCGTCAAGCGGATACAGGCCGACACGAATGCGAGTGTCGTAACGATCGCACGCGCTTACATCATCGCCCGCGAGATTTGCCAGGCCAGCCAGATCTGGCAGGAAATCGAGGCGCTGGATTACCAGATCCCGGCGACGCTGCAGCGCGACATGATGTTCGAGGTGAGTCGTATACTCCGGCACGCCTGTTACTGGCTGATCAATCGCTTCGGTGAGGATCTCGATATCGTCCAGGCCGTCGCGCACCTGAAGGGACCGCTGTCGACCGTGTTCAGTCGATCGAGCAGCATCGTCGTCGGGGACGGCAAGGAACGGCAGCAACGCGCCTACGAGGAACTCGAAGCCCTGGGTGTGCCCGAGGGCCTCGCGCGTCGTATGGCGGGACTGCTGCTGACCCGCGGCGGCCTCGACATTGCAGATCTGTCAGTCATTTGCAGGAAGGATGTGTTCCAGACGGCGCGCATGTACGCGATGCTGAGCCAGCGGCTCGGTGTCGTCTGGCTGCACCGCTCGGTCGAGGCACTCGAGGTCAGCGGGCGCTGGCAGGCAATGGCCCGCGGGAACCTGCGCGACGAGTTCTATGCCATACGCAGGGAGCTGGGCGTGAGACTGCTGAAGACACGCAGCAGGCTTACCCCGGTCAAACTGTTCGAGAAGTGGCAGAAGGAAAATGGCGCCGCGTTGTTGCGCTACGATGGCGTGCTGCGTGAAATGAAATTGCGCACGGAGGTCGACTTCGCGACACTCTCTGTGGCGGCGCAGGAGCTCAGGCGGCTGGTCGCCAGCGATCAATCGACGCCCGGCTGAGGCTGGCCGCGCGCAACACGGGAGCAGAAATGGCTGGAAAATTGTTGCTTTGTCGTCACGGCCAGAGCGAGTGGAATCTCAAGAACCTGTTCACGGGCTGGACCGACGTAGATCTTACCGAGCAGGGACGCCGCGAGGCCGCCGCCGCCGGCAAGACTCTCGCCGATCTCGATTTCGTATTCGACGTCGCCTATACGTCCGTGCTCAAACGGGCGATCCGAACGCTGTGGCTGATACTCGACGAGCTGGACCGGATGTGGATTCCGGTCACCTGTGACTGGCGCCTCAACGAGCGACATTACGGCGCGCTGCAGGGCCTCAACAAGGGGGAAACGGCGGCGAAATACGGCGAGGACCAGGTGCACATCTGGCGTCGCAGCTACGCTATCGCTCCGCCTCCGCTCGAAGCGAGCGACACCAGGCATCCCTCCCACGACCCGCGCTACCGAGGTATCACCGGCCTGCCGGGCACCGAGTCGCTCGCGACGACGCTCGATCGCGTCAGCCCGTGCTGGCACGAGCGCATAGCGCCTGACTTGCGCGCAGGCAGGAACGTGCTCATTTCGGCGCACGGCAACAGTCTGCGGGCACTCGTGAAGATGCTCGATGGCATGTCGGAGGACGAGATCACCGGCTTCAACATTCCGACCGGGATTCCCCTCCTCTACGACCTGGACGACGAACTCGAACCGCGATCCCGAAAATTCCTGGGCGACCCCGAGGCGGTTGCCGCCGCAGCCCGGGCAGTGGCCGCCCAGGGCAAGGCGGGATGATCGTCGCGCTCGGCGACCGCTGCCCGGTTCTCGAGGGCGACGGTCACTACCTGGCGCCCACCGCTACCCTGATTGGAGACGTCTGCCTCGGCCCCTCCGCCAGCGCCTGGTTCGGCGCCGTACTTCGCGGCGACAACGACCGGATTCGTATCGGTGCCCGCAGCAACATCCAGGACGCCTGCATCCTGCATACGGACGAAGGCCTGGAACTCGTCGTTGGCGAGAGCGTATCCGTCGGCCATCGCGCTGTCCTGCACGGCTGCCGGGTCGGCGATCGCTGCCTGATCGGCATCGGCAGCATCATCCTTAATGGCGCCATCATCGGCCGGGACACGATCGTCGGTGCGGGTTCGCTCGTCACGGAAAACAAGCGCTTTCCGGACGGTGTGCTGGTGCATGGCGCGCCGGCGCGCGTGATCCGGGAGCTGGACGCCGACGAACTCCGGTCGATCGAGCGCTCCGCCGCGGCCTACGTGGAAAAGTCGCGTATTTTTGCCGCGCAGGGCCGAATCGATCCCTGACAATCAGACCTGCAGGCGGGGATCCGACGGGTGTCGCGGGCTCTGCTGCTCGCCGAGCACCCTGACCAGGCCTTCCTGCGCCGTCGAAGCCGCGAGCGCGCCGGACCGCGTGAAGATCTGACCCCGCGCGAATCCTCTCGCCCCGCCCGCATTGGGCGTGTCGAAGGAATAGAGCATCCACTCGTCGACCCTGCACGGGCGATGGAACCAGAGCGCATGATCCAGGCTCGCCATTTGAACCGTCCCGCGGGCAAACGGCAGGCCGTGCGGCAATGTGCTGGTGCCCAGCAATTCGTAGTCCGATACGTAGGCAAGCAGGTTCTGATGCAGCGCCGGATCGTCAGGTAAGCGGTTGACCGCGCGGATCCAGACGTGCTTGCTGGGGGGCAATTTTTCCGGCTCGACGAAATTGACGGGTCGTACCGGTCGAAACTCGAACGGCCGCTTGCCGGTGAGGAAACGCCGCATTTTCTCCGGCACGCGTTGCAGGACGCCATCCGGTATATCCGTAACATCGGGGAGCCCTTCGGGTCCGTCGACCTCGGGCATCGTTGCCTGGTGCTCGATGCCTTCTTCCGGAACCTGGAAGGATGCCGCCATGTTGAATATCGGCCTGCCGTGCTGGATCGCAACGACTCGTCGCACCGAGAAGCTTCCGCCATCACGGGCTCGATCGACCTCGTAAACGATAGGCGCGGCCATGTCGCCGCGTCGCAGGAAATAAGCATGCAGCGAGTGGGCGACCCGGCCTTCGACGGTCAGGTGAGCGGCGGACAGCGCCTGGCCGAGGACCTGGCCGCCGAATACCTGCGCGCTGCCGATATCGCGGCTCTGTCCCCGGTAGATATTGTCCTCGATGCGCTCGAGCCGCAGCAGTTGTATCAGGTCTTCAAGTACGTCGGACATGCACAAGTCCGGGCGTCAGACCCGGCCGCCGTCCACGGCGATTCCCGCCCCGCTGACGAACACGGCGTCGTCACTGGCCAGGAACAGTGCAACCTTCGCGACGTCGAGCGCCTCTCCCAGCCGCTTCGCCGCGGAGTGTGCGATGCAATGGTCACGCAGCACCTTGTCCTCGGAAAAAATGCGGCGGCTGGCATGGGTCATGATCGCACCCGGCTGGATGTAGTTGACGGTGGTCCCCTGCGCACCGGCCTCGGCCGCGAGTGCCTTCGTGAGCTCGGCAATGGCCGTCTGCGAGCGCCTGTACGCCTGCTCGCCCTGCAATGTAAACGCGCTGCGGACGCAACCCATGTTGATGATCCGCCCGGCAGGGCTCTTGCTCAGGAACGGCAGGCCCGCCCGCGCCATGAGTGCATAAAGCTGTATCCGCCTGTCCAGGAACGCATCGAGAGCCGCTTCGTCAGTGTCGCCGATCGGAGCCGGCGGCTGGATCGCAGCATTGTTCACGATGATATCGAGACCCTCCAGTTTCACACTCGCATTTTTCAGCAGGTCCTCGGCGCTGCTCTTGTCGGTTACCGACGCGACCATCGGCGTGACACCTTTCAAGGCCTTGAACATCGTAGCTACGCCGCTTTCGCTGCTGTCAACGGCGACGACGCCGGCTCCCTGCTTTATGAAGGTCCGCACGATGGCTTCGCCGATGCCATTGGCGGCTCCCGTTACGATGGCCCTGGACCCGAACAGGCGCGGTACATCTGACATCTGAATTCCTCACCAGAATTTTGCCCGCGAGGGCGACGTCGGCATACTAGATAGCCAAAGGCAGCCACGATGCCGACCGGTTCAAACTATCAGGCCGTCGGCAGGCGGTAATCGGCAAACTGCTTGCGAAGCTCGATCTTCTTAATCTTGCCTGTGGCCGTATGCGGGATGTCGTCGACGAAAACGACATCGTCGGGAATCCACCACGAAGCGATTTTCCCGTCGAGCCACGCGAGCAGCTCGTCCCGGGAGACGTCCTCGCCTTCCTTGCGAACGATAACGAGTAGCGGCCTTTCGGTCCACTTGGGATGGGCGACACCAATGACGGCGGCCTCGGCAACGGCGGGATGCCCGACCGCTACGTTTTCCACATCGATTGAGCTGATCCATTCGCCGCCGGACTTGATGACGTCCTTGGTCCGGTCGGTGATCTGCAGGAAACCGTCAGGATCGATCTTGGCGACGTCGCCCGTCTCGAACCAGCCGTCTCCGGTGTGCGACCCCGCGCTGCCTTCGAGCTTGAAATAGTCGCTGCAGACCCAGGGGCCACGGACCTGCAGAGCGCCGGCCTTGTCCCCGTCCCACGGAAGCTCGTTCTGCTCATCGTCCACGATACGCATCTCGACGCCGAAGATTCCGCGGCCCGCCTTGACCCGGATCTTGATAATTTCATCCGGCGACAGATCGAGCTGGCTGGCCTTGAGGGAGTTGACGGTGCCGAGGGGGCTCATCTCGGTCATGCCCCAACCCTGCATGACCACGACATCGTGCTTGTCCCGGAATGCGCGGATCATGGACTCGGGAACGGCAGCGCCTCCAATCACGGTGCGCTCGACCGTCGTCAGGCGCTTGCCGGCCTTGTCCATGTACTGCAACAGCCCGAGCCAGACGGTCGGCACTCCGGCGGCGATCGTTACCTTCTCGGCCTCCATCAATCGGTACAGTGTCTCGCCGTCGCCCATCTTCGGCCCTGGAAAAACCAATTTCGCGCCGACCATCAGGGCCGCATAGGGCACACCCCAGGCGTTAACGTGGAACAGGGGCACGACCGGAAGCATCGTGTCGCGGTTGGACAGCCCGAGCGCATCAGCCATGGCACTTCCGTAGGCATGCAGCACCTGCGAGCGGTGGCTGTACAGCACGCCCTTGGGATTGCCGGTCGTGCCGGAGGTGTAGCAGAGCGCTACAGCTTCGCGTTCGTCGAAATCCGGCCAGTCGTACGAGTCGCTCTCGTCCGCTATCAGCGCCTCGTAGCTGATCGCGTTCCTGAGCGTGGTCTTCGGCATGTGGGCATCATCGGTCATGACGATATAACCGGCGACGTTCGGCGTGCTCCCGGCAATTTTTTCGAGCAGCGGGACGAACAGCGGGTCCGTCATGACCCACTTGTCTTCCGCGTGGTTGACGATGAAGACGATCTGCTCCGGGAAAAGCCGCGGGTTGATCGTGTGGCAAACGTAACCGGCACCGCCGATGGCGTAGTAGGCCTCCAGGTGGCGGTAGTCGTTCCACGCCAGCGTCGCGATCCGGTCGCCGCGGGACAGTCCCAGCCTGTCGAGCGCATTCGCCAGCTTGCGCGCCCGCTGTATGCACTCGCCTATCGTGTAACGATGAGACGGATTGTCCATCGTGATCGACACGATCTCTCGATTGGGGAAATTCCGCTCCGCGTGGCGCGCTATCCACGATATCAACAACGGTGTATCCATCATCAGGCCGTGCATGCATCTCTCCCACGTTTTGCTGCGGTTCCAGTACTTCTCGTGCACCGACGGCACCGCAGCTGCGCCGTCGGCGCGATCGTTGGCCGAAAAAACTCCGGACGAACGACGCCTGTGCCGCTCAGTTCGGTTTCGGCCCCAGCAGGTACCAGGCAATGAGCCCCGCGATCGGCAGGAGGACGACGATGGCTATCCAGAGTGCCTTCTTTCCATTGCCCACCGAACTCTGTGCAATCTGCAGTATCGCGTAGATATCGCAGACCAGAATCAGGAACCCCAGGATACCTTCTTTACCCACATCGACCTCCCCGCTTGCAGCCTCGGGCCGCTGGTTCGGCCGAACCGGCGGCTGGAACGACTATACTGTCGGTGACGCGCCCTCCCCCCGGGCGCGAGTCCGGACATTATAGCCACAGGCCGCAAGGGAGCGCTCGCCATGACGGGACGAAGGTACGACGACATACTGGCCACGATAGGCCGCACGCCGGTCGTCCGGCTCGCGAAGCTGGCGCCTCCCGGCATCAATCTCTATGCCAAGCTCGAGTCATTCAATCCCATGGGCTCGGTCAAGGATCGCCTGGCGCTCGGGGTAATCGAGGACGCGGAACGCAGCGGGAAGCTGCAGCCGGGCCAGACGGTCGTCGAGGCGACCAGCGGCAATACGGGCATCGGGCTCGCCATGGTTTGCGCCCGGAAGGGCTATCCGCTGGTTGTCACGATGGCGGAGAACTTCAGCGTCGAACGCCGCAAGCTCCTGCGCTTCCTCGGCGCGAAGGTCGTCCTGACTCCGGCTGCCCTGAAAGGTAGCGGCATGCTCGCCAAGGCCGTCGAACTGGCGGAGACGCACGACTGGTTCCTGTGCCGGCAGTTCGAAAACGAGGCGAACGCGGACGCGCATTCGCGAACGACCGCGCCGGAAATCATCGCGGACTTCGAGGGCGAGCGGCTGGACTACTGGGTCACCGGCTACGGCACCGGCGGAACATTGAAAGGCGTGGCCCGCGTCCTGCGGGACAAACGGCCCGACACGCGTATCGTCGTCTGCGAGCCGGACAATGCGCAGATGCTGGGGAGCGGCATTCCGCAGGTCCGTGCCACCGATGGCAGTCCTGCCGAAAGTCATCCTCTGTTCCGGCCCCACCTGATGCAGGGATGGAGCCCGGACTTCATCCCCAGGCTGACCGAGGATGCCCTGGCCGAGGGGCTCGTCGACGAAGTCGTCCCGGTAAACGGCGCCGACGCGCTCGGCCTGGCGAAGGCGCTCGCGCAACAGGAGGGCATATTCGTCGGAATCTCCGGGGGTGCCACGCTCGCGGGCGCGCTGCGGGTCGCCGAGTCGGCACCGGCGGGCTCGACGATCCTGTGCATGCTGCCGGATACCGGCGAGCGCTACCTGTCCACGCCGCTGTTCGAAGGCGTGTCCGTCGACATGTCCCCGGACGAACTGGAGATATCGCGTTCGACGCCGAATTACCGCTTCGATAAGCCGGCGGTGGCCCCGGCCAGCCCCGCGGCGGCAGCGGAGGCAATTGCGGCGCCGGCCGACGCAATCGAACTCGTACGGCAAACGATCTCCGACAGGACCCAGCCGGTCACGATATACGCACTCGAATGGTGCGAGTTCTGCTGGTCGGCCCGAAAGATGTTCGCCCGCTACGAGATTCCCTACCGGTCCGTGGATCTGGACTCGGTCGCTTACCAGGCGGATAACCTCGGTGGCCGGATCCGGGCTGCTCTGGCCGAGCTCACGGGGGCCAGGACTATCCCGCAGATTTTCGTCGGCGGGGAGCATGTCGGCGGAGCCACTGAATTGTTCGACGCGGTACGGAGCGGCGCGCTGCAGGCGCTGCTGGAGAAGTATTCGGTGCCGTATAACAGGGACGTAAAGGACGATCCGTACACCTTCCTGCCGGGCTGGCTGCACGCCCGCTGAACCAGCCGCGGTGGGACGGCTCAGCCGGCGTTTTTCAGGAAATACATGCCGATCGTTTCCGCAACGCAAGCCGCTTTGCGCTCACCCTCCACCTCGATCCGTACTTCGGAAATGATGTGCAGAGCGCCCGCGCGCTGGCGGACCTGCCGGACCACCGCCCGCGCCCGTACCCGGCTGCCGGCGATGACGGGCGTGTAAAAGCGCAACTTGTTGCAGCCGAAATTGATCGTCTGCCTGAGATTCTCGAAGCGAACGAAATTTCCTGTGAGCGCCGGTATCAGCGACAAGGTCAGGTAACCGTGCGCAATCGTCTTGCCGTCCGGCAGTTCCCGCGCCGCCCTGTCTGCGTCGACGTGTATCCACTGGTGATCACCGGTGGCATCGGCGAACCGGTCGATCCGCTCCTGGTCCACGACGACCCAGTCGGACACTCCCACTTCCCGATCTTCCAGCGCCTTGGCGTCGGCGTATGACCTGACTATGTGCAAGACGGTTTCCTTTGCAGCTGTATTGCCGTTTGCGATGCCGCAGTCATGCGGCGCGGCACAAACACTTACACGGATGAATTTCAAAGGGCAAGCGCCGCAACGCCTGGATGCTGCGCCTGCCGATATCGCCGCGCGAGAGCTCCTTGATTCCGGCGACATTGATTGCGTGGGCTTTGTTGCGCTTTCGTCGATAACGCGAGACCTGCCTGGCAACCCCGCGCTTGCAGGCCCGTGCGCCGCTGCCGATACTGGCGCCGTGTCGATGGACAAACCAGTGACTGAGCCCGGCGGACTGTACGCGATCGTGCTCGCTGCAGGCGAATCGCGGCGTTTCGGTTCGACCAAGCAACTCGCCCGGTTCCGGGGCGAGCCACTGGTCGCACGTGCCTTGCGGCTCGCCGAAACCGTCTGCGGTTCCCGGACACTCCTCGTCGCCGGCAAGGATTGGCGGCGCGTGCATGCGGCCTCTGCCCCGCTGGAGGGCTTCCTGGTCCGCAACGACGATTATGCCGAGGGCATCGCCAGCTCCATTGCCTGCGGTGTGCGGGCCGTCCGGGCACAGGCCTCGGCAGTACTGATCCTGCTCGCGGACCAGCCGCTTGTCGATGCGAGCTATGTCAGCCGACTGATCGGGGCGTGGCGCGACAACGGGGAACGATTCGCCTGTTCGCGTTACGGCGAATCGCTGGGACCGCCGTCAATTTTCCCTCGCGCCGCATTCGACGAACTCGAGGCGCTCGAAGGCGATCGTGGCGCGCGCCCGGTGCTGGACGCGCACGCCGGGGAACTCACGGTGCTCGACTGCCCCGCAGGCTCTGCAGACGTCGACACACCCGCAGACCTCGCCGCGCTGGGCGATCGGGTTTGACGACAATCAGCCGTGCGCGGCGCAGCGTTCGCAATTGACCCAGCCGGAATGCCCGTCCGTGTAGTGCTCCTTCTTCCAGATCGGCAGGCGAACCTTGACCTGGTCGATGATGTACCGACACGCGAGGAAGGCTTCGTCGCGATGCGCCGACGCCACGCCGACCCATACCGCGCATTCGCCGATCTCCAGCATCCCGCTCCGGTGCACGCAGTGGGCATGCAGGACCGGGTATTTCGCACGGGCTTCCGCGATGATCTTTTCCCCTTCCTTGAGCGCAAGCGGCTCGTAGGCCTCGTATTCGAGGCGCAGCACCTCGTGACCCTCGTTGCGATTGCGGATCCAGCCCTCGAAGCCCGCATAGGCGCCCGCAGCCGGGTCTATCAGGGCACGCCGGAGTTCTTCCGGTTGTATCGGGTCGGTGACCATCTTCATCATGACTTCAGCCGCCCGCCACGGGAGGAAACAGCAGTATCGAATCGCCGTCCTGGATCGGCGCATCCCAACCGACCATCTCGTCATTGATGGCGACCTTGCAATGCCCCAGCGGTTCGGTCGAACCGTGCCGGTCGCGCAGCTCCGCGAACAGTTCGGAGGCGGTCGCCGCGTCGCTCGTCACGGACTCGCGGTCGACGCCGGCATTCTCGCGGAACAGAGCGAAATACCTTACCTCTATCGTCTTGCTCATCTCGTCATACCGAGCCGGCTCTGTTCCAGCTCCGCTGGCGTATTGATGTTGTCGAGTGCCTCCGGCCGGGGCTGCTCGAGCAGCTCCGCCGCCGCGCGGATCATCATCTTGCGCGGGCAGGTGATGCCGGCCTCTACGAACTGTTTCACGAGCATCCGGGCGCCCGGCTCATAGACGGCACACAGCGGCTCCGGCAACCCGTCGCTGCTGCTCCGGTAGGCGGTAAACGCATTGCCCGGCCGACGACCTTTGAGCAGGGCCTCGAGCGTCTCGTCGTCGACGTTCGGCAGGTCGCAGGCGAGCACGAGCCACGCTACGTGCGGATTCTCGTCGAATGCGGACAGGATGCCGGCAACCGGGCCCATGTTCTCGTAGCGGTCGACGATCAGTTCGTACCGGCTGCGCTCGGGGTCCCCGGCCTGCTCCGGCCGGGCGGACACGAATACGCGATCCACGTGCCTTTCGAGCAGCCTGACCATGCGCGCGAGTTGCGTCTGGCCCTCGTTGATCAGCAGCGCCTTGTCACGCCCCATCCGGCTGCTGCGGCCGCCGGACAACACCAGTCCCCAGACGCGGCCGGACTCAGGCACGGTGAAAGTCCTTTTTGCCACCGGTCTTGGCCACCAGCAGCGTCTCGATGATCCGTATGTCGTGGGACAGCGCCTTGCACATGTCATAAACCGTCAGCGCCGCGATGCTGGCGCCAGTCAGGGCCTCCATCTCGACGCCGGTCCGGTGATGCACCTTGCAGACACAGTCGATGACGGCGCGGGTACCACCATCCATCTCTATCGTGATCTTGCAGTCGTCCAGCCCCAGGGGATGACAGAACGGGATCAGTTCGTGCGTTTTCTTCGCCGCCATGACGCCCGCGACGATTGCGGTCGCGAACACCGGCCCCTTGGCGGTGCGGATGTCGCCGTCGGTCAGGCGCTCGGCCAGCGACCGCGGGAATTCGACGACCGCGCGTGCATGCGCCGTCCGGTCCGTCGCCTGCTTGCGGCTTACATCGACCATCGTCGGTCGATCGTTCGAATCGACATGCGAGAGTTTGCTCACCAGGATACCTTGCGTCAGCCGCCGACCCGATACATTTCGACCTTGTTGATCACCTGCTCGCTCGGGCGCTGCACCCTGCGCTCTTCGCTGTAGCGGTCGCTGCGCGCCAGCCAGACCCGTGTCAGCAGGTCGGCCAGGTCCTCGTCGCTTGCACCGCTGCGCAGGGGTTCGCGCAGGCTCGTCCCGGTCGCGGCAAACAGGCAAGTGTACAGCACCCCGTCTGCCGACAGCCGCGCGCGGCTGCAGCTGCCGCAGAAAGGCTCCGTCACCGACGTGATGAACCCGATTTCGCCCTGCCCGTCGAGGTATTTGTAACGACGGGCGACTTCGCCCTGATACCTCGGGTCGACCGGGCGCAGCGGCCAGCGTTCGTGAATCAGTTTCAGGATCTCGCGCGAGGGGATCACCTGTTCGTAGCGCCAGTTGTTTCGGTTGCCGACGTCCATGTACTCGATCAGGCGAACGATGTGGCCGCTGCCGCGGAAGTGATCGAGCAGGTCGAGCAGCGTGTGATCGTTGACGCCGCGCTGCACGACCGTGTTGATCTTGATCGGGCGGAGCCCCGCTCGCTCCGCGGCCGCGATCCCTTCCAGGACCTGGCCGAGTTCGCCCCTGGACCCGCTCATGGCCCGGAACACGTCCTCGTCCATGCTGTCGAGGCTCACCGTGATACGGCGCAGCCCGGCGGCGGCCAGGTCCTGCGCCAGCGGCGCGAGCAGCATGCCGTTCGTGGTCAGCGCGAAATCGTCTACACCCTCTATCGCGGCCAGGCGGCTCACGAGACCCACCACTTTCTTGTCGAGCAAGGGTTCGCCGCCGGTGAGGCGCAGCTTCGTGACCCCCAGCCCGACGGCGATCCGCGCCAGGCGCAGGATCTCGTCGTGGGTCAGGCGCTCGCGGCGCGACAGAAACTGGTAATCCGCGTGATACTCCGTTGCCGGCATGCAGTAAGGGCAGCGGAAATTGCACTGGTCGAGCAACGATATCCGCAGGTCACGGATCGGCCGCCCGAGCCGGTCACGCGGGTCCGTCACCGTTCCCCGGTTCTCGCGGTCTGTATGCTGGGCACCTGACGCCATCCGGGCATTCTGCCCGAATCGCGGTGCGAAAAGTAACTGCGGGCGGCCGGGCAGAGCGGCAGCGGCGCCCGCCCGCCGGTTCTATTGTGCAGCGCAACATGGGCCGTTATACTGCCCGGGCACTGCATGAGCCGCCCCGGGTTGCAGCCCTGCGCCCGGCGCGTGGCCAGTCCTCCACCAATACGAACAAGGCCCGCCGATGCATGTGAATTTCAGCGCCGAGGAACTGCGTTTCCAGGACGAAGTACGGACGTTTTTGCGGGACAAATACCCCGCGGACATCCGGCAAAAGACCGACACCGGCGTGCCCCTGAGCCGCGAGGATTACATCCGCTGGCAGAAGGTGCTGTACCAGCAGGGCTGGGCCGCCATCGGCTGGCCGGTGGAATACGGCGGCACCGGCTGGAGCCCCGTGCAGAGGTACATTTTCGCCAACGAGATGGCCAATGCCAATGCGCCCGACATGGTGCCCTTCGGCGTGAAAATGGTCGGGCCGATCATCTATACCTTCGGCAACGAGGCACAAAAGAAGCGCTTCCTGCCCGATATCCTCGCGAGCAACGTCTGGTGGTGCCAGGGCTACTCGGAGCCCGGCGCCGGGTCGGACCTCGCATCCCTGAAAACGCGCGCCGACCGTGACGGCGACCATTATGTCGTCAACGGCACCAAGACGTGGACGACACTCGGCCATCTGGCCGACTGGATCTTCTGCCTCGTACGCACGAGCTCCGACGTGGCGCGGCGCCAGGAGGGAATCAGCTTCATCCTGATCGACATGAAGACGCCCGGCGTGACCGTTCGACCGATCATCACGATCGAGGGTGAGCGCGAAGTCAACGAAGTACATTTCGAGAATGTCAGGGTGCCGATCGAAAACCTGATCGGCGAAGAGGGCAAGGGCTGGACCTACGGCAAGGTACTGCTGCAGCACGAGCGCACCAATATTGCCGGCGTTGCGCGCTCCAAGTATCGCCTCACCCGGCTGCGCGAAAAGATCATGCAGCCTATACACGGCGGGCGCCCACTGGTCGAGGACGCAAACTTCGTGCGCAAGATGGCGGCGGTCGAAATCGAATTGAAGGCGCTCGAATACACCGAGCTTCGGACCCTGGCGGCTGTCGCGGTCGGCAAGGCGCCCGGTCCCGAATCGTCGCTGCTGAAGATCCGGGGCACCGAAGTGCAACAGGCGATCGAGGTCCTGTTCCTGGAAGCGGCCGGCTATTACGCGCTGCCCTACGTTCCGGACCAGTACGTGCTCGATTTGCCAGTGGAGGATCGCATCGGGCACGGCTCGGAAACGACCACCTCGCTGCGCTATTTCAACAATCGGAAAGCATCGATCTACGGCGGGTCCAACGAGATCCAGAAGAACATCATTGCCAAGCACGTGCTCGGCCTCTAATCCCTGCCAGTATCGATAACCAGACCAGGATCAGGACATGGATTTTTCGATCACAGAAGAACAATCGATGCTCGCGGACAGCGTATCGCGTTTCATCGACCAGGATTACGATTTCGAACGGCGGATGAGCATTGCTGAAAGCGATGACTGGTTCAGCGACGACGTATGGCAGGCATTCGCCGACCTCGGTCTCACGGCCGCGCTATTTAGCGAGGAAGACGGCGGGCTGGGTGGTGGCCCGGTCGAACTCATGCTGATCATGGAGCAGTTCGGCCGCGGCCTGGTGGTCGAACCGTTCCTGGCCAACGTGGTACTCGCCGGTGGCGTCCTGAAGCGGGCAGGCAGCGAGAAACAGAAAGCCGAGTTGCTGGCGGGGATCATGGCCGGCACGACCCAGGCAGCGCTGGCATTTGCGGAACCGCAGGGACGCTTCGATGCCGCGGACATTGCGACGATCGCGACTCCGGACGGGGCGGGCTACCGGCTCAGCGGCCGCAAGGCGCTGGTGCTGAATGGCGGGGCGGCAGACTTCCTGATCGTTCCGGCGCGAACGTCGGGTGAGCAGGCGGACGTAGACGGTATCACCCTGTTCGTGGTTCCGTCGGACGCGAAGGGGCTGACACGCAAGGCATACAAGACGGTGGACGCTCACAGCGCTGCCGAGATTGAACTCCGCGACGTGCTGGTCGAAAAATCTTCCGTCATTGGCGAAGTCGGCCGGGCTTACCCGGTCCTGTCTGACGCGCTGGACGACGCTACACTGGCGATCGCTGCCGAGGCCGTCGGCATCATGCGCACGTTGCATGACAAGACCGTCGAATACTCCAGGAATCGGATCCAGTTCGGCGTGCCGATCGGAAGCTTCCAGGCCCTGCAACACCGGATGGTCGACATGCTGATGGAGTGCGAGCAGACACGCTCGCTGCTGATGTGGGCCGTCATGCTGGCCGACGGTTCTGACGCCGATCGACAGAAGGCCATCAGCGCCATCAAGTACCAGGTCGGCACGGCGGGCCGCCACGTCGGCGAGGAAGCCGTCCAGCTTCACGGCGGCATGGGCGTAACCTGGGAGCTCGACGTCGCGCATTATTTCAAGCGACTGACCAGTATAGGCATACTGTTCGGCAACGCGGATTACCACCTGGACCGCTACGTCGCGCTGAGCTGACTCCCTACCGGGGACCGGCGGGCGCGCAGGTCCCGCCGGGGGCGGACGCATGTTTCCTGATAGCCTGAGCCAGTTTTTTCTGCACAACCAGGAGGCGCTCTGGCTGACCACGCTGATCGCGGACCTGGGCTTCACTGTCCTGCTGTATCGCTTTTTCGGCAAAGCCGGGCTGCAGGTCGCGATCGCCACGGCGATCCTGCTCGCAAACCTTCAGGGCCCGAAGCTGACCGTCATTTTCGGCTTCCAGACGAGCCTGGGTGTCATCTTTTATTCGAGCATTTTCTTTGCTACCGACGTCCTGAGCGAAAACTTCGGCAAGGAAGAGGCGAACAAGGCCGTTCGTATGGGATTCGTCGTGAGCGTCATTGTCGTCATGATGCTCAGTCTCGCGCTGCTCTATCAGCCCAGCGACAGGCCGGGTACCGCCGGGTTTTCGCGTGACATTCACAACGCGTTCGCAACTATAGTCAACTTCACGCCCCGTTTCGTAGTCGGCTCCCTGCTCGCTTACTACATCAGCCAGAGCTTCGATGTCTGGGCTTTTCACAAGATAAAGAGCATCACCGGCGAGCGCTGGCTATGGCTCAGGAACAACCTCTCGACGATGAGTTCCCAGGTAATTGATACGATCGTCTATTCGCTCGTCACCTGGTGGGGCATCGTCGACCTGCGCACGGCACTCGAATTGGGCGCCGTGAAATACGGGTTCAAAGTAACGATTGCGCTGATCGACACGGCATTCATCTACTGGGCCAAGTGGTCGCACGAACGACGTTTCGGTGGCCGTCCGGAGACGGCCTGAAACGTCGCGGCATCGGGTATCATTTGCTTTCGAGCTAGGGGAGCGCGGCTATGCAGTCCTCAGGAGTCATCACGATAACGACGGACTTCGGCCACAAGGGGCCGTTCGCCGGCGTCATGAAAGGAGTAATCCTCACGCGCTTCCCGGCCGCGAGGATCGTGGACCTTGCGCACGACATTCCGGCGCACTGGCCGCCGGAGGCGGGGTTCTGGCTCAGCCGATCGTATCGCTACTTCCCGGCGGGCACCGTCCACATCGCCATCGTCGATCCCGGTGTCGGCACCGATCGCGAAATCATTGTGGCGGAGTGCGGCGGGCATTGTTTCCTTGCGCCCGACAACGGCCTGCTTGCGCCAGTTCTGTCGGAGCCGGACGTAGCCGTTTACCGGCTCGACCCTAAACGTCTCTCGCGCCTGTGCCTGCCGACGCCGAGCCTGACCTTCCAGGGGCGCGACGTGTTTGCGCCCGTTGCCGCCGAGATCGCCGCGGGCAGGCTCGGCGCGTCCGACGTCGGCCAGCCGTTCCGGGACTGGGCGCCGAGCTGGCTCGACGACCCGATCGCTGACCGCGGCCGGGTCAGCGGCGTAGTCGTAACGATCGACACCTTCGGCAACCTGATCAGCAACATCGAAGGCGAATTGATCGCGGCAATGCACCATCCCGTTGTCAGCCTGGCGGGCCATCGCATCGAAATGAAAGCCACTTACGGCCGGGCGGTACCGGGCAGCTATCTCGGGCTGGTCAATTCTTTCGGCGTCCTCGAAATCGCGCGCGCGGAAGGCAGCGCCGCCGAAGGGCTGGGCGTAGACCGCGGGGCACCGGTCGTCGTCAACGACTCGGCGGCGCCGAAGTAGCCCCCGCAGTCCGCCTGCCCTGTCCGTTGTTTCGCCGTGCCCGAGGCGGACTGACCTTTAGTACCGCCGCCCGGACCTGCGCCGGGCCCCTTAGGCGGAGTGCAGGGCCTGTTGTTCCAGCTTGGCCCAACTATCCCTCAACGTAACAACCCGATTAAACACCGGCCGGTCCTCGCCGTGCTCGACGCTGTCGGCACAGAAGTAGCCCAGGCGTTCGAACTGGAAGCTTGCACCGGGCCGTACCGCTGCCAGCGCCGGCTCCAGCATCGCCTCGACGACTTCGAGCGAGTTCGGGTTCAGCGCATCCAGCACATTCTCGACGGCTCCCGGGTCCGCCACCTGGAACAGCCTGTCGTAGAGCCTTACTTCCGCTCGCCTTGCATGCGCGCCCGATACCCAGTGGATCGTGCCCTTGACCTTGCGATCGCTGGTTTCCGAACCGCTGCGCGTCGCCGGATCATAGCTGCAACGGAGTTCGACGACCTCGCCGGCCGCATCCTTGACGACCTCGTCACAGCGGATTATGTACGCGTATCGCAAGCGCACCTCACCGCCCGGCTTCAGCCGAAAAAACTTGCGGGGCGCGACTTCCATGAAGTCGTCGCGCTCGATGAAAACCTCCCTCGAGAACGGAACTTCCCGGCTGCCCAGCTCCGGCCGGTTCGGGTGATTCTGGGCAGACATCTGTTCGACCCGGCCTTCCTCGAAATTCGTGATGACGATCTTAAGGGGCTTCAGGACCGCCATCCGGCGCTCCGTTTCCAGGTCGAGCACCTCCCGCACGCTGTTCTCCAGCAGCGCCATCTCGATGATGTTTTCTTTCTTCGTGATGCCCACGCGCCGGCAGAAGTCGCGTATGGCAGCGGGCGGATAACCACGGCGCCGCAGGCCGGATATCGTTGCCAGGCGGGGATCATCCCAACCGCTGACGATTCCCTCGCTGACGAGAAAATTGAGTTTGCGCTTGCTCGTCAGGGCGTACGCCAGGTTGAGACGGGAGAATTCGATCTGCCTGGGCCGGTGCTCGGGATCGACCTGGTCGATAAACCAGTCATAGAGCGGCCGGTGGTCCTCGAATTCAAGCGTGCACAGTGAATGTGTAATCCCCTCGAACGCGTCCGACAGGCAATGTGCAAAATCGTACATCGGATAGATGCACCACTTGTCACCGGTACGCTGGTGACTGATGTGCCGGATACGGTACATGGCCGGGTCACGCATATTGATGTTGGGTGACGACATGTCGATCCTGGCCCGCAGAATATGCTCGCCGTCACCAAACTCGCCCGCACGCATCCGGCGCAGCAGTCCGAGATTTTCCTCCACGCTTCGATTCCGGTACGGGCTCTCCCGACCCGCCTCTGTCAGCGTGCCGCGGTGAGCCCGGATCTCTTCGGCGCTCAGGCTGTCGACATACGCAGCACCCTGCCTGACGAGTTGCTCGGCCGCCTCGTAAAGCTGGTCGAAGTAGTCGGATGCGTGGGTGAGCCTGTCGCCCCAGTCGAATCCCAGCCAGTGCACGTCGCGCTTTATCGCCTCGACATACTCTTCGCTTTCCTTGCCCGGATTCGTGTCGTCGAGCCGCAGAAACGTCTTGCCGCCGTGCTCCCCGGCGACGCCGAAATTCAGGCAAATAGACTTCGCGTGACCGATATGCAGATAGCCGTTCGGCTCCGGCGGGAAGCGCGTCACGACAGCACTAGCGTGCTTGCCGCTTCCAACGTCTTCGTCAATGATCTGCCGGATGAAATCCCGGGGCTGTTCGTCACTCATGGCCTGGCCGTAGGGGGGTCCGAAAAGCCCGGTATTGTACGTGATCCGCCGCTTTCTGGCGCGTTGCGTCAAACCGGAGAGTCAGGCCCGGACCGACCCGCGGCAACTGCTGCACAGGCCCTGGATTTCCAGCATCTGCCGAATTGCGGTAAACCCGAGGCCTGCCGCCTTCCTCTGGACCAGGGAGTTGATTTCCGCGTCATCCAGCTCGGCGACGCTGCGACACTCCCGGCAAATGAGGAACTGGCCGCGGTGCGAACTCAATGGGTCCGGGCAACCGACAAAGGCGTTCAGGGTATCCAGCCGATGAACCAGGTCGGCCTCGATCAGGAACTCGAGGGCACGATACACGGTCGGAGGCGCGGCCCGCTTGCCGTCCCGCTGCAGGCTGTCGAGTATGTCGTAGGCCCCGACGGGCTTGTGGCTGTCCCAGACGAGCTGCAGGACCTGGCGCCTGAGCTTCGTGAAACGGAGTCCTCGTTCGCGGCAGAGTCGCTCGGCTGTCTCGAGCGCCTGGCTTACACAGAGCCGATGGTCATGCCGCGAATTCGGCAACGTATCTCCCGGGCGGGCGTCAGTCATGGACTAGGCATCTGGTCTAGCGGGAGCCACGAATTGTACATGATTCGGGGTGGGCTTTCGGATAGCAGTCAGGCGGCTTTCGGGTACAATAGCGCGCCTCGAACCGCACCTTGAAACTCCAGAAAGACCGCAAATTCATGCCGAAGATAAAGCTGCCGGACGGCTCCGACCGTCATTACGACGCTCCCGTTACCGGGGCCGCTATTGCGGCCGACATTTCCCGAAACCTCGCACGCGACGCAGTGGCGATACGTGTCGACGGCCAGCTGTGGGACCTGACGCGTGAGCTGGACAGCGACGCGGCTATCGAAATCGTCACCCGCGATAGCGACGATGGCATCGAGATTCTGCGGCACGACGCGGCGCATGTGCTGGCCGAAGCGGTCAAGGAGCTGTGGCCGGAGACCCAGGTAACGATCGGTCCTGCGATAGAAAACGGCTTTTACTACGACTTCGCCCGCGACGAACCCTTTACCGAGGAAGACCTCGCGAAGATCGAAGAGCGGATGAAAGAGATTGTGCAGCGGGACGAAGCCGTCGAGCGCGAGGTCTGGGACCGGGACGAAGCGGTTCGATTCTTCCGCGCGCAGGGCGAAGAGTACAAGGCAGAGATCATCGAAGACATCCCGGTGGATGAACAGATTACCCTGTATCGGCAGGGCAAGTTCATCGACCTGTGCCGCGGCCCGCACCTGCCGTCGACAGGCCGGCTCGGCAAGGCCTTCCGACTGCTGCGAGTATCCGGGGCCTACTGGCGCGGAGACTCTCGCAATGCGATGCTGCAACGCGTCTACGGGACCGCGTGGGCTTCGGACAAGCAGCTGAAGGAATACCTGCACCGACTGGAGGAGGCGGAAAAGCGCGATCATCGTCGGCTCGGCCGCATCATGGATCTGTTCCACTTCCAGGAAGAAGCGCCGGGTGCGGTGTTCTGGCATCCGCAGGGATGGCGATTGTTCCGGAAACTGGTCGATTACATGCGCAAGCGTCAGATCGAGGCAGGTTACCTCGAGGTGAACACTCCGGAACTCATGGATCGCTCGCTATGGGAGGCTTCGGGACACTGGGAGTCTTTCCACGAAAACATGTTTACGACCGAAACCGAGGACGGCCGCAATTTCGCGATCAAGCCCATGAATTGCCCCGGCCACGTGCAGGTCTTCAAGCAGGGCATCAAGAGCTATCGCGACCTGCCCTGCCGCCTGTCCGAGTTCGGCAAGGTGCATCGGTACGAGCCATCCGGCGCCCTGCACGGCATGCTGCGCGTGCGCGCGTTCACCCAGGACGATGCGCACATCTTCTGCACGCCAGAGCAGATCACGGACGAAACGGTCGCCGTCTGCAACCTGATCCTCGGCATCTACCGTGACTTCGGCTTCGAGGACGTACGCGTAAAATTCGCCGATCGACCGACGGTGCGGGTCGGCGACGACGCTGTCTGGGACCAGGCGGAGGCGGCCCTGAAAAAAGCGCTCGACGTAACCGGTCTCGACTACACCTACAATCCCGGCGAAGGCGCCTTCTACGGTCCCAAGCTGGAATTTGTCCTGCGCGACGCGATCGGTCGCGACTGGCAGTGCGGCACGCACCAGGTCGACCTGAACCTGCCTTCGAGGCTTGGCGCCACTTACGTCAGCGAGGACGGCCAGAAGCGGACACCTGTCCTGTTGCACCGGGCGATTTTCGGATCGCTGGAGCGTTTCCTGGGCATTCTCCTGGAACACCATGCCGGCAACCTGCCCCTCTGGCTCGCGCCTACTCAGGTCAAGGTGCTGACGATCACCTCCGAAGCGGACTCGTACGCGAGCGAGGTCGTAGGTGAACTGCAGGAAGCCGGCCTGAGCGCCGAGGCTGACCTGCGCAACGAGAAGATTTCCTACAAGGTTCGTGAGCACAGTGTCGCCAAGATCCCGGTGCTGATGGCCGTCGGTCAGCGCGAGATCGAGCAGCGCACTGTGGCCCTGCGTCGGCTCGGGTCCAATCAGCAGCAAGTCGTCTCCCTAGTCGAAGCGATTGGCGCACTGACCGAGGAAGTCCGCACGCGTTGCAACGCCTCCTGACGCGCGTGCCCTTGCAGGGGCGCCGCCGCAAACGTGACGGGCGAATCACAACGACCGTGCGTCCCGTCACAGATTTCCAAACTTGTCTGCCGCTGCAGACATTTACATATCGCAGCAGGGATATACTCTCGTCTCGGAGAGCGTGTCCGCAATTCAACATAAGCAGCCAGGGAGGACGCTTGTGGCGTTGGAGCAATTCAAGACGCAGGTGCTGATTCTGCACAGCCAGCAGAGCACGCTGGACTCGTTGGTACGAGGCTTCAGCGATCGCTATGCGGTGCACTGCGCAACCAGCGGCGCTGAAGCGTTGAGTACCCTCGGCAGCATCCAGATTGACGTACTCGTTTCCGCCCACAATCTTCCGGGCATGAGCGGACTCGACGCGCTGCGAGAAGCCAAGAAACGCTCTCCCTCGACCATAGGCATCCTGCTCGCCGGTTCGGATGCGGGCGACGGCCTCGAAGCCCTGGTCAATGACAAGATAGTTTATGAAGTCGTGCGTGGCGAGGTGACGCCGCAGAGACTGTTCAAGCTCGTTGAGGACGCAACACGCCAGGTGCGCCTGCTCGCCCTCGCCGAGTCTGCGAACGACACGACAGCGAACCCGGACGAGCCGGCCGGCGAACACATCATCATGGAAACGGCCGAGAACGGCTCGGTCATCATCAGTGATGGCACGGGCACTCTGCCGGCATTAAAGCCCGAGAAGATCCAGATTTCACCCAACGCGCGCGGCGCCGAAGTCGACGTTCTCGTGCTGACTCGCGACGAGGAGTTCCTGGCGACCGTCAAGGAGTCTGCCCGCGGGCTGCACAACGTGCATCATGCGACAGCGCCCGCACAGGCGGCCGAACTCGCACGCAAAGAGGGTGTCGGCGTCCTCGTAACCGATGCCGCGATGATCGGCTCGAATATCGAGGAACTGACCGACCAGCTGCGCGCGCACGTTCCGCGATTGGTCGCGATCGTAGCGGGCCGTCGCGACGACGGCGACCTCCTGATGGACCTGATCAACCGCGGCCAGGTTTACCGCTTTCTGCTGAAGCCCGTATCGCCCGGGCGCGCTCGCCTCGCGATCGAGGCCTCGGTCAAGCATCATCTGGACGCGCCGGAAACCGCGTTCAAGGGCAAGCCGCGAACCGCGGCCAGCCCGGTACAGAAACCGGCACCACAGCCGGCAGCACCTAAAAAGCCGGTGCCGGCGCCGCAGGCCCGGCAACCCCGTCCGGCGCCCCCGCGCGCAGAGCCACCGACGCCGGCGCCCGTCAGCCGACCCGCAGCGGCGCCTCCGGCGAGGCCCGAAGCACCAAAAGCCCCACCGAGGAAACCGGCAGAACCGCCGGCCCCGCAGACGCCGCCTGTCGTCGCAAAGAGTCCCCCGGCTAGACCGGCACCGAAACCGCTCGCGGCCTCTCCCGCGCAGCGACCTGGCCCGGCGCCCATGGCTGCTCCCGCAAAGCGGCCCGGCCCGGCACCTGTGGCCGCTCCCACGAAGCGAGCCGGCCCGGCTCCCATGGCTGCTCCCGCGAAGCCGCGACCGGAATCGGCGGCCGGGCGCAAGGAGCCGCGCATTTCGGCTCCGGCAGAGCTGTCAGCCGGGGGCCAATCGCCGCGCTCACCGGAAGTCGCCCCGCCGGTCGCCGCCGGGCTGGACCAGGCATTCGACGAAGGAGGCAGTTTTACCGATACCATCGCCGGGCTGGCCGTATCCGTCGGCAAGTCCATTGGCGGCGCCGTGAGCTCGGTTTCCGGCGGCGCTCGCGCCGTCACCCACGTGACGGGAGCGGCAGCCTCAGGGCTGCTGCGCGTCCTGCGAAATCCCAAACTCCTCGCAGCCGCCGGGCTCATCGCGGTCGTGGCGGTTGCCGGGCTTTGGGTGTTCAGCGGCGACGACTCTCCGGCGCCTCCGACGGCCGCGGACAACGGGCCTGACAGTGTCCCGACTTTCGGCGAAAGCGATATACCGGCGGCCGAGGCCGCCGCCCAGACCGAAAGGCCGTTGACGGCACCGCTGTTCGACGACCTGCTGGACAAGGCGCGCGCCGCGCGGAACGACGGCGACATCTATTCCCCGGCCGGGCGTAATGCGATGGAATTCTATATCGCCGCGCGGGCGGCGGCGCCAGACAACCCCGAGGTTGCGGGCGAGCTGGCCGCGCTGACGGACGATGTCTTCCAGCTTGCCGAAACGGCATTGTTGGAAAATCACTATACGGAGGCGAGCCGTGCCCTGCGCGTCATCGCGCTGGCGAACCCGGAAAATCCACGCCTCAACTTCATGAATGCACAGCTCGCCCAGCTCGAGCTGCGCGGCCGACTGGACGAAGCGAGGACCGCCATTCGCGAGTCCCGCTTCGAGGACGCCGGACGCATCCTCAGCCAGGCCGAAAGCCTGGCCGGCGGGGACGCCCGCGAGCTGAATCTCGTCACCGAGGAGCTGGCTGCGGCACGCAGCGCCCAGCGGCTCGATGAGGTACTGTCACTCGCCGGCCGCGCCGTGGACGAGGGCAGGCTGACAACACCTTCCAATGACAATGCCCGCTACTTCTACGAACTCGCGTTGACGCTCGAGCGCGGCAATGCCGCCGCTCAGCAGGGGCTGACCGTAATCGCGAGCAAACTCGTGCTGAATGCGCGCAGCGCAATTGACGCCGGGGACTTCGACGGAGCGGAGCGGCTGCTGACGGAAGCACGTGCCCTGGACGCCGGCAGCAGCGAGTTGTCCGCCGCTAACGAGACGCTGGCGGCGGCGCGCGCGGAGCGCTCGCGCCGTGAAGCCGAGCAACGGGCTGCGGAACAGGCGCCAGCGATCGCCGGTCCAGCGACTGCGGGCGCTGCCGCCTCGGTCCCCGCATCATCGCCGGTCGAATCCGAAGCCCGGACGGCGGCCGAACCGGGCATGCCCGACGGCGGCGAGACCGCCAGCCCGGAACTGGTCGGAACGGCGGCATTGACCGAAACACCGGAACCGATGGCGGACGCACAGCCGGGCAATCTCGAACCGATGGCAGAGACCCCGATCGTCGCCATCAGCACGCTGAAGCGGACGCGCTACGTGCCGCCAAAGTATCCCCGCTCAGCCCAACGCAGGAATGTCGAAGGCTGGGTCGACCTGGTCTTCACAGTGACTCCCGAGGGTGAGGTCGCCGATATCGAGGTCATCGACGCCGACCCGGCGACGACGTTCAACGACGCAGCCGTGGAATCGGTCGAACAATGGCGCTTCGATCCCGTGCTGGAGGGCAACAGGCCCGTGTCGAAGCGCGTGGCCGTGCGCATGTCGTTCGCCCTGCAGTAGGCGCACCCTCCTGGACGATTGGCCCCGGTCCCCGCGGGCCCGAGCCGGCCCCGATCCCTGGCCTGGCGCCGGAAATATTACATAATACGATCGGAAACAATCTGTCCGAAATGGACCAAATGGCGCCGAACCAGTATCCTTAGCCGTTCTGGCCACGGGGGAGGCGTATTCCAGATGCAGGAAGCTCGGGGATCCGGCCGCAAGCCGGCGCGAAAACAACAACAACGAAGCATCCGTACCCGTCAGAAGCTGCTCGACGCGGCGCTGCAAGCGTTTTCCGAAAACGGCTTCAAGGGCACGTCGACCCGGGACATAGCCGACCGGGCCGGTGTTCATCATCCGCTGATTACCTACCATTTCAAGAACAAGGAAGAGCTCTGGCGCGCTGCTGCCGACAAGGTGTTCTCCGAGTTCACCGCACTGCTACTGCAGGCGCGGCAGCAGGCAGCCGACTTCGAACCGCGCGAACGGATGGCGGAAATGATCCGGGCCTACGTGCGCTACGCATCGCGCAAGCCGGCGCTGCACAAGCTGATGCTGCAGGAATCGAGCCAGTCGAGCCCGCGGCTGGACTGGCTGGTCCGCATGCATCTGAAGCCGCTCTACGAAGTGGTCGTCCGCGAATTGGAAACGCTGCAGACGATGGGCATTGCGCCGCCGGGTGACCCGGCCCTGCTGTTCAACCTGATCCGTGTGTCGTCGGGCGGCATGATCGCGCTGGCCCTGGAAATCCGTGATACGAGCGGGCTCGACCTCGAGGAACCGGACAAGGTCGAATCGCTTGCGGACATGATCGTCGACCTGTTTTTGCCCGGCCGGGACGGCGCTGCCGCTGCCGCTGCGCGAGCGGGATGACTCGCGGCTCTCAGTAACCGTCCCTGCCTCCGATCAGTTGCAGGTGCATTTCCGCGACGATCGACAGCGCGATAGAACCCGGGCCACGGCCACCGATATCAAGCCCGGCCGGACCGTGCAGGCGGCCGGCAAGGCGGTCCGCCGGCGCGCCGAGTTCCTGCACCAGACGCCGACGCCGGTCTGACGGCCCCAGCAGTCCGACGTACGGCATGCCGGTTTCCGCCACCAGTCTGAGGTAAACGCGGTCCGTTGCCAGGTGGTGGCTCATGATGATGGCTGCATCGAAGTCGTCGAGATCAAGCGCTCCCGGCAGCTCCTCGGCCGGCACGCACACGATCCGGCGGGCTCGACTGAAATCGCCCTTCTGCACATAGGCCGGACGATGATCCTGAACGGTCACGCGCCAGCCGAGTTCGGCGCACAGGCGTACGACCGGCTGCGCGTCCAGTCCCGCACCGAGCACCAGCACCCGCGGCGGGGGTCGGAGCACGCCGAACAGGATGTCGGCACTGTCGCCAGCCACTTCGACCCGGTCGGTGCGTGACTTGCCGTTGGAGAGCGCCGACTGCGCCACGGATTCGACGGCCTCGAGCCACGGCTGGGGAAAGCCGAAGTTTGCCGTTCGTCCGCCTCCGGTCACGAGGCTGGCACCGGCAATGGGACCGCGGCCTGCATCGTTCAGTGCGGTCGCGCAGACGGCCGCCTCGTCGCCGTCCAGTTCGCGCGCCATCGTCGCGAAAGGCTCGTAGCCGTCGCTCGGGCCGAGCGGCTGCAGGAAAATGCGCATCAGCCCATCGCAACCCACACCGAGGCCCCAGAGTTCCTCGTCGTTCAGGCCAAGGTCGTAGGTGACCTGTTCGGGCTGGCCGCTGGCCGCGACCCGAGCTGCGCGTTCCGCCAGGTCACCCTCGAGGCAACCACCCGACAGCATGCCCTGGAAGACGCCGTCGGGACTGATCAGCATGCGAGCGCCGGTCTTGCTGTATGTAGATCCCTGCGTCTCGTAAACGCTTGCAAGCACGAGCATACGACCGCCGGCCGCCTGCTGTGCAAAGAAATTCAACAGCTCTGAATTGCTCATGCCGCCGTTACCTGGCTCGCCTCGCTGATAAACCGGTGCTGCTCGTTCAGGATCCGAACGAGCCCGGCAAGACTATCGACATTGTGTGCCGGAAGGAACAGGTCGACATGCGGCAGCATTTTCCGGATTCCAAATGCCCGCGGTGCGAAATCTGTATACCGCAACATCGGGTTGAGCCAGATCAGCTGTCGGCAGGAACGGCGCAGTCGCTCCATCTGGAATTCGAGATCGGACCCGGTGTCCCTTTCGAGGCCGTCGCTCAGCAGGACGACAACGGCATTCTGTGCCAGCACACGGCGCGCCCAGTCGTGATTGAAGCGCCTGATGCTCGCCCCGATTCGCGTGCCACCATCCCAGTCCTGTACCTCCGTCGAGACGTGGCGCAAGGCCTCGTCCACATCGCGCTCGGCGAGCCGCCGCGTGATGTTCGTCAGGCGAGTGCCGAAGACGAAGCTGTGCACGGATTGCTCGCGGGCGGCCAGGACATGCGCGAAGTGCAGGAACATTCGCGAATACCTGCTCATCGAACCGGAAATATCGCAGATGACGACCAGGGCCGGCGGCCTCTCGATGCGCCGCTTTCTTGCAAGCCGGATCAACTGGCCGTCATTACGGATCATCAGCTGCATGCTGCGGCGCAGGTCAAAGCGACGGCCGCCCGGGTGGGTCCGGTACCTGCGCGTCGGGAGCCTGCGCAGCGGGCGAATCTCCTGCCTCAGGATCTGGCGAGCCTCCCGTTGCTCGGCGAGACTCATCTGCTCGAAGTCCTTGTGCCTGAGAATCTCGCTCGGCGAGTAGGAGCCGGCCCGGTCGACCTCGATGGCGACGCCCTCCTCCGCAGCCTCCGCCTGCTTTTCCGACAGCGCTTCACTGAGCCGCCGGATGGTCGCTTCGCCTTCGCCGGCAGGCCGCTCGATGGTCGGCAGCAGCAGCGCGATCATCCGCTCCAGCAGCCGCGGATTACGGAAGTACATGTGGAACGCCTGTTCGAAAAGGCGAAACTGGCCCGGGTCCCTGACCAGCACGGCGCGCAGCGCCCAGCAAAACTCGTCGCGACGCCGGACCCCGACGATGGCGACAGCCCGCAGCGCGTCGAGAACCTGGGCCGGACCGGCCGGAATGCCGGCCGCACGCAATGTGCGACAGAACATCAGGATGTTTTCGCCGAGACGGCCCGTATCGCGCTGACCGGCGGGACTCATGCTGCGTTCTGAATTTCCGCCAGCAGCCGGGCGGCTTCGCTGCCGCGCAGCCGGGCGATGTCGTCCTGGTATTTGAGCAGCGAACCGAGCGTGTCGTTGACAATCTCCGGGGTAAGCGCGACGACGTCGAGCTGGGTGAGCGCGTTCGCCCAGTCGATGGTCTCGGCTACGCCTGGCGCCTTGTACAATTCCTGCTCACGCAGGCTGTGTATGAACGCCACCAACTGGCCGCGCAACTCTGCACCGATTCCCGGCGCCTTCAGCGCGACGATGCGAGCCTCGTCTTCGTGACTCGGGTATTCGACCCAGTGATAGAGGCAGCGACGCCGCAGCGCGTCGTGAACCTCGCGAGTCCGGTTTGACGTGATGACGACGATTGGCGGCTGTTCGGCCCTGACCGTCCCGTACTCCGGGATACTGAGCTGGAAGTCCGAGAGAATCTCGAGCAGAAATGCCTCGAACGGCTCGTCGGCCCGGTCAATCTCGTCGATCAGCAGCACGGGCGGCCCGCCCTCGTGCCGTTCCAGCGCCGCGAGCAGCGGACGCGCGATCAGGTAATCGCGGCTGTACAGCGTGCCCGACACCTCCTTCGCCCTGCCCGTCGCCTCGGCGAGGCGGATCGCAACCATCTGGCGCGGGTAGTCCCACTCGTACGCCGCCCCGGCCAGGTCCAGGCCTTCGAAACACTGCAGCCTGATCAGTTCGCGCGTCAGCGTCTTCGCCAGGACCTTGGCGATCTCGGTCTTCCCGACCCCGGCCTCGCCTTCGAGCAGCAGCGGCCGGCGCATGCGCAGCGCGAGGAATACGACTGTCGCGAGATCGCGGCCGGCGACGTAATCACCGCTCTGCAACAGATCGGCGGTCTGCTCTACACTTTCCGGCAGATTCGCGTTGTCGGCGCTGTCAGCCACCCGCGGCGCTTACCGCGCGCCGTGCCATGACGCCGACCAGATGCGCGCGGTATTCCGGACTCGCGTGCAGGTCGCCGTTCAGCTCGGCCGCATCAACCTCGATGCCGTCCAGCGAGTCGGCCGCAAACTTGCGGCCGAGTGCCGTTTCCATTTCCGGCACGCGGAATGCGCAGGCGCCGGCCCCGGTGACCGCTACCCGGATACCCGCACCCGTTTCGGCAACGAATACACCGACGACCGCGTAGCGAGAGGCTGGGTTCGGGAACTTGGCATAGGCCGCGCGTTTTGCGCGCGGAAACCGCACCGCGACGACTATCTCGCCAGGCTCCAGCGCCGTCTCGAACATGCCGAGAAAGTAATCGTCGGCGGCTATCTCCCGCCGATCGGTGCGTATCGTCGCCCCGAGCCCGAGGACCGCCGCAGGGTAATCCGCAGCAGGATCGCTGTTGGCGATCGAGCCGCCGAGCGTGCCGCGATTGCGAACCTGGGGATCTCCGATCAGTCCGGCCAGGTCCGAAAGGGCCGGGATGGCCTTCCGCACGTCCGCGCTCGAGGCAACCTCTGCATGTCGCACGGCCGCGCCGACCTCGACGTTCTTCGCATCGACGCGTATACCGCCGAGATCCCGGATATTGCCGATATCGACGAGGTCCGTCGGCCGCGCCAGCCGGAGTTTCATGGTTGGCAGGAGGGTCATGCCGCCGGAGACGAGTTTTGCATCCGCGTTCGATTCGAGCAGCGTCTTCGCCTCGGCCAAGGTCGTCGGGCGATGGTAGTTGAATTCGTACATGTCAGCTTCCTCTGCAGCTCTTCAGGCCGCTGCCTGCCGGATGGCCTGCCAGACCCGTTCCGGCGTCGCCGGTATCGGCACATCGTCGACGCCTATCCCGGACAGCGCGTCGACGACCGCGTTGATTACGGCCGGCGTAGCGCCGATCGCGCCCGCCTCGCCCGCACCCTTGACGCCGAGCGCATTGTGCGTGCAGAGCGTCGTGTTGGTGGCAACCTCGAGCCTCGGCACGTTATCGGCCTTGGGCATGCAATAGTCCATCATGGACCCCGTCAGCAACTGGCCCGATTCGGGATCGTAGACGCACTGCTCGTAGAGGGCCTGACCGATACCCTGAACGACGCCGCCGTGTACCTGGCCCTCGACAATCATAGGATTGACGATTCGACCGAAATCGTCGGCGGCCACGAAGTTCAGCACTTCGGTCACTCCCGTATCCGGGTCAATCTCGACTTCCGCTATGTGGCAGCCGGCAGGGAAAGTGAAATTCTTCGGATCGTAAAATGCCGTCTCCTCGAGTCCGGGTTCGAGGATATCGAGCGGGTAGTTGTGCGGCACGTAGGCCGCGAGCGCCACCTCGCCGAACGAGACCGACCGGTCGGTACCTGCAACGGTCAGCTTGCCGTCCTTGAACTCGATATCTTCGTCCGACGCCTCGAGCAGGTGCGCGGCGATCTTTTTCGACTTCGCCTTGACCTTGTCAAGAGCAGCCATCAGGGCCATGCCGCCGACGGCCAGGGAGCGCGAGCCATACGTGCCCATGCCAAACGGAATCTTGGCCGTGTCGCCGTGGACGACGTCGACATTGTCGATGTCGACGCCGAGCGCTTCGGTAACCAACTGGGCGAAGGTCGTTTCGTGGCCCTGGCCGTGACTGTGCGACCCGGTCAGCACCGTGACCGAGCCGGTCGGATTGACGCGTATCGTGCCGACTTCGTACAGGCCGGCGCGTGCGCCCAGCGCACCCGCAACGTTTGACGGAGCAATGCCGCAGGCTTCAATGTAGGTCGCAATTCCGATGCCGCGCAGCTTGCCGCGTTCCGCAGATTCCTTGCGGCGCCGGTCGAAACCTGCGTAATCGGCGATTTCGAGGGCCTTCGCGAGACACGCATCGTAATCGCCCGTGTCGTATTCCAGGGCCACCGGCGTCTGGTACGGAAAGCTGTCGGGATCGATGAAGTTACGGCGGCGAAGTTCGATCGGCCCGATGCCGGTGACGCGCGCGGCTTTGTCGACCAGGCGTTCCAGAAGGTAGCTGGCTTCGGGACGTCCGGCGCCGCGGTAGGCGTCGACCGGCACCGTATTCGTGAACACGGACTTCACTTCGGCGTAAATCGCCGGCGTCTTGTAGGTGCCGGCAAGCAGCGTGGCATAAAGATAGGTTGGTACGGATGGTGCAAACGTCGACAGGTAGGCGCCGAGGTTCGCCCTGGTCCGGACCCGCAGAGCGAGGAAGTCGCCCTCGTCGCTGAGCGCGAGTTCGGCGTGCGACACGTGATCCCGCCCGTGAGCATCGCTGATGAAAGACTCGCTGCGATCGGCGGTCCACTTTACCGGCCGCCCGACGCGCTTCGCAGCCCAGGTGACTATCGCTTCCTCGGCGTAATGAAAAATCTTCGAGCCGAAGCCGCCGCCGACGTCCGGCGCGACGACACGGAGCTTGTGCTCCGGTATCCCGAGCACGTAAGCCCCCATCAGCAGCCGGATGACGTGCGGATTCTGGCTGGTCGTGTACAGCGTGTAGTCGCCGGTCGCCTCGTCGTATTCGCCGATAGCCGCGCGCGGCTCCATCGCATTCGGGATCAGCCGGTTATTGACGACGTCGATGCTTACAACCCGGTCCGCCTTTTCGAACGCGGCATCGACTGCCCGGGCATCACCGATGGCCCAGTCGTAGCAGACGTTGCCGGGCGCCTCGTCCCAGACCAGCGGCGCATCATCCGCGGTGGCCGAGTGAATATCGGTAACGGATGGCAATTCCTCGTAGTCGACTTCGATCAGCTCGGCGGCATCCTTGGCCGCTGCCCGTGTGCGAGCCAGCACGGTGGCGACCTGGTCGCCGACATAGCGAACACGGTCGACGACCATGCACGGGTGGGTCGGCTCGACCATGGGCGAGCCGTCCTTGTTCGCGACGCCCCAGCCGCAAGGCAGCCCCCCTACGCCGTCAGCCGCCATGTCGGCGCCCGTGAACACCGCAACGACGCCCGGTGCCGCGAGCGCCGCAGCCGTTTCAATGGCGTTGATGCGCGCGTGCGCCAGCGGCGAACGCAGGATATATGCATAGAGCTGGTCCGGCCGGTTGATGTCGTCCGTGTAACGCCCGGCCCCCGTAATGAATCGACGGTCTTCCTTGCGCCTGACCGCGACCCCGATGCCGTTTTCAGCCATAGCCGATCCCCCGTTCGAATTCAGCGTTCTATGCGAGTTTCACGCGGACCGCATGGCCTGCGCGCCTGCCTTGATGGCCCTGACGATATTCTGGTAGCCGGTGCAGCGGCACAGGTTTCCCTCGAGCCAGTGCCGGATCTGGTTCTCGTCGGGGTCGGGGTTCTGGCTTACCAGGTCCAGCGCACTCATGATCATGCCCGGTGTACAGAAACCGCACTGTAATCCATGGTGCTCCCGGAACGCTTCCTGCATCGGGTGCAGCCTGCCGCCCTTGGCCAGTCCCTCGATTGTCACGACCTCGGCCCCCTCGGCCTGTACCGCGAGCATGCTGCAACTCTTGACCGAGCGGCCGTCGACGTGCACGACACAGGCCCCGCACTGGCTCGTATCGCAGCCTACGTGGGTACCGGTTCGACGCAGCCTGTCCCGCAATGCCTCGACCAGCAGCGTGCGCGGCTCCACATCCACGCTTACATCCTCGCCATTGAGTACGAAAGAGACGGTTACCGTCATGAGCTTACCCTCTCGAGATCTTGTTGTTGTGCGCCGGCACCGGACCAGGGCTCGATCGGACGCGGTCGACTAGCGTAACAAAAACCACCAGATCAGCAACACCAGCAACGCGGCCCCTATAGCCAGCCAGGTCCTCGATGCTGGCGCAGGTTGCCGGCCCGCCCCCCCGTGCACCTCCACCCGCACTGCCCCGGCGTCGAGTTTGCGCGAAAAGCTGCCGAAAAAATCGTCCGCAATCTTGCGGGTAGCGCCGAGCACCAGCCGCGAGCCCACCTGCGCAAGCTTGCCACCTACCCTGAAATCCGCGCTGTAATGTAGTTCCGTCGAATCGACCGACTCGGTCAGGGTGACGGTGGCGGTGCCACGCCCGAAGCCGGCTGCGCCCCCCTTGCTCTCGCCGACCATCGTATAGCTCTCGGGGGGCCGCAGGTTCTCCAGCGTAATCTTCGTATTGAAGCGTGCCTTGACTGGCCCGATTGCCGCCATGACGACGGCCTGGAGTTCCGAGTCGCTCACTCTTTCGAGGGATTCGCAACCCGGGATGCATTCCCGCAATATGTCGACGTCGTTGAGCGCATCCCAGACGCGTTCGCGCGGGCCGGCTATCAGGTATTCGCCCTGAATTTCCACTCGCCCGATCCCCCGATGGCCCCGACAAGGCCCGTATGTTACATCGTCGGCATCGAGAATTCCGCGCCGGCGCGGATCCCGGTCGGCCAACGCGACGTCACGGTCTTCAGGCGCGTATAGAAACGCACACCTTCCATGCCGTAGGCCGCCGTGTCACCGAACAAAGATCGCTTCCAGCCGCCGAAGCTGTGGAATGCAAGCGGCACCGGGATCGGGACGTTGACCCCGACCATACCTACCTGGATCCGGGAGACGTATTCGCGGGCCGCATCCCCGTCGC
Source organism: Gammaproteobacteria bacterium (assembly GCA_029884165.1). Classification (GTDB taxonomy): domain Bacteria; phylum Pseudomonadota; class Gammaproteobacteria; order Steroidobacterales; family Woeseiaceae; genus JAOUIH01. Next base: position 30,380 of record JAOUIH010000003.1, on the reverse strand, counting down.
GGGTAAAGATCGCAGTACCGTTGCCGTACTCGTGCGCATTAACGAGGTCGATTGCCGCATCGAAGCTCGGCACCCGCGTCAGCGTCAGCACCGGGCCGAAGATCTCCTCCCGGTAAACCCGCATCTCCTGTGTCGCGTGGTCGAGCAGCGTCGGGCCGAGGAAATAACCCGGCAGCCGGGTCACCGGGTGACGCCGGCCGTCGACGAGGACCCTGGCGCCTTCTTTCTCGCCGAGGTCGATATAGGAACGCACCTTGTCGCGGTGCTCGGCAGTGATCAGGGGTCCCATGTCGTTCGAATTGTCAGTGCCGGGCCCCACCTTGAGTGCCTCGATCCTCGGCAACAGCTTCTCCAGCAGCCGCTCGGCCGCATCACCGACCGTGACGGCGGCCGAAATAGCCATGCAGCGTTCGCCCGCAGATCCATAGGCGGCGCCAAGGAGCGCGTCCGCGGCCTGGTCCATGTCCGCATCCGGCATGACGACGAGGTGGTTTTTCGCGCCGCCCAGGGCCTGGACGCGCTTGCCGTTCTCCGCAGCCGTCCGGTAGATGTATTCGGCGACCGGCGTCGAGCCGACGAAACTGACCGCCTGCACGCGTTCGTCACCGAGCAGCGCATTCACCGCGACGTGATCGCCCTGCACGACGTTGAATACGCCGTCCGGAAGTCCGGCCTCCGTAAGGAGCTCGGCCATCTTCAGCGACAGGCTCGGATCCTTTTCCGAGGGCTTCAGCACGAACGTATTGCCGCAGGTAATCGCCATGGGAAACATCCACATCGGCACCATCGCAGGAAAGTTGAATGGCGTGATGCCCGCGCAGACACCGAGCGGCTGCCGCATCGAGTAACTGTCGACACCCGTGCCGACCTGCTCGCTGTATTCGCCCTTGATGAGGTGCGGCATGCCGCAGGCAAATTCGACGACCTCGAGCCCACGCTGGATGGAACCGTCAGCATCGTGCAGAACCTTGCCATGCTCCTGCGTCACCAGGGCAGCCATCTCCGCACGATCGCGCTCGATCAGCTCCTTGAAGCGAAACATGACGCGCGCCCGGCGCAGCACCGGCGTCCGTGACCAGGCCGGGAACGCGGCGGCGGCGGCGGCAACTGCTTTGCGCGCGTCTTCCTCGGCCGACATCAGCACCGTCGCGCAAGGCTGGCCCGTCGCAGAATCGTGCACGGGCCCCGTGCGACCGGCCTTCGGGAATACCATTTCGCCGCCGATCCAGTTGCCTATTTTGCGTATCGCCTGAACTGCGCTTGCCTTTTCTGCCATGATCCTGCCCCGTCTTTCCTGCTTACCGCTGTTCGAGTCTTGCCTATTGTGCCCGCAAGGCGTTCCGGACCGCGTCCACGACCGTTTCGAGCTGCCGTTCCTCGATGACCAGCGGCGGCGAAAACGCCAGCGTGTCCCCGGTCGTCCGGATGATCACGCCGTTGTCGTAGCAGTGCCTGAAAACGCTCAGCGCCCGCTTCGTCGGCTGGCCGCCGATCGGCGCCAGCTCGACCGCGCCGATCAGGCCAAAGTTGCGTACGTCGATGACGTTAGGCTCGCCCTTCAAACTGTGCAGCGCATCCTCAAATGTCTTCTCCATCGACCGGGCCCGCTCGAACAGTCCCTCCTCTGCGTAGACATCCATCGTGGCGCAACCCGCGGCCGCGGCGAGGGGATGACCCGAATAGGTGTAACCGTGGAAGAACTCGATCGCTCCTTCGGGCCCCGTCATGAACGTGTCGTAGATCTCGCTCTTGGCCAATACCGCGCCCATCGGTACCGTACCGCTCGTAAGTCCCTTCGCGACGGTCATGAGGTCCGGCGTAATGTCGAAACGCGACGATGCAAACGCGTCGCCCGTGCGCCCGAATCCGCAGATGACCTCGTCGAAGATCAGCAGGATGCCGTGTTTCGACGTGATATCGCGCAGCTTCTGCAGGTAGCCCTTGGGGGGCAGCAGCACGCCTGCAGACCCCGCAATCGGCTCGACGATCACGGCCGCGATCGTCGACGGATCGTGCAGGTTGATGATGTTCTCCAGCTCGTCCGCCAGGTGCGCGCCCCACTCCGGCAAGCCGCGCGAAAACGCATTGTGCTCCAGGTGGTGCGTATGCGGGAGGTGGTCGACCCCCGGCAACATCGCGCCGAACATCTTGCGATTCGGCGAGATCCCGCCGACCGATATGCCTCCGAAGCCGACGCCGTGGTAGCCGCGCTCGCGGCCTATCAGGCGCGTGCGTGCACCATCCCCCCGGAGCCGGTGGTAGGCGAGCGCAATCTTCAGCGCCGTATCGACGGCCTCGGAGCCGGAATTGACGAAGAACGCGTAGTCGAGCCCCTCCGGCGCAATCGCCGTGACCTTGTTGGCCAGCTCGAAGACCCTGGGGTGGCCAAGCTGGAAGGCCATCGCGTAATCCAGTGTCGCCGCCTGGGACTGGATCGCCTCGACGATCTTCGGATGGCAGTGGCCGGCGTTGCAACACCACAGGCCGGCAACCGCGTCCAGCAACTTGTGCCCATCGTGCGTCCAGCAATACATTCCTTCGGCACGCGATATCAGTCGCGGGTTCTTCTTGAAGTAACGATTGCCCGTAAACGGCATCCAGTAGGACTGGAGATCGGGCAGGTCGGGTTGAAGCTGTCTGGCGGTGTTGTCGGTCATGATCCCTCTCCGAAATGCGGAGCCAAATGTGAATGCTGTCCGGCCGATCCTGGCCCGAATCCATCAATCGACGCGCGAGCCGTCGCCACCCGGCCGACTTCGCGTCGTCCGCTTGCGTATGGGGACGGCGCGGCGGCATTCGGCGGACAGTCGAGCAAAAGCGGCGTACGGACGGTCGCCGGCGCCGCAGGGCTTCGTCCGGCTGCCCCGCAACGCTTGGCCGCCCAGCCTACTCCAGGCCTGATTAGTTAACAATATTTAAATATGACTATTTAATTCATTGATTTTTTGTAACTTCAGTGCAAGATCGTTCGGAATATTAAACAATTCAACATGGAGTACCCGCATGCAGGACATCGCGCCCCGGCTGAAGGCACTGCGTACGCGGCTCGGGCTGTCCCAGCGCCAGCTGGCCGCCCGCGCCGGCGTTTCCAACGCGACGATTTCGCTCATCGAGCACAATCGCACGGATCCGTCGATGGGATTGCTGAAGCGGATCCTGGATGCGATGGGCATCTCCTTCGCCCAGTTCTTCTCCGAGGAGAACCGCAGGCCGGACAGGTACTTCTACGGCAAGGACGAACTCTCCAGCATAAGCCGCGGCCCGATCAACTACCTGCAGGTCGGCGGCGACCTGTCGGACAGCCGGCTGCAAATCCTGTACGAACGCTACGAGCCCGGGGCCGATACCGGCCAGTCGATGCTGAGCCACGACTCCGAGGAAGGGGGCATCGTGATCCAGGGCCGGATCGAAATGACGGTAGCGGAGCAGGTGCGGGTTCTCGGCGTCGGCGACGCCTACCACTTCAACAGCCGGCTGCCGCACCGGTTCCGCAATCCGGGACCGGAGGTCTGCGTCATCGTCTCGGCCTGCACGCCGCCGAGTTTCTGAGCTCCGCCGGGAGTCGCGGCGTCAGCCGCGGCTCGCGTACAGGCAGACGAGTTCCATCGCAACGTGGGCGGCCGCCAGCGCAGTGATTTCGCCGACGTCGTAGGCCGGCGCTACTTCGACGACGTCCATCCCGATGACGTCCATGCCACGGAGGCCGCGCAGGATACTCATGGCCTGGTGGCTGGAGAGCCCGCCGCATACGGGCGTGCCGGTCCCGGGCGCTGCGCTCGGGTCCAGGCAATCGATATCGAAGCTGACGTATACCGGGCGATTCCCGATGATCTTCCGGACCTCGCGAACGACGGCGTCAACGCCGCGCTCGTGTACCCAGGGGGCGGTCAGGATGTTGAAACCCATCGTGTCGGGGTTATGAGTGCGCAGCCCGATCTGCACAGAGTTTGCCGCATCGATCGTGCCGTCCCGGACGCCGTGGTAAAACATCGTGCCGTGGCTGACGCGCCCTGCGTCGTCGGACCAGGTGTCGCTGTGTGCATCGAAGTGGAGCAGCGCGAGCGGCGCGCCGAATTTACTGGCGTGTGCCCTCATCAGCGGCCAGGCGATGAAGTGATCGCCACCCAGCGTCAGCAGGCCGGCGCCTTGCCCGATGATCTTCGCCGCATGCTCCTCTATCGCTGCCGGCACCGACTCGGGCCGGCCAAGATCGAGGTAACAATCGCCGTAATCAACAACGGCCAGGCGATCGAAGGGATCGAATTCCATGCCGTAGGGCCGTTCCCAGGCCATGATCGTCGACGCGGCGCGAACGGCACGCGGCCCGAAACGCGCACCCGGACGGTTCGTCGTCGTCGTATCGAGCGGCACGCCGGTGACGACCAGGTCGACGCCATCGAGGCTCCGGCTGTACTTCCGCCGCATGAATGAGACGACGCCGCCGAAAGTCGGCTCGGAAACCGTCCCGTACAGCGACTCGCGAAATGCGCCTGAGTCGAGATCCTTTTCTTCCGCCGGCACTGGTCTCTTCCTGCCGCGGCTCAGGCCCTGGCGGCCGCCATCGTCAGGTCGAGGCATTTCCATGCCTTCTCGATCATCTCGTCCGCTTCCGTCCGGGTCAGCACGAAAGGCGGTGCGGCGACCATGGTGTCACCGACAGCGCGCATGACGATGCCGTTCGCAACACAAATATTACGGCAGGTCGTGCCGACGCCCTTGTTCGGGTCGAAGCGCTCCAGCGTCTTCTTGTCCCTGACGAGTTCGAGCGCACCCATCAGGCCCACCATGCGTGTCTCACCGACAATCGGATGTTCTGCAAGTCCGGCCCATTTCTTCTGCAGGTATGGCCCTATGTCGTCGCGGACCCGCTCGATCAGCTTCTCCCGTTCGATGATATTCAGCGTTTCCAGTGCTACCGCGCAGGACGCAGGATGACCCGAATAGGTGTAGCCGTGGAAAAATTCGCCACCTTTGTCGATCAGCACATCTGCGACGCGGTCGCCGACCATCACCCCGCCCAGCGGCAGGTAACCGAAGGTGACGCCTTTCGCAAACGTCATGAGGTCGGGACGGACACCGTAACGATCGGCGCCGAACCAGTGCCCGAGCCGCCCGAAGCCGCAGATGACCTCGTCGGTGATCAGCAGGATGCCGTACTCGTCGCAGATCCGCTGGATTTCCGGCCAGTAGGATTCCGGCGGAATGATCACGCCGCCGGCGCCCTGGATGGGTTCACCGACGAAAGCCGCAACCTTGTCGACGCCGATTTCCTGGATCTTCTTTTCCAGCTGCCGGGCCGCCCAGCGTCCAAACTCTTCCGGCGGCATTTTCCTGTCGGAGCCGAACCAGTAAGGTTGCTCGATGTGCTCGAAGCCCGGAACCAGCGGTCCGCCCTGGGCGCGCTGCAGCTTCATGCCACCAAGGCTCGTGCCGCCTATCGAGGAGCCGTGATAGGCATTTACCCGGGCGATCATGACCTTCTTTTCGGGCCGGTCGAGCAGTTCCCAGTAGCGACGCACGATGCGGATCATCGTATCGACCGCTTCCGATCCCGAGCCGGTATAGAAAACCCGGTTGAACTGGGGCTGGGTTACAGCGGTGAGCCGCGTGGCCAGTTCGATCGACGGCGGGTGCGCACACTGGAAAAAGCTGTTGTAGTACGGCAGTTCCCTGAGCTGCGCCGCCGCTGCTTCGACGAGTTCGTGCCGGCCATAACCACCGTTGACGCACCACAGGCCCGACATGCCGTCCAGGATCTTGTTGCCGTCGGCGTCGTAGATGTAAACGCCGTCGGCGTGCGTGATGATGCGGCTCTTCTTCCGGCCGAGGTCCTTGTGATCCGTGAACGGGTGCAGGTAGTGCTCGCTGTCCAGTTCCTGCCACTCGCTTCGGGAACGCTTTTCAACGGCTGCCATGATGAATCCTTCGCCTGATGTTTCGAAAGCAGGGCGGCATGGTAGCCAAGCCGCCCGCCGACTTCACCTGCCGGTCACATGCTGAAATGCCGGCGGTTCCAGAGGTTCACACGTTGAACATCAGTACTTCCCGTTCCCAGGGCGTGACGATCTCCTGGAACTCGAGGTACTCGTTCTCCTTCAGCGCCGAGTAGAGCTTGACGAAAGACTCGCCAAGCGTCTGACGCATGGCCGCGCTCGACTTGAAGGCACTGATCGCCGCGTGCAGCTCCCGGTGCAACGAGAACGGCAGATCGTAAGCGCTGCCCTCGATCGCCGGCCTTACCTCGACGCCCTCTTTCATTCCCAAATAGCCGCAGGCCAGCGTCGCCGCTATCGCGAGGTAGGGATTGACGTCCGAGCCTGCGATCCGATTCTCCACCCGGCGCGCTTCCGGCGACGAATCGGGCACACGCAGCCCGACCGTCCGGTTGTCGGTCGCCCATTCGAGGTTGACCGGCGACGAGTCGTAACTGAGGAAGCGCCGGTAGGAATTCGGATACGGCGCAAATATCAGCTGGGCCTCGGGCATGTACTTCTGCAAGCCGCCGATGTAGGACATGAACAGGCTGCTATGCGCGCCGTCATCGTCCGCGAAAATGTTCCGCCCGTTGGCGTCGACGATGCTCTGGTGCACGTGCAGCGCGCTGCCCGGGTCGCCCGAGGTCGGGCGAGCGAGAAAGGTTGCGTGCATCCGGTGCTTGATCGCCGCTTCCCGCACCGTGCGTTTGAACAGGAATACCTGGTCCGCCAGCTCGATCGCATCGCCGTGCAGGAAATTGATCTCGAACTGCGCCGGCCCCATTTCCTGCGAGAGCGTGTCGATGCGTATGCCCTGGTCGTCGCAGAACGCATAGAGATCGTTTATGAACGGATCGAAATCGTTCATCGCGTCGACGCTGTACGGTTGTTTCGACCACTCGGTGCGACCGAGCCGGCCTTTCGGCGGTCCCACTTCCTCGTTCGCATCGGAGTGTGCGCCGATCAGGTAGAACTCGACCTCCGGGGCCACGACGGGAGTCCAGCCGCTGTCCCGGTACAGCTGCAGAACGTTCTGCAGGACGCGTCGCGGCGAGGTCTCGACGGGCTTGCCGCCCTTGCGGTAGCAGTCGAAAAAAACGGACGCCGCGGGCTCCATGGCCCAGGGCACCGGTCTGAGGGTCGACTCGTCGGGCACCAGGAGCATGTCCCGGTCTTCGATGTTGGACTTGTCCTCGATATAGTTGCCGGAAACGGTTTGGGAGAAGATTGCCTCCGGCATCTTCATCTCGCCGGAGCCGAACTTGCGGGCAGGGATCACCTTGCCGCGAGCCGCGCCGGCCATGTCCGGCACGAAGGCCTCTACGTCTTCCGTTCCATGCTGCCTGAACCAGGCTTGAAATATTTCCTTTTCACTCACGTTACACCTTAATTACGCAATGTCACATTGCGTTTATCCAATACGGAATCCTCCGCCGCACACGTCAGGAGCGCGCGGCGTATAGGCGACACGCGTCACCGAACGCGCGAAACATCGCCAGCGAGAATTCGTTCTCCAAAACTTTCCATTCCGGGTGCCACTGTACGGCCAGGGCAAACCCCCGTGCCGTGTCGACGCTGAACGCTTCGATCAGTCCATCGTCCGCAACGGCTTCGACGGTTACGCCGCCAGCTAGTTTCGCGACGCCCTGCCCGTGCAGCGAATTCACCATCGCGGTATCGGCGCCGGCGAGACGCCTCAGCAACCCGCCCTCGACCAGGTGCACGGCGTGCGCCGGGCCGTACTGCTCGTCCAGCGGGTCGTCCGAGTCCTCGCGATGGTCGTGGTAGCCCGCAACCTCGTGCACGTGCTGGTGCAGCGTGCCGCCGAGTACCACGTTCATTTCCTGGAACCCGCGGCACACGGCGAAGACCGGCATGCCGGCGTCGAACGCCTTTTTCAGGAACGGCAGGGTCGTGGCATCCCGCTGGGGGTCATGCCAGGTACCCGGGCGACTCGGCACGCCCCCGTAATGATGCGGTTCGACGTTCGAATAGCTACCGGTCAGAAAGAGACCATCGACGCGCTGAAAAATTTCGTCGAGCATTGGGCCGTCACCGCTTGCCGGGACGATCCAGGGGAGCGCATCGGCGCCATCCTGCAATGCCTTGATATATTTTTCGCCCACCATGTGGAAGGGGTGGGGATCGAGGACTCGTCTGTCTGCCGGTACAGCGATGACGGGTCTTGCACACATACACGGCCGCGCGGGGGCCTGCACCTCTGGTCGTTACATTGGGAACTTACCCGGAACGGCTAGGATACGTGAAAGCCCCCGGCCCTGTACATGCCGGGATTCACATTACGGGGCCGGATTCCGCCGGGTATCCGGCCCCGCCGCGCTGTCAGGGCTTGCTGAAGAGCAGCGTGAAACGGTCGGTGTTGCCGGTCACGGTCGCGCGCCCGACCTCGTAGCGGAGTTCGTCGTCGGGCCGGTAATGCAGGTCGCTGTAACCCTCGAAACGGAATCCCGCATCCAGCACTTCCTTGATGATCTCGACCGGGTCGGCCCGGCGGCGGTTCTCGTCGTACAGGGACTGCATGTGCCGGCGCGTGTGGTCGACGACGCCGTACAGGCCGCCGGGCTTCAGGGAATCGAACACAGCGGCATTGATCGCCGCACGCCCCGCCGGCGCGAAGTTATGCATGTTGCGAAAAGTCAGCACGAGATCGAGGTCCTTTACGCCGAAGGAGAACGGCGCGACGTTCCGGGTCCCGAAGGGCCCCGTCCGTTCCGGCGTAACGCCGATGTCGAGCACCTCGACCCGGTCGAATCCCGGCTGCGTGAGCAAATCCTGCGCAAGACCATCGGTGAAAATCGATACATAGAGCTTGCCCTCGTCGCGCAGCGTCGGCGCAAGGATTTTCGTGTACCAGCCGCCGCCGGGTATCAGCTCGAGCACTCGCATGTCGTCCCGGAGCCGGAAGAAGGCCAGCGTCTCGACCGGCTTTCGGTTGGCGTCCCGCTCTCTTTCCTCGTCGGTCCGGACATCGCTGGCCAGGGCCGCCCGGATCTTGGCCTCGGTTCTTTCGTCCTGGGCAAGTGCGGGAAGGCCGACGGCCAGGCAAAGCAGTAATGCGAGAATCTTGTTCACATCTCTCTCCTTGCAGATGTTGTCAGTTGATCAATTCAGTGGCTGCAAAATCGGGCGCATGATAACCGAATCCCGCAAGCTGTACCCGTGCCTGCTATGCTAGCCCGAATCACGGACTACTCAATGCTGCCATGAAACTTTATGGATACTATCGGAGCAGCGCCTCGTATCGCATCCGGATCATGCTCAATTACAAGGGGCTCGATTTCGAGAATGTCGCGGTGCGCCTCGACCGCGGCGAGCACAGGGCCGATGAGTTCAGGCGCATCAATACGCAGGGCTTCGTTCCGGCGCTAGACGTCGGCGCTGCGGTCCTGGCCCAGTCTCCGGCCATCGCCGAGTACATCGAGGAGCTGTACCCGGAGCCACCGCTGCTGCCCGCCGACGCCATCGGACGCGCGCGGGTTCGCGAGATCGTCGGCATCGTCGGCTGCGACATACACCCGATCCAGAATCTAAGAATCCTGACGCACCTGCGTAGCGAGTTCGGCCAGGACGACGAATCCGTATCGGCCTGGTGCCGGCGCTGGATCGGCGAGGGCTTTGCAGTGATCGAAAAGCTGGCCGCCGAACGCAGTACGGAAGGACGCTACGTGTTCGGCGACAGTTTGACGCTGGGCGACGTCTGGCTGATTCCGCAGGTCTTCAATGCGCGGCGCTTCGGCCTCGACCTCGCACCCTTCCCGACGATTGCGGGCATCGACGCGCACTGCCAGGGTCTCGAGGCATTCGCGAAAGCACACCCCGCACGGCAACCGGACGCGGTGTCATAGCAGGCTGTTGAGAACAGCCTGGCAGCGCGCCTGCCAGCGCTTCAGGCCTCGTCGTCGGCCCGGTTGCCGTAGTACCGGAGAACGGCAAACAGCAGGCCGGCGCCGAGCGGCAGCGACAGGAGCGGCGAAAGGCCGAAGCCACCGGGTATCGTTCCCAGGAGCAGCGCGACCCCGCCGACCAGCACCGCGTAGGGCATCTGGGTCCGCACATGTTCTATGTGATCGCAGCCGCTGGCCATCGACGAAAGGACCGTCGTATCGGAGATTGGCGAACAGTGGTCGCCCCAGACTGCACCCGCGAGGTTGCAGGCTACCGCCGAATACAGGATATGCAGGTGCTCCGGGCCGGTCATGCCGTTGAACTGGAGCACGGCCCAGCAGAGCGGCACGACCAGCGGCATCAGGATGCCCATCGTGCCCCAGCTGGTTCCCGTCGTGAACGCGGTTGCGGCCGACAGCAGGAAGACGGCCGCCGGCACCAGTTCCGGCCGCAGCGAGTCCGCCAGGATGCTCACGAGGTAGTCGGCCGTGTGCAGGTCTTCGGTTATGTTCGACAACGCCCAGGCGAGGATCAGGATAATCATCGCGAACAGCATGGCACGGACGCCGCCGAACCAGGCGTCGACCGTTTCGTGGGTGCTCAGGATGCGCTGGCCTACCGTCATGACACCGGCCGTCAGTGCGCTCAGCAACGAGGCCCACATCATCGCCTTGTAGGCATCGGCCGATCCGATGATATCCGTCAGGGTGTTCCCTTCGCCGGTGACGTACAGGCCGCCGAGCAGCGCGACGATCAGGACTGCAAGCGGGACGAACGCATTGGCGGCTCGCATCGGCACATCGGCCTTCGGCTCCAGCTGATCGCCCTGCAGGGCCGGCGTTTCCCCGGCATCCACCGGCGACACTTGCCCGCGGCGCGCACGCAGTTCCGCGTGATACATCGGGCCCATGTCGCGCCCGGTCGCTGCGACAGCGAGCACGAAGACCACCGCGAGTAGCGGGTAAAAACTGTACGGGATGGACCGCAGGAACACGGTGTACGCCGGCTCGTTCAGGTCGGGTATGCCGCTAAGCGCCGCATCGATCAGGCCGACCTCGTAACCGATCCATGTCGTGATGAGCGCGAGGCACACGACCGGCGCCGCGGTGGAATCGACGATGTAGGCGAGCTTCTCGCGCGAAATCCTGAGGTGATCCGTCAGCGGCCGCGCCGTGTTGCCGACCACGAGCGTATTGCTGTAATCGTCGAAGAAGATCATCAGTCCCATCAGCCAGACAGAAACCTGCCCGGCGACGGCCGTCCTGGCGCGGCTGACGATCATCGTAACGATCCGGGCCATCCCCCCGTTGCGCGTGATGATGCCGACCATGCCGCCAATCATCAGTGAAAACAGGATGATCGCCGCGTGATCTGGGTCGGCCAGCGCGCGGACCACATACACCTGGAATGCGGTCAGCAGCCCATTGAATATGCCGAGCGGCGTAAACGGCTGCAGCGCCGCGGCTCCGAGCCAGATGCCGAGCATCAGCGCCGGAATTACGCTGCGCAGCGTCAGTGCTATTAGAATCGCAAGCAAGGGAGGCGTCACGGAGACCCAAGCGGGCAGGATGCGCAGGCCCGCTTCGGCGCTCGCGCCCGATCCTGTCGTCGCCGTCAGCTTTGCTGCACCGGTTGCGGGGAAAACCAACTCGACGGCCGCGACGCCCGCTGCATCCGCTACGACGACCTGGACCGAGCCGCCGGCCTGCAGCTCGACCACCTCGTGCGCGAGAGCGCCGCGAACCTCTATCCGGGCGGGGACGTCGGTCAGTGCCACAGCGGGTGCGTGGATCTCCACCCCGTGAGCCACCGCCGCGGACAGCAGGAGCACGATGGTCAGGATCAGTTTCTTGATGTTCTTGTCCCGAAGCTGCCGTGCACGCGGGGATGTTAGCATGCGTGGGCGGTCAGTACTCGGGTCGGAGGCGCGCGGCCGCGCGGCAAAGTGCAGCGCCGAGTTCCGCGCGCTTCGCGGGGCCGAGTCGCTGGCTCGGCCCTCCGATGGAGAGCGCGCCCTGCACGTCACCGAGCGCCCCGCGGATAACGGTGGCGACGGCGGCGAATCCGTCTTCGAGTTCGTCCGTGCTCTCGGCAAACCCTCGCTTGCGAATCTCGACCAGCTGCTGGGCGAGCATGTCCTTGCTGGTCATCGTTCTCTGCGCCAGCGCCGGCAGACTGTCCGGCAGCGCCTCCATGCGATGCGCCTCGAACGCCAGCAGGACCTTGCCCGTTGACGTGGCATGCATCGGCCAGCGGGTGCCGATGTTGCCGGCTGCAGCGACGACGTGGCGGCCGGCCACCTCGTCGAGAATCAACATGCTGTCTTCGACCGGCACCTCGAGCGTGGCCGTTTCGCCCGTCTCGCGCGCCAGCATCTTGAGCATCGGTCGCACCCGGCGGCGCAGGTCGCTGGATGCCAGCGCCTGCACACCGAGCGCCATCAGGCCGGCTCCGAGGCTGTAGCTCCCGGTAGACGCATTCTTGTCGATCAGTGCCTGGCTCTGCAGCGCTCGCAGCAGGCGGTGTGTCGTGGTCTTGTTGAGGCCCGATGCCTGGCTCAGCTGCGCCAGGCTCATCTCGGGCTGCTCGCTGGTGAACAGTTTCAACAGCGAAACCGCTCGCAAGACGGCTTGCGCACCCTGCGGAGGACTCGAGTCGTTCATGGGCGTATGCGACCGGCTTGTATCACAATATGGGGGCGGGTTTCATAATATGGCAGAGGGATCGGCGCTGACAATACCCCCCGGCCGGACCGGCTGCCGGTGCCTGCGCCCGCTGCCGCCGGCAGCGGAACTCCGTCGTGGGCCGCTCGCCCCCGGTGGCCTGATCACGGACCGGCATAGTAGGATGCAGCGCCTAGGCCACGCGACAGGTACCTGAGCGGCCGGCCGGACAACCAGAGAACGAGCCCCAGCATGCCAGCCAAGAAACCGAACGCCGCCCTTCGCGAGCTGAAAGCATTCCTGCAGAAGTACCCGGACACCTGGGAGATCGAAGTCATGGTCCCGGACCTGGCGGGCGTCCTGCGTGCCAAGAGAATCCGGGCCGCGGAATTCGAGAGCGTATTTGGCAAGCATTTCTACATGCCAGGCGGCACCGTGTTGCTGGACACCCTCGGCAGTACGGTTCCCGATATGCGCTGGTCGTCAGACGACGGCGATCCCGATACCGAGGCACGCATCGTGCCGGGCTCGCTGGCGCCGATCCCGTGGTCGCGTAAACCGACCGGGCAGGCCATGTTCAGCTTTTACATGCGGGACGGCTCGCCGTTCTTCGCGGACCCGCGCCACGTGCTGGCGCGCTCGCTGGAACCGCTCCGGAAACTGGCTCCAACGATCATCATGGCCTGCGAACTCGAGTTCTACCTGCTCAAGGCCGATGCCGACCAGCCGACGCCCCGTGTATCGGTAGTGCCCGGCGTCGGCCGGCCGCAGCCGGGCCCGCAGGTCTATCACCCGGACGACCTGTGGGACATCGAGGAATTTCTGGACGACCTGCACGAGTACTGCGAGAAGCAGGACATACCCGCAGGTACGACGATTTCCGAATTCGCGCCCGGGCAGTTCGAAATCAACCTGCATCACGTGGCTGACCCGCTGCGTGCGTGCGACCACGCGGTGCTGCTGAAGCGCGCCGTGAAAGCAGCCGCGCGCAAACACGGCTACGTGGCGTGCTTCATGGCGAAGCCTTTCCGGGACGAGTCCGGCTCGGGGCTGCACATCCACATGAGCCTCCTCGGAAAGGACGGGAAGAACTACTTTTCCCAAGGGAAAGAGAAACTCACGGAACCCCCTTACTCACCGCAGCTGCGCCACGCTATCGGGGGACTCGCGAAGACTATGGCCGAAGCCACGGCCATCTTCGCGCCGAACGCGAATTCCTACCGGCGCCTGCGCCCGGAGAGTTTCGCACCGGTCGAGCCGAACTGGGGGCCGAACCACCGCAGCGTTTCGCTGCGGATCCCGGTTTCGGGAGAAAAGGATCTGCGCTTCGAACACCGGACATCCGGGGCCGACGCAAATCCCTACCTGGTGACCGCCGCGATCGCAGCCGGCGTGCACTACGGGATCACGAACAGGATCGAGCCGGGACCCATGGTCGAGGAAGGCGACGTGATTACCCTGGAGCGCAAGATCCCGAACCGCTGGTGCATCGCGATCGACCAGTTCGCGAATAGCGAGGTCATGCCCGAATACCTCGGCAAGGAATTCTGCGAGTCGTTCGTGATGAATCGGCGCTACGAGGAACGCATGTTCCACAACATCATCAGCAGCACGGATTTCGACTGGTACCTGCGCGCGGTGTGACGCGCAGGAGTCGCATCCGGGCCCGGCTTCTCAGTCCTCTGCAGCCGCCAGGTCGGCCTCTATGCTGCGGCTCGCCATCACGTAGTGGAACGCAGACCATGGCCCGACGACGGTGACGACGGTCAGCAGCGCATAGCGCATAGACTCGTCCCCGAACCTCCCGGCGTATAGGTCGCTCAGGATGCCGGTTACTTGCGGCCCCAGGCCCAGCCCGATGATGTTAAGAATGAACAGCAGGATGGCCGCTGCGACGCCTCGCATCCTGAGGCCGACCAGGCCCTGCGTCTGCGCAAAGGTCGTCGCAAGGTACACGTTGGTCAGGATCACGGGTACGACAAAAAGCGACAGCGCGAGGCCGAGCCTGTCGCCGAGGAATACCGGAAAATTGAAGCACCAGCCGATCATGCCGCACACCGCAACCCCGAGTAGTGCCGCCCGGTGGCTGCGCCGACCGAGGTGATCAGCCAGGTAACCGCCGCCCGCGTAACCGATACCGCCGCCGATGCCGATGATCAGCCCGAGGTAGACGCCGATGAGCGAAGGATCCATGCCGTGGCTGCGAACGAGAAAGCTCGGGAAGAAATTTGCGACTGCGTAGCCGCCGAACGCCGCCAGGCCTGACCCTACGGCCATGTGGCCGAACGAGCGGCGCTTGAGCAGGTAGCGAGCGACCTCGCCGATGCGCGGACGCGCACTCGAGTCGGCCCTGTTCTCGGACATACCGCGCGGCGGTTCCGCGACCGTCATCCGAAAGATCACGGCGAGCAGGATGCCGGGCAGTCCGACGATCAGGAAAGCCTCGCGCCAGCCTATGTGCTGGACGACCCAGCCGCCGGCCAGGTAGGCGATCATGATGCCTATCGAGATACCGGTCGAGAAGATCCCCATCGCCGATGAACGCTGCTTCGGCGGGTAATAGTCGGAAATCATCGAGTGTGCGGACGGACTGAATCCCGCCTCGCCGATGCCGACGCCGATGCGCGCGATCGCTAACTGGACGATCGATGTCGCCATGCCCGACAGCGCCGTCATGCCGCTCCAGACGGCGAGCGCGACGGCAATCAGGTTGCGCCGGTTCCAGCGATCGGCCAGTAGCGCGAGCGGCACGCCGAGTGTGGCGTAAAACAATGCGAACGCGGAGCCCGCGAGGAAGCCCAGCACCCAGTCCTGGACACCGAACTCGGCCTTGATGGCCGGCAACAATATCGCGAGTACCTGCCGGTCGATGAAGTTCAGTGTATACGCGACGACCAGCAGCGAGAGCGCGTAGCGTCGCACGCCAATTCCGGTATTCGCTGGGTTCGGGTCGCTGGTTCCGGTCATGCCGTGCCTCCGCAGTTTACATGGGCGAGCGTAGCATTGCCGGGCCCGCGCTGCCGGCCTGCGGCCGCCGCGGGTCCGACGCACCGCGGTAAAGATCCTCGAAGTAGCCGACGGTCTGCAGGCTGCCCATGCCTTCCGACGGCACGATCCGGTGGCCGCGACCCTCGAGCAGGCGGATGGTATCCGGGCTGAATCCGGATTCGAGCAACAGTTCGTCCGGCAACCACTGGTGATGTAGGCGCGGCGCATGTGTCGCGTCCGCGATGTTCATGCCGTGATCGACGACGTTGACGATCATCTGCATGACAGACGTGATGATCTGGCTGCCCCCCGGGCTGCCGGTCACCAGCCATGGCCGGCCGTCCCGCAAAACGATGGTCGGCGTCATCGAGCTGAGCGGCCGTTTGCCGGCCTCGATCGCGTTCGCCTCACCGCCGATCAGTCCGAATGCGTTCGGTACTCCGGGTTTGGCCGAGAAATCGTCCATTTCGTTGTTGAGCAGGAAGCCCGCACCGGCGACGCTGATACCCGAGCCATAGGAGAAATTGAGCGTGAAGGTGTTCGCGACGGCATTGCCGTGGCGGTCGATTATGGAGAAGTGCGTGGTATCGACGCTTTCGGGCAGGGGCGCGACACCCGGGGCGACCTCAGCCGACGGGCGCGCGCGCGTCATGTCGATTCTCTCCGCGAGCTCCCTGCCGTAAGCCTTGTCGGTGAGCCAGCCGAGCGGCACGTCGTAGAAATCCATGTCGCCCAGGTGCTGGCTGCGATCGGCATAGGCCAGCTTGAACGTTTCCGCCAGCAGGTGGAGGTAATCTGCGCTCCCGTAGCCCATATCGGCTACCGGGAAATGCTCGAGCACGTTGAGCATCTGCAGGACATGCGCGCCGCCCGAACTCGACGGCGGCATTGCGATGACGTCATGACCGCGATAGCTGCCGGCCAGCGCTTCGCGCAAGACGGGCCGGTAGGCATCCAGCGCAGCGAGATCGACCAGGCCGCCGTTCGCCTCCATCTCGGCGGCGATCATCTTTGCGATCGCGCCACGGTAGAACGCATCGGCACCGTTCTTCGCGATCAGGCGGAGACTCTTCGCCAGGTCTCGCTGGACGAGGCGGTCGCCTGGTTCGTGCGGCGAACCATCCGGCCTGAAAAAATAGCTGCGTGACGTGTCGCTGCGGGACAGGCGGTCGCGATAATTCCGCAGGTTCTCGGCCATGTCGTAGCTAACTGCAATGCCGTCGCGCGCGAGGCGCTCAGCCGGCTCGACCAGGCGTTTCCAGGGCAGCGAACCGTAGCGCCGGTGGGCCTCGTACAGGCCGGCTACCGTGCCCGGCACGCCGGACGACAAGTGGCTGAAGCGCGCCAGCCGCTCGTCGACATTGCCGTCTGCATCGAGGAACATATCGCGGCTCGCACCGGGCGGTGCCGTCTCGCGATAGTCGATGGCTACGCCGCTATTGCTGGTGGCGTCGAAGAACAGCATGAAGCCGCCGCCGCCGATGTTGCCGGCCCGCGGCAGCGTGACCGCCAGCGCGAATCCGACGCCGACGGCTGCGTCCACCGCGTTGCCGCCGTCCGCGAGTATCCTGGCGCCCACTTCGCTGGCGATGGCGTTTTGCGATGCGACCATGCCGTCCCGGTCGAGCACCGGGTGATGCAGCGCGGGATAACGAATGATCGCGGACTGGTTCGCCTGCCCTGCTGCAACACCCGGCGCGACCAGCACCGACGCGAGCAGCAGAAGCAGGCAGGCCCGCTTTATCACGTTAGCCGCCCGCTTCTGCCGCCCTGTCCGGATTCACGGCAGGATGGACTTGAACAGGTAGAAGAAGACGATAGCGAGCAGCGCCCCGGCAGGAATCGTTACGACCCAGGAAACGAAGATGCGGCCGACGACGCGCAGGTCGATCGCGTCGATTCCGCGGGCCATGCCGACACCGAGTACCGCGCCTACCAGCGTGTGGGTCGTCGAAATCGGGATGCCCGTGCCGGAAGCAATGACGATCGTGCTCGCCGCCGCGAGCTCGGCCGCGAATCCGCGGCTGGGCGTCAACGACGTGATCCTCTCACCTACGGTTGCGATGACGTGCCGGCCATAGGTCGCAAGGCCAATGACAATGCCGGCCCCGCCCAGCAGCAGGATCCATACCTCGACGGCCGACCTGCCCTCGACGATTCCCGTCTTGGCGACACTGATTACCGCGGCCAGCGGTCCGATCGCGTTTGCCACGTCGTTCGACCCGTGGGCAAATGCCATCGAGCACGCGGTGATGATCATCAGAACGGCAAATACGCGCTCGACCGTATAGAAGTGCTGCTTCTTGTCGATCTTTCGATTCGGCTCGATGCGCCTGATTACCGCAGCTCCCACCAACGAGATGAGGACGCCGATGGCCATTGCGAGCAGGTAACTCTGCGTCATCGACAACTCGAGGCCCACGTGCTTCAGCCCCTTCAGCAGGGTAACCAGCGTAATGGTGAACGCGGCAAAGAACATGTAAATCGGTACATATCGCTTGGCTCGTTCCAGCGGATCCTCCTGCCGCAGGATGAGCTTCTGCACACTCGAGTAGATCAGGAACGCAATGAATCCGGCTGTCAGCGGCGACACGATCCAACTCATGACGATTGTGACGACCTGGCCCCACTTGACTGCTTCGACGCCGATCCCGACGGCGGCGAAGCCGACGATCGCGCCCACGATCGAATGGGTAGTCGACACAGGCCAGCCGTTCCTGCTGGCAATGAGCAGCCAGCATCCCGCGGCCAGCAGCGAGGCGAGCATGCCGTAGATCAGCAATTCCGGCGTGTCAGCGAGGAGGCTCGAGTCGACGATGCCCTGGCGGATAGTAGACGTTACCGCCCCGCCGGCGAGGACTGCACCGAGGAATTCGAACACGGCCGCAACGAGGATCGCCTTCCGGATCGTCAGCGCTTTCGAACCGACCGAAGTCGCCATCGCGTTGGCAACGTCATTGGCCCCGATCCCCCAGGCCATGAACAGCCCGAACAGGGCCGCCAGCCCGATATACCAAAGTTGTCCGTCCATCCGGTATTACTCTTCTTCTGGGGACGCGATATCAGTGCGACAGGAGCAGTTCGAGGCGCCGTCCGACCCTTTCGGCCATGTCGGCGATTTCGCCGGTGAGTTCTATGACCCGATACAGGAATATGACCGTCACGGGATCCAGGTGGCTTTCTATCCGGAATATCGCGGCACGCAGATCGGCCTGCAACTGATCCGTTTCGGTCTCGATCCGGTCGAGTTCCTCGACGAGCTCCTCCACCAGCTCAGCCTCGGCTCCCCGGAAGCCGGTGGTAAACAGTTCATCCAGTTCGCGGACGCTCTTGCGGGCCTGCTTGGCAGCATCGACGTTGCGTTGCACAAACAACAGGAAATCCTTTGCGATGGCATCCGGAATGCGCATCTTGCGGCCGAGCACCAGTCCTGATACGTCCTTGGCTCGATTCGCCATCTTGTCCTGCACCAGCAACAGTTCGAGCAAGTCTTCGCGCGGCACGGGCATGAACAGGCTTTTCGGCAGGTGCTTGCGAATTTCCTTTTTGAGATTATCTGCCTCGTGCTCGTACTGCTCGACAGCCGCGCGATGCTCCTTCGCCTTTTCCCAGTCGCCGGCGATCGCCGCTTCAAAGAACGGGATGAGCTGCTTCGTGCACTGGTAGGCGATGTTGACGTGTTGCTCGAGCGGCTGGACCGGTGACGTGCCGAAGATATTGACGAGCATATTGGCCAAGGCGGGTTCCCCTCAGGCTGGAATCATGGCGGGCTTGCAGGATTCGCCTGGCTGAGCGGCGACATTCCGAACTGTTTGAGTCTTCTGTGTTTGGCCAGCCCGCAGGCCACACGTTAGCCAATTTCGTCCTGATGTCAACTCGGCATCTGCCCGGAGACTGGCCGGTACTCAATCATGCTAGACTCGGCGGCCCCGGGAGGGCACGAGACTTGCAAGAGGAGCGCAAGTGGCGTACTGGCTGATGAAATCCGAACCCGATGCCTTCAGCATCGACGACCTGGGCGCGCGGAAGACCGAGCCATGGGACGGCATCCGCAACTACCAGGTTCGAAACATGATGCGGGACGACATGAGAATCGGCGACCTCGCGTTCTTCTACCATTCGAGCTGCGCCGAGCCGGCCGTGGTAGGAATCATGAGTATCGCGAGCAAGGCTTACGCCGACCCTTCCCAGTTCGATCGCAATTCGAAATACTACGATGCGGGCAGCAAGCGTGACGATCCACGCTGGCTGCTCGTCGACGTTCGCTTCGAGCGAAAGCTCAGGCGGCCTGTCCGCCTGCAAGAGCTGAAGGAACACCCGGCGCTGGAAGACTTTCAGCTGCTGAAGCGCGGCAACCGGCTGTCGGTGTTCCCGGTCGACAAGCGGCACTGGGACCTCGTTCTCAGCCTTGAATAGCTCCGCGACAGCAAGGGCGAGGCGCGGCCCCCGTACCCGGCTCCTGGCCCTGGCCGCGCTCGCCGCAACGGGCGCGGCAGTCGCGTACGTCGCGAGCCCGGCCACGCTCAGTGACAGTTTTCCGGCACCGACGGTTCACGGTGATCCCGCCGCCTGGATCGCCGACTCGGAACGACGCGTCGCAGCCGCTACGCCGATCGTCCCCGGTACCGAAAAGCGCGTTCTCTGGCTGGATCCGGATACCCGGGCCCGGACCACCTATGCGGTGGTTTACCTGCACGGCTTCTCGGCGACGCGGCAGGAAGTTGCGCCTTTCGGCGAACTGCTGGCCGGGGCGCTCGGCGCCAACCTGTTCGAGACACGCTTGAGCGGGCACGGACTCCTGGAGAACCCGTTGGCCGGTGTGCGGGCCGAAGACTGGCTCGAGGACGCCGCCGAAGCGCTCGCGATCGGAGCGGCGCTCGGCGACCACATCGTGCTGACCGGCACATCGACCGGCGCCACCCTCGCCCTCGCGCTCAGCGGGCATGAAAGTTTCGAGGCGGTTTCGGCCGTTCTGCTCCTTTCTCCGAACTTCGCACCGGCCGACGGCCGAGCCGAATTTCTTACCTGGCCAGGCGGACGCCTGCTGGCCGAGATGCTGGTCGGCGAAACGCGCAGCTGGACTCCCTGGAACGAACTCCAGGGCAGGTACTGGGCCACGTCTTACCCGACCGCGGCCACGGTCGAAATGATGAGACTTGTTAAGTACGTGCGCAGCCGGCTCCCACTGGAGATCGACGCGCCCATACTTGCCTTCTACTCTCCCTCGGACACGGTAGTGGACGTCGATCGCCTTCGGGCCGGGCTCGCCCGAATCAGGGCGCCCCGGCTTCAATCGATCGAGATCCAGGAATCCGGCGACCCGAGTAATCACGTTCTGGCCGGCGATATACTTGCGCCCGGGAATAGTCACATCATCCTGGAGCATACGGTCCGTTTCCTGCGCGAAAGCGGGCTATAATTGCCGCACTGGGAGCAAGAGACGGCGAAACCGCCGTCGGGGGAGACGAGCATGATTCGCAAACTTGTTGCCGCTAGCGCGG
Organism: Gammaproteobacteria bacterium; assembly: GCA_029884165.1. Taxonomy (GTDB): domain Bacteria; phylum Pseudomonadota; class Gammaproteobacteria; order Steroidobacterales; family Woeseiaceae; genus JAOUIH01. Next base: position 9,347 of record JAOUIH010000003.1, on the reverse strand, counting down.
CGGCTACGGCTATTCTTGGGCTGGTATCCTGCAACGCCGGGGACGCACCGCCCCCGGACGACACAGCACCTGCGGCAGCGGCGAGCGAGTCCGAGGCACAACGCAATGAACTCGCGACGCGGGCAGGCGCTCCGCTGTTCGACGGCATGGGCAATCATCACCACCCGATCACGACCAGCGATCCGGACGCACAACGCTATTTCGACCAGGGCCTTGTCATCGACTTCGCCTTCAATCATGCGGAATCGGCCAGGTCCTTCCGCGCCGCGCAGACTCTCGATCCGGATTGCGCCATGTGCTACTGGGGCGAGGCACTCGCGCTCGGTCCTAACATTAACGTCACCAGCAACGGCAAGGTGATCATGGCGGACGACGAGCGCATCAAGGCCCATGCGGCCATGCAGAAAGCGATCGCGCTGAAAGACAAGGTCACGAAAAAGGAGCAAGACTTCATCGACGCGCTCGCGCAGCGCTATAACGGCGATCCCTCGACGCCACGCGAACCGCTGGACGAGGCATATGCCGATGCGATGCGGGAGCTGTATCGCGCATATCCCGAGGACGACGATGCGGCCGCCCTGTTTGCGGAATCCCTGATGAACACGATGCCCTGGGACTACTGGCTGGACGCCGAGAATCCGAAGCCGAGGACCAAAGAGGCAATCGATGCACTGGAAACAGTGCTGGCCCGCAACCCACAACATCCCATGGCGCTGCATCTGTACATCCACGCAGTCGAGGCCTCGTCGGCGCCGGGACGAGCCGAGCAATCCGCCGACACGTTGCTGAAGCTGGTGCCCGGAGCCGGCCATCTGGTGCACATGCCTTCACACATCTATTACCGGATCGGGCGCTATGCGGATGCGTCACTCGCGAACGAGATGGCCGCGGCTGTCGACGAGGCGTACATCGAGCAGTGCAACGCGCAGGGCTTCTACCCGGCGGCATATTACCCGCACAACATTCACTTCCTTTGGGCCGCATCGAGCATGGAGGGGCGCAGCGCCGTCGCGATCGAGGCCGGCCGCAAGGTAGCCGCCAACGTGCAGCTCGAAATGATCGAGCAGTTCCCGGGAGTCGAGTTCTTCAAGACCATTCCGATGCAGTCACTGGTGCAGTTCGGACGCTGGGACGAGATTCTCGCGACGCCGCAACCGCCCGCGAACCTGGAGTATTCGAACGGGATCTGGCATTACGCACGGGCGGTAGCGTTTGCCAGGACGGGCGATACGGCGGCGGCGATAGCGGAACGCGAAAAGCTCGTGCCGCTGAAGGAAGCAACCGACGTCATGTTCCTCGATACGATCCAGTATCCGGCAACGATGCTGCTCGATATCGCCGACTCGCTCGCGCAGGGTGAGATCGCGATGGTGGAAGGCGACGCCGGCGGCGCGGTGGAACATTTCAGTCGGGCCGTCGCGGTCCAGGACGAACTGCCGTATACCGAGCCGCCGTTCTGGTACTACCCGACGCGGCACTCGCTCGGGAAGGCGCTGCTCGCTGCCGGCGACGCGGCTCGTGCCGAGGAAGTCTATCGCAGGGACCTGGACATGTACCCGCACAATGGCTGGGCAATGTTCGGCCTGATCCAGGCGCTCGAAGCACAGGACAAGGACGCGAGCGACGTGCAGCACATGTTTGACATGGCCTGGTCGCAGGCCGACGTCACGCTGACCGCGTCGCGATTCTGACCGTAGATCAACCGGCCGGGCGCGCAGGACGCGCCCGGCCTTTCCTTTTCCCCCGCGGACCCAGCGGGTTCTGACCGGTTCAGCGTATTGCAGCCATGTTTCTTTCGGTTCCGGGCGCGCCGCAATCTGCCTATTTCGCGCTCAGCGCCTCGAGTCTTTCGCGTATGGCGGCCGGGTCACCTAGGGCCAGAATGATCAGGAGGTCGCCAGGCTCGGCCCAGTCCAGCGCCGCCTGCAGCGCCTCGACCTCGAATTCGAAATGTCCTACCTGCTCCGGCCGGGCGCCGCAGCGCAGCAACTCGTCACGGATGACGCCGTATACTTCGCCGGGATTTCGGCCCCGGTAATAGTTCGCGAGCTCCGAAACGATTACCCGGTCCAGGCCAATCGACCATGCGCGCCGCGCCAGCTCCCGGATCAACGGGTCGGGCCGATCGCCGGCCTGTCCGAATGCGAGCAGGCGCCGACTTGCGGGCAGACGTCGCGCCATTTCGAACAGCGCCTGCAGCGCGTGCGGGTTATGCGCGAAATCCATCAGCACGCGAACGTCGCCGACCTGATAAATGTTGCTGCGCCCCGGGTTATCGCGCTGCGACATGCTGGTGAGACCGCGACGAATGTCGTCCAGAGATGCTCCCAGTTCGTGGGTCAGTGCCGCGGCGGCCAGCGCATTCGCGAGGTTGTGCCGGGCAACACCTCCCAACGCCAGGGGGACGTCGCCGGCGGTACATATCGCCTCCTGCCGCTTACCGTGCCGATAAAGCAACCGGTCGCCCTCCAGCACCCACGCCTTGCCTCCGCCTGCTACATGCCCGGCAACGATCGGGCTGGCGGCATCCAGCGAAAACCAGGCGAGCCGCCCGGCATAGGTTCCGGCACGCGCACGCAGCACGGGGTCGTCCGCGTTCAACACCAGCAGCCCGGTCGCTTCCACTGCTCGCGTGACGATCCATTTGACGTCGAGCAACTCGTCGAGATTCCGGGAGCCGAAATCGCCCAGATGATCTTCCGCAATATTGGTAATCAGCGCGACGTCTGCCCGTTCGACACCGAGGCCGCGTCTCAGCAATCCGCCGCGTGCCGTTTCCAGCACCGCGACGTCGACATCCGTCTGGCGAAGCACGCTCCGGGCGCCGCCCGGGCCGGACCAGTCGCCACGATCGATGATGCGATCGTTTACCGCGATCCACTCGGTGCAGCTGACGCCGACGTTGCGGCCACTGCCCGCCAGAATATGCGTCGCCAGCCGGGTCGTCGTCGTCTTGCCGTTGGTGCCGGTGACGATGCCGACCGGGACGTCGTGGCGCTTTGACCAGTCGAGCGTGGCGGGCTCCGGCAGCGCCGGCACCGGCCAGGTGACGGAACCGCGGCCCAGGCCCACCGAAACGAAATCATCGTCCCACAGGAAGGTCGTACCGTGTCCGGCGGATGCATCGCGGAGCGCCAGCAGGGAGGGATTGCGTTCCCCGTCGAGCGCTGCACGGATGGCCGCCAGCGCCTGGCCGAAATCGGGCGGCACACCGCCCCGCAGGCCGGCCTCCATTACTTGCCACGCCCACTCGTTGGCTGCCGTCGCGGCGTACAGGGCATCGATGGGTGCAGCGAACGCGACGCTGACGCCTCCGGAAAAAATTCGGGATGACGTTTCGCATTCGGACCAGGACAGTGCGTCGAGCATCGGTCGGATCGTCGCCGCCCAGCGCTCTATCAGCGCTCTCTCCTCACCCTCGCCGCAACGCAGGTCCATGACGGCACCGGCCTGGTCAGACAGCAGGTTCGGCCCGGTCAGGCGCCGTGCGTCGATGAATTCGATCGAACCGGCCACCTGGGTCAGTCGCCGGCCTCGCGCGCAATGCGGACGCCACGCTCGTCGCTGATGATCTCGATGCTTTCGTCGAGCTGGAAGCCGGGCACATCGGGCAGAGACAGGGCCATGGTCGCTTTCCGGCCTGCCTCATCGCCGCGGGCACCCGAATTGAAGTAGATGATCTGTTTCCAGGTACGCTTGATGTTGTCGCCCAGGATCAGCAACAGGTCGTCCGGCGCCGCCAGCTGCAGCGCCCGGCTTGTTGCCTCCTGCTCGTCCGGTATGACTTCGATCTGCTCGGCGCTGATACCCGCTTCGAGCAGCCTGTTCTTCAGCATCACCGCGATCTCATCCTTACCGCGGCCCCGGCGGTTGTCGTCGCAGCGACAGATGTAATGGTCGAAGTGACCGGCCGCAATCGTGGCTATTTCGCGTATGTCCTCGTCGCGCCGGTCGCCCGGGGCGGACAGGACGATCGTCTTGCGCCCGCCGATGTCGAAACGATCGACCAGGTTGCACATGGCCTTGACCGCAGCCGGATTATGCGCGTAGTCGAGGATCACCTTGAACGGGTGTTCGTCATAGATATTCGTTCGTCCCGGGGCCTGGAAGAATGTCGCGTCGAAAGTCCGGAGTCCGTGACGGATGTCGTCCATGCTGATATTCATGTTGTAGGCGAGCGCCGCCGCGAACATCGCGTTCTGCACGTTGTGCATCGCACGGCCCTCCAGCGTCGCAGGGATCAGGTGGGTCCACAGCAACGGCTTGTGCACCTCGTTGTCGTAGATCGTGATCATGTGGCCGTTCATCCCTTCCTCGAGCACGAATGCCTGGCCGCCTGCCCGAATGTGCTGCTTGACCAGCGGGTGCCCCGGGTTCATCGTCACGTAGCAGAGCGTCTTCGCGTCCGTATAGTCGGCCATCTGCAGACAGTACTGGTCGTCGGCATTCAGCACGGCCGCGTCGTCGGCGATTTCGATCGGCACGCGCTTGATCTCGGCGAGCTGCTCCAGCGTGTCGATACCCTTCAACCCGAGGTGGTCGCTCGTGACGTTCAGGCATGCGGCGACGTTGCAGCGCTGGAATCCCAGGCCGCTGCGCAGCATTCCGCCACGGGCCGTTTCCATCACAGCTGCATCGACCGACGGATCGCGCAGGATCATTCGCGCCGATACGGGTCCGGTCATGTCGCCCGGCACCGTCAGGCGGCCGTCTATGTAAACTCCGTCCGTCGACGTCAGCCCGGTCGTATAGCCGCTCATCTTCAGGATGTGCGCCAGCATTCGCGATGTCGTCGTCTTGCCGTTGGTGCCGGTCACGGCCGCGATCGGAATCTGGCTGGGCGTGCCTGGCGGAAACAGCATGTCGATCACGGGACCGGCCACGTCCCGAGGCGTGCCTTCGCTCGGCGCGACGTGCATCCGAAAGCCGGGGCCCGCATTGACTTCACAGATACCGCCCCCGACGTCACGATAGGACTCGGTGATGTCGCGGGTCAGGAAATCCACACCGCCGATATCCAGGCCGATCGCCTTGATCGTCCGCTCGGCCATCTCGCGATTGTCCGGGTGGATGACGTCGGTGACATCGATCGCCGTTCCGCCGGTCGACAGGTTCGCCGTCGAACGCAGGAAGACCACCTCGTCCCGGGCCGGCACGGTATCGCGCGCGTAGCCCATCTTCTTCAGCAAGCGCTCGGCCTGATGATCGAGCTCGAGCCGCGTCAGCACCTTCTCATGGCCGATGCCGCGGCGAGGATCCCGGTTCACGATCTCGACGAGCTGTTCTATGCTGTGTTCGCCGTCGCCGACGACGTGACCGGGAACGCGCTTCGCCGCGGCCACCAGTTTCCCGTTGACGACGAGCAGGCGATGGTCGTAGCCCTCGATAAAGCTCTCGACGACGACGTTGCGGCCATGTTCTCGCGCCTTTTCGAACGCGACATCGACTTCCTCCGCCGTGCGAAGGTTGATCGAAACGCCGCGGCCGTGGTTACCGGCCAGGGGCTTCAACACGACAGGGAATCCGATTTTTTCGGCCGCGGCCCGCGCCTCGGAAACACTGCGCACGAGGCGCTGCGCCGGCACCGGCAGACCGAGGTCCCGCAGGATGCCGTTCGTCTCTTCCTTGTCCGATGCCAGTTCGACCGCGATGTTGCTGGTGCGCCCGGTGGTCGTTGCCTGGATACGCTGCTGGTACTTGCCGTGGCCGAACTGGACCAGGCTCTGCCGGTTCAACCGGATCCACGGAATGCCGCGCTCCTCGGCGGCCCGTACGAGTGACGCGGTGCTCGGGCCGAACGCCCGGCGTTGCGCATACAGGATGAAGCCGTCGCGCTCGTTCGGAAAGTTCCAGTCCGGGCCCGGCGCCTCAGGTGCCTTCAGCTCCGGCGGCATCAGGCTGTGGATGAGGTCGAGCGCGAGGCGACTGGCTTCCCGGCCCACTTCCGCGTCGAGGTACTGGAACACCATGGTGTAGTGCCCATGCTGCCCCTCGACGGACCGGGTCCGACCGAAAGTCACCGGCGAACCGGCAATGTTCTGCAGCTCGAGCGCGACGTGCTCCATCACGTGCCCCATCCAGGTACCCTCGCCCTCACGCATGCGGCGTACGAAACCGCCCGGCTCCCGGTAGGAGCAGCCGTGTTCGTGCAGGCCCGGCAGCGCTTCCAGCAGCGCGCCGATAAAAGACTCCCCCAGCCTGGCGGTTGGCCAGTGTTCGAGTTCGCGCAGGTCGAGGACGTGGCGGATGACAGGGAAATGGGCGTAAATGTTGGGCCCAACGTAGACGTTGGTGCTGACGATTCTCATGGCTCGGTTTCCGCGCCGCTTTACGGCGTCTATTAGTTACTCAGGGTATGCTTCCCGGTCGGCGATCTCGAATCGCCCCCCGGAGATGAGTATATGCAGTTTCACGCCGATCAGGCTAACGGGCTCGCCGCGGCGGGCCCGGTCCATCGACGAGTAACTGAGGTGAGTCGGGTCGATGATCGTGATGCCGCCACTGCCGACGACCTCGAGGTCGTCGCCAGGGCGTATGAAGGCAGCCGTATCCTCGTCGAGGCCGATACCGATCGCGAACGGATTGTAGGCCAGCGCCGTCAGCAGACGGCCGATCCGGTCGCGCTGGCGGAAATGCTGGTCGATGATGAAATTGTTCGTCAGGCCGAGGCCGGGAGCGAGAGTCACCATGGCGGGCGACGGCGTGGTGCCCTCGAAGCCGCCGGCGATCATGTGCTCCGGCATGAACGCGGCGCCCGCCGAGGTTCCGGCGACGTGCATGCCGCCGGCATTGCGGCGCCGGATCTTCTGCGCCACAGGGGTGCCGCCGAGCGTCGTCGACAGGCGCAGCTGGTTCCCGCCGGTCATGAAGACGCCATCCGACTTGTCGATGTAATCGATGTACTCGGCTTCATGGCAGTCCTTGCGCGTCAGCATGTTCAGCACCTGCGCATGCTTGATACCGAGCTTTCGAAACAGCTTTTCGTAATTGCGCCCGGTGTCCTCCAGCTCCGAGGCCGTAGGAATAATCGCGATACGCGCCTTCTTGCCGCCGCACACGTCCACGAATCGATCGAGGATTTCCGGGTTGTGGAATTTTTCTTCGGCGCCACCGATCGGGATGATGTAGCCGCGCTCGGTGTTATGCATGCTGCTGGATGGACTCATTGGGTCACACTACTTTCGAATGTTCGCATAACGCTGACTGCTCGAAGCGACCGGCACGGCACAATCTGCCCGTACGCAGATGCCAGCTCCCGGCGACCATGACGTCGCTGACGCGATGTGCGTCGTCGAGGACGAGCAGGTCTGCGACGGCACCGGCCTCGATCCGGCCACGACCTTTGAGCCTTAACACCGCCGCGACATTGCTGGTAAACGCGGGCAGCGCCTGCGGCAGCGACAGGCCCTGCTGCAGCATCTCCCGGAGCGCCGTACCAAGCTCGGACGGCCGCCCGACATCCATCGACGTCATTTCGCCTTCCTCGTTGAACACGGGCAGGCAGCCGCCCCCGTCCGAGCTGACCGTGACGCGCCCCGGGGGCGCGCCCGCATCCAGGTAGCGGACCACCGCCTGCGCGGCCGACCAGGCGTCTTCGCCCTCTTCCACCGGGAAGGCCGTGATGTCGACATGACAGCCGCGCCGGGCCAGTTCGATCGCCTCGTCGAAGAGTGCCTTGCGGCGATTGACGTGCGTCGGGTTGAAGACCCTAGCCGGCAGCTCGGTCGCGGCGAGCGCCGCCCGCACGAGTTCGAGCCCGCGCGGTCCGTCGCCGAGGTGCAGGTGGACGATCCCGGCCTTGCCGGTAATCAGGCCTGCGACGTGCGCTTCGCTGGCGACGCGCAGCAACTCGTCCTGCGTCGGCTGGCTCGAGCGATGGTCGCTGATTGCGAGTTCGCCGACGCCGATCACGGGGTCGATAAAGACGATGTCGTCCCGCACGCTGCCGGTCAGCGAGACAGGCGGAAAGTGGTAGCCGCCGGTATGACACCAGGCGCCGAGCCCTTCCTCCCGCAGCCTCAGCGTATTGGCAACCAGCGAACGCGTAGTGCGTGTGGTGTCGTCGGTACCGAGCACGCCGACGACTGCGGTAACGCCCGCGCTCGTGAAGTGACTGAGCGGCACCGGTGGCACGCGGCTCGCAAAGCCGGACTCGCCGCCGCCGCCCGTCACGTGGGCATGACCGTCGATGAAGCCCGGGACGACCCTCCGGCCCCCGAGATCGACCACTTCCGCGCCGGTCGCGGCCAGGTCCTCCCGGTTGCCGGCCAGGGCGAGTACGCGGCCGGCGCCGACCAGAAGATGCCGCAGACCCAGGTCTTCGGGTGCGAAGACGTGGGCATTCCTGAGTAGCGTGAGCAAGTGATTGATCCCGGTGAAAAACGGGCCGTTATATTACACTACCGCCTCCGCGCGGCGACAGACGACGATGGGCAGATCTGGCAAGGAATCCGGTGTACCACTCGGCAGGGAACTGCCCTTTCCGCGGGAATACGCGCCGGACGTCCTGTTCGCCGTGTCGAGGAGCGAGACGCGCCGGGACCTCGCGATTCCGAGCCCGCTGCCTTTCCGCGGCATCGACATCTGGAATGCCTGGGAACTCACCTGGCTCGACCGGGATGGCCGGCCGCGGGTCGCAACGGCAGAGATCCGGGTGCCTGCAGATTCCGAGAGCATCGTCGAGTCGAAATCGCTGAAGCTTTACCTGAACTCGTTCGCATACTCCCGCTACCGGGACAGAACGGAGCTGGCCGCGATGATCCGGCGGGACCTGTCGGCCACGGTCGGTAGCGAGGTCGCGGTCACGCTTGCCGGTCCGGAGGCGGCCGGGTCGACCCGGATCGCCGTGCTGCCCGGCGACTGCATCGACGCCGAGCCCGGCAATTTCCGGTACTCGCCGGTAGACGCATCGCGTCTCAGGAGCTCTGGCACCGGAATCGTCGACGAGGCGCTGTATTCGCACCTGCTGCGCAGCAACTGCCCGGTGACCAACCAGCCCGACATGGGCAGCGTGCTGATCCGGTACCGCGGTCGTCCAATCGACCGTGGCGGATTGCTCGAATACATCGTTTCGTACCGCGATCACAACGCGTTTCACGAGGCCTGCGTCGAGCAGATGTTCATGGATATCCGCGCCCGCTGCGGGACCGAAAGTCTCAGCGTGTACGCGCGCTATACGCGGCGCGGCGGAATCGACATCAACCCGTTCCGGTCAGACTGCGAGTCGTCGGTCGAGGACCTGCGCCTCTGGCGGCAATGAGCCCTCAGCCCTCTGCGAGGTCCTCTTCGTCGAGCTGATGGCCCCAGTCGCGCTTCGCGGACACGTACTCCCGGTTCGCGGCGCGAAT
>JAOUIH010000035.1 GCA_029884165.1 Gammaproteobacteria bacterium | reverse complement strand
CTGCCGGAATACGCCCCCGTCCTCGTTGCCGCGACGCTGTGGCTCGGCGCCGCGCTGGCTCTCGAAGATCGCGTCCTTCATCTGCTGCACGCAGACCTCGTACATCGACGCATCGACGTGCGCGCCCTGACCGGAGTCCTTTCGCGCAGCGAGCGTCGCGAGGCCCGCTGCCGCCATGACGAACGGCAGTATGACGTCCCCGTAAGGCACGGAACCCGGCACCACGGGGTCGCGATCCGGCCAGCCGGTCAGGTAGGTCCTGCCGGACAGCGCGCCGCCGGTGCCGTCGACGCCCCATTCCTCGGCCAGCGGTCCGGTCTGTCCGTAAACGCTGCCCGAGATCATCACGAGCCCGGGCCGGCGCCGCGACAGGCTGGCGAAGTCCAGTCCGAGCCTGGCCATCGTGCCGGGCGAGAAGTTCTCGACGACGACGTCGGCCCACTCGAGCAGCGGCGCCAGCACCTCGGGGGCGCGCGGGTGCTTCATGTTCAGGGCGAGGCTCTGCTTCGAGGTATTGAGGTGCGCGAACCAGGGCTTGTCGTCCAGGTTGCCGGGCCGGGAGGCGCCGACCTGGACGTCGAGCCGGCTGAGGCATGGCCGCAAGCGGCTCTCGACCTTGACGACGTCCGCCCCGAGATCGCCGAGCGTCTTGGTCGTGATCGAGCCGACCAGCGCCCACGAGAAATCGAGCACGCGCAGACCGGCGAGCGGACCGCGTCCGCCTGCCCGCGCGTCGCGCCCGGCGCCGCCTTTAGTCCCGGCTTCGATCCGGACGAAGCGCCCCGGCTCCGCCAGCCCGTCCCGCTCGCGCCAGAATCCGCGCTGGCGGAGATGCGGATCCGCGAGGACGTCGGCCGGTGCCGCCACGACGCAGGCGTTGATGCCGCGGCGCCTGCCCTCGGTCGCGATGTCGTGTTTCGTGCGCGTTGCGAAGAATGCGGCAATCGCCCGTTCCCACCCGGCACGCGTCGCCGGATCCAGCGTCGAACGGTTGTAGCTCAGCCAGTCGACACCCTTGAGCGGATTCGGGCAGCCCGTCGCGTCGATCCAGTCGGACAGCGCCCGGTTCGCGGGCGCCCCGAAGCGACCCGTCATCAGCGTGTGAAAGCACCAGCCATCGGCGAGGGCCCAGATACACCTGACCCTGGCCAGGCCGTAGTTGAGGGCGCTGCCGGCGCGTTGCAGCTTGCGGCGGTCGAACTGCCATGCCAGCGTGCCGCTCACGTTGCGATTGAAAGCTACTTCCTGGATCGACACGTCGACATGCCGGCCCTTGCCGGTGGAAACCCGCTCCCAGTGAGCGGCCATCATGCCGGCCGCTGCGACCATGTCCGCGTGGAACGTGCAGGCGTCGCGCGCTTCCTTGACGGGGCGGCGATCGGGGTCACCGGTGAGCCGCAGCGTGCCGCCCATGGCGGAGGCTACGAGTTCGCCGCCGCGCCATGCCGAGCGCGGACCGCCGCTGCCGAAAGTCGTGACGGAGGCGTGGATGAGCGCCGGGTTGTGCCGCTCGACTGCCCGGCGGTCCCAGCCCTGCTCGGCCAGCAGCTCCAGTCCCAGGTCGTCGATAGCGAACTGGCAGCCCTCGGCCAGCTCCGCTGGCTGCCCGGGGACGATGACGGCGCCCAGGGATTCGAGCAAGCGCGCCAACGGGCGGGAGGCCATCCGCCCGAGAGCCAGCACGCGCTGTCCGTCGAGCGGCATCATGCGGCGAGGCTCCCGAGGAAACGGGCAATGTCGTCCTGCGGGTCGTCCGACAGGTCCCAGCGCCGGCGGGCCAGGACGAGGGTCGCGATGCCGCGCGCCTCGAGCGCGCGGCGGCACGCGGCGACGTCCCAGGCGATCGCTTCGTCTTCCTCGTACAGCCAGAACACGACGGCGCCGGCGCCGCGCTCCTCGACCGACGCAAGGATGTCGGCCGCACGGTCGTGGAAGCTGCGCGGGCCGACCGGGTTCGCAGCGCACTGCCTCCCGATGCGCTCCGCCGGGTCGCCGCTCACGGCGCGCAGCGGAGACCCGAGCCGGAGCAGGTTGCGATCGCAGGCTTCTCCTGCGACCGACCAGCCCGCGGCGTCGACGGCCAGGTGCAGGCCGTCGTCAGGCGGAGACGAGCCCGCCAGCAGGACCTGGCCCGCCGACCCCGGGTTTGCGAGCGCGCTTCGGCGGGGCAGGGACTCGGCCGGGATGAACAGGCTGGCGCGGGCGACGCGCTCGTAGAACGGGCTGGCGAACGAGCGGTCCGCGTCGATCGACAGCAGGATCCGGCGACGCCGGTCGGCCGCGTCGATTCCCGCGGCAAGGTCCTCGTCGTCCAGGCCGAGCTCGCTCGCGAGCCGCCGGACCGCGGCGACGGTCCACTTCTCGCTGGACGGCCGCCGTATCCGCGCCGTGTCGAAAATGAGCGGCCGCGGACCGCCGATCCTGCCCTGGCGCTGCAGTTCAGCCAGGTAGTAGTAGAGACGCTGCGAGGTATCGTCGCCGCGCGTGAAGACGACGCTTTCCATGAAGTCGTAGCGGCCATCGGCCCAGTCCTCGACGATGCAGCGCGCCCAGCCGGCAAAACTGTCCTCCAGCCAGCGATCCGCCCACGGCGTGCGTCGGTCCCGCTGCCACGGCAAGTGAGCCGCATGGAACGGCGGCGCGGCGAGAATGTCCTCGGGGATATCCAGGCCGACGTAGCCTACCGGGCGCTGTGCGGTCCTGGCCGCGACGAGCGGGTCCGCGAAGAACCCGGCGGTGTCGAGGTTCACGGTTTCCATCATCGCAGCAGCCCCGGCAGCCACAGCACCATTGCCGGAAACAGGATCAGCAGCAGCAGGTGAAACAGGTCCGATACCAGGAACGGGATGACGCCCCGGAAGATCTGCCCCAGCGACACGTCCGGGGCGATACCCTGGATGACGTAGAGATTCAGACCGATCGGCGGATGCACGAAACCGATCTCCATCGCCCGCACGAGGAATATCCCGAACCAGATCGGTGACAGGCCGGCTTCCGCCACGATCGGCATGACGATCGGCGTGGCCAGCAGCATCAGCGCCAGGCCGTCGAGGACCGAGCCCAGCAACAGCAGCGCGGCGGCGACGAGCAGCATGCTCGCGACCGGGCCCAGGCTCGCTTCGACCGCCGCGCCCGCGACGGCATCGGCGACGCCGGTCACGCTGATGAAAACCGAAAATATCAGCGAGCCGATGATGACCGCGAAAATGAGGCCGCTCGTTACCAGCGTGTCCTGCAGGGCCGAACGCAGCACGTCCAGGTTCAGCCGGCGACGCCGCCGGCACAGCAGCAGTGCCCCGACGGCGCCGATGGAGGCCGCCTCCGTCGGCGTCAGCCAGCCGATGGCGATGCCGCAGATCACGAGCAGGACCAGCGCCAGCAGGTCCCACACGCGGCCGATTGCCGCGAGCCGCTGGGCCCAGTCCGAGCGGTCCGACGGCGGCGCGGCCTCGGGCCGCCAGGCGGAGACCAGCCAGATGACCACGAAATACAGGCCGAGCTGGGTCAGTCCGGGCACGATGGCCGCGGTGAACAGCCTGCCGATCGACTGTTCCGCGATGATGCCGAACACGATGAGCGCGCCGGAAGGCGGGATCATCTGTCCGAGCGTGCCGCCGGCCGCGATGCAGCCGGTCGCCAGCGAGTCCGAATAGCCGCGCTTGCGCATCTCGGGCAATGCGACGAGTCCCATCGTTGCGGCGGTCGCGAGGCTGGATCCGTTCACGGCGCCGAAGGCGGCACAACCGCCCACCGATGCGAACGCCAGCCCGCCCCGGCGATGACCGATGAGCCGCGCGGCCGCGTCGAAGAAATCCCGGCTCGCATTCGCGGCCGAGCAGAGGTGCGCCATCAGCAGGAACAGAGGCAGGGTGCCGAGTTCGTAGCGGGTCAGCGTCTCGACGACGATCACGCCCGCCTTGATCAACGCGGGTTCGAGTCCCAGGATCACGCCGAGGCCGACGAAGCCGACCAGTCCCAGTGAGATACCGATAGGCATGCCCGCCAGCAGCAGGACGAGGAGTACGGCGACGCCGCTGATCCCTGTCTGCAGCTCCGTCATCGGCGCCTCGATCCTGCGATGACTCGCCGCGCGTACAGCAAGGCGGTAGCAAGCATGCTCGCCGCAGCGACGCATCGTAGCGGCAGCCAGGGTATGCCGACGAGCTCGCTCTGCTCGGCCGCGCCCCACATGTCACCGATGATCCACAGGCTGCCGGACGCCAGCGCGAGGAAAAATATCGTCCCGCCGACGGCGTTGAAGGTCTTCAGGGCCGTGCCCGAGGTTCCACGGGCACGGGCCAGCAGGACCCGGACCTTGGCGTGCGAGCGACTCAGGGTCGCGACGACGATGGCGGCAGACGACGACAACAGGACCGCCGCCTGCACGATCTCGATCGCGCCCGGGAGAGGCAGGCCCGTGTTGCGCCCGATCACCGACGCAAATTCGACGAACATCGCGGCCAGCAGCGGCGCGCCGCCCGCGACGACGAGCCAGGCAGGAATCTTCCGGGGCTCGTCCCGTTCGTCGCGCGGCAATTTGTGTGCGGGTTCGTTCATTGGCAATACATCCACGCGTCGCCAGCCGGTTCGAAGTGCAGCTCCGGCAGGCCCGCCGCCTGCGTGATCCGTTCTACGTATGCAACGACCTCTCGGGCGCGCGCGCCGCTGGCGAGCACGGGGCGTCCCGGCGCCTCGACGTGCACCGGCACGATGCCGAACTGCAGCCGCTCCCCCGGCGTCCACGAGACGCGGCCGAGCATGGCGTTGGTCGCCTCGGGATGGAAGGGCGCCAGTTCATAGGCCGGGTCAGGCTCGAACCCGAACAGCTCCCGGCGCCGCCGGGCCCAGGCGGCGCGTTCCGGGTGCGCCTGGTCGGGCGCCAGCGCTCGCGTTACCACGCAAGCGTTGCCCAGCCCGTGGAATATCGGTTTGCCGCGGTAGACCTCGATGCCCTTGACGATATGCGCGTGATGCGAGGCTACGATGTCGGCACCGCAATCCACGGCAAGGTGGGCGAGCGGGCGCTCGTACGCTGCGAGCGTGACCGGCGTGTGCACGATGCCCTTGTGCAACGCGACGATGACGATATCGGCCCTTGCACGGGCTTTGCGGACATCGGTCCCGAGCACCCGCCGGGCGTCCGCGCCGACGCGCTGTAAGGGTGCGAGCGGCGCGACCGGCGACCCGTCTTCGGTCTCGATGCGCAGGAAGGCGCAGCCGGCCCTGTCGTCGCTCGCCCAGGAGGCCTCCGGCCCGACACAGTTGTAGCTCAGGATCGCCACCGTGCAGCCGTCGAGCGGCAGGTACGCCGGGCTGCGCGCGTATTCGAGATCGGGCCCCGCGCCGCAGGCCGCGAGGCCGGCATCGGCCAGCGCGCTCAGTGTGTCCTCGATGCCGGCCGCGCCCTGGTCGGCGATGTGATTTCCCGCCAGCGTCACCGCGCTGAAACCGTTACGGCGCAGCGCGGCGATCGCCTCGGGCGCCGCACCCGGTGCCGGTACGTCGCCGGTCAGCTCGGCGCCGCGAGTCGTGTGCGGCACCTCGACGTGACCGATGGCCAGGTCCACGGATTGCAGCGCGCCGGCAATGCCGCTCAGCCAGTGATCCGGGTCCGGCGCGTCGAGCACGAGGTCGCCGGCCAGCGCTATTTCGTAGGGCCCGCGTCGTTTTGAATTGTTGACAACATTGTTTATCATCTCGGCTCTTTGAGCGCCCTTCGTTGCGGGCGTCCCGACCCGAAGCACGTTCTGAATCCAGGCACTATGTCACCAACTCCAGGCAAACGGCCTGCTGGCAAGCAGGCGAAGCGCATGACCACCGACGAGCTGATGGACTGGGCGCGTGAAAACATCCGGACCGGCCGCTTTGCGCCGGGGCAGCGACTGATCGAAAGTGACATCATTCGCGAAACCCACGCAAGCCGGAACAAGGTTCGTGACGCGCTGCAGCGACTCGCGACCGAGGGACTGGTGGCGATCGAACCGTTTCGGGGCGCATCGGTCAGGTCGATAAACCGTGACGAGGTCCGCCAGATGTACGAGGCGCGCATGGCGCTCGAGGGGTTTGCCGCCCACCAGTTCGCAGCTGCCGACAATGACGAACTCAAACAGGAACTGAAACGAACGCAGCAGGAAATGAACGACTGGGTAAAGCGCGGTGATCACGAACACTTCGCAAAACTGAACAGCAAGTGGCACAAGATCATCATCGACGGATCCGGTAATCAGTATTTTCATCAGTTTCTTGCTCGTCTCACGATACCTTTGTATCGACTGCTGTTCCTGACCTTCTATTCGAAGGAGCGCATCGCGGTCGCGAACGATGACCACAAGAAGATCACGAAAGCGATAGTCGCCGGCAATGCCGACGAAGCGGAAGCGTTGATGCGCGACCATGTGCGCAATGGCCTTAAGGCGCTGCTGGAGTTGGACGCGCGGCAGCTCTGAGCGCGCGCGGTCGGCTTCGAGAACCCGCTGCTCATTTGCCAATCCCGCCGAGCAGGCGCGCGGGTTCGACCAACGGCAGCTCGATCCGTGAACCGTCGCCTCCGCCGTGATGCACGGTGATCTTCGGCGGCGGATCTTCCGCTATGTCGGCAAGGTTCCTTTGCCGCAGGTCGGCCCCGGCGATGGCGAGACGTATTCGATGTCCGCTCTTGAAGACCCACGCATTCGGCAAGAGTGCGAAGCGCAGCCGCGCCGGCACCCCGGGGACCATGGCGCGTACGTCGGCCTCGAGGCCTGAGTGAAATGGCAGCCCGAGGTAGTCGAACGGCGGCTCCGCGATCGCGCGGTGGGAGGCGGCCAGCCGGCCGAAGGAGACGACGGTCACGAGCCCATCGGGACCGACGTCTTCGACATAGGCGAAGACGTTCGCGTCCTGCCGGTCGACGGAGATCTCCAGATCTGCGATCGGGTACCCCACGAGCGCAAGGTCTTCTTCGAGTGGCGGACCGGTGAACACGATGCCATTCGCGTCCGGCGAATCCGGCCAGAAGGAGAAGTACTCGGACTCGCCCAGGTCGTAGCGGACGCTGAAACTCGTCTCGCCGCCCTCGGCGGGTTCGTCCCCCGGCAACAGGGCGGCATCGGCAAGAAACCAGGGCTGCCGTTCGATGCCCCGGCCGGGCAGGCTGTCCGATCGTATCCAGCCGGCACCGGCATCGACGTTTTGCAGACGCCACCGGTACGGAGGCTCGTCATCCAGGCCATTGTCGATGCCCTTCAGGTGGAAATCGAAGAACCGCCTGAGCTCGCCGGCAAGATCGGTCTCCGGTAACGGGCGACAATGCGTGCCCGCGCCGATGAGCATGCGCGACTCGATGTTGGCCGCCGACTTGATGACCTGGTCCGTAGGCTCGTCGCTCCAGTTGCCCCAGAAGTAGAACGCGACATCCGAGTTCTTCAGTGCGTTCAGGTAGGTGTAAGGGCCGACTTCGTTCCAGAAGCGGGTACCGGTGTATGACGATTCGCTGTCGCGATACGGCATCCCGTACCAGAGTCCGGCCATCGGCGTATTCGCGGCATGCTGCGTGACGGCCTCGGCGAGCAGGCGGCCCTCGTTGTCTTCATCAACCGGGACCGAAGCGAGATCGTATTCCGGCGGCTCGTCCGGCCGCGTATTGAACTGGGCCGTGATGCCGCCCTTCCGCACGAACTCGTACTTGTCGAAGTCGGTGGCGCCGATGAACACGGCCCTCAGGGACGGCGGCACGGTCGTCGCGACCTGCATGGTCGATCCGCCGAGATAAGAGCAGCCCGTCATGCCCACCTTGCCGGACGACCACGGCTGGCGTGCCAGCCACTCGACGAGGTCGTAACCGTCGTACGCCTCGGTCCGGTCCTGGAAGCCGCGCCGGTGGCCAAAGGACGCGCCCTTGCCCCGGATATCGGCAACGGCTACGACGTAGCCGGCCTCCGTCAGCTGTTTCAGGCCGAGCCGCTCGCTCCGGCCGGTCTCCTCGATGCTCCCGTCGGCGTTGTAGAACCGGGCACGATAGGGCGTGAAGGCAAACACGACCGGCAACGGCTCCTCCACGGCGCGCCCGTCGACGGCGGGCCGATACACGTTCATGGCGAGCCGCGTGCCGTCGCGAACCTCGACGTAAAAAGAATTCCGCACGTAGTCGACATATGGCCCATTGCCCGCCGGGCCGGCGCCCGAGCACGCGGTAGCCCACAGCACGGCCGGCACCACGAGCAGCAGGCCGACACGCGGCGCCGGGCGCCGAGCCCGATACCTGCGAACGGAGGCAACACGGTTCATCAGTGTGGACAAGGGCGGCAACACGTTGGTCTCCCCCGGGGTCAATCCCACCCATGCGCGGCTATGCTGCGGCGCCTATATTATTGACAATTTCATCAACAATTGAAGGTAGCCGCATACGGACCCGATTGCAACCTCGCGCCCGGTGCCGGACTGAATGGTTTCCGCTGCAGTTTATTCCCTCTTGCAATCGACGCTGAGCGGGGATATCGTCCGGTGTTGACAAAATTGTCAATAATCTGACCGCGCCTCGCGGGACCGGTCAGGGACCAGTGAAAGGGGGAGGGTGAGTCATGAATTCTCGAGGCCAGAATCCGGCGGCCAGGCTGCCGCGGGCGATCCCGGCGTATCTGAAAGGTCTCCAGCTTTCGGCCTGGGCCTTTGCCGCCGCAGTCACCACCATGACGGCCGTTACACCGGCCGCCGCGCAGCAAGACGAAGAAGAAGAAGCGCTGCAGGAAATCGTCGTCACCGGCAGCCGCATGCGCGGCGTGGACACGCCGGTGGGGTCGTCCGTCATCAGCATCGACCGAGAGTACATGGACCAGTCGAATGCCGTCTCGGTAGACCAGCTGATCAAGGAGATACCGCAGGCGTACAACCTGGGCGTATCGGAATCTTCACGCGGCCAGCCGGGCGGCAACGGCAACATCGTCTACGGCAACTCGGTAAATCTTCGCGGTATCGGGCCGTTTTCGACGCTCGTGCTGATCGACGGGCACCGGGTAGTCACCAACTCCCGCAACGTAGACCCGTCCGTACTGCCGACCCTCGCACTCGAACGGGTCGAGGTCGTCGCCGACGGCGCGTCGGCCGTCTACGGTTCCGATGCGATCGCGGGCGTCGTCAATCTCGTCCAGCGTCGTTACGTCGACGGCGGCCAGGTCATCGCCCGCTACGCCGAGGGCGACGAATACGACGAACACCGCATCGGCCTGTCGTGGGGCACGACGTGGGAAAAGGGCCAGTTCTTCGCGGCCTACGAGAATGGCTCACGGTCGGAACTCAACGGCCTGTACCGAGACTATTTCCGGGCCCTCCAGCCGGCGGCAGATTACCGCACGCCACTGTGTGACCCGGGCAATATCGTCATAGGCGGAGTTTCTTACGCGATACCGGAGGGGGGCGTCAGCGCCGCAAATGTCGGCGACCTGCAACCGGGCACGCGGAACCTTTGCGAAACCCTCGAAACGCAGGATCTGCTGCCGCTACAGGAATACGACACGGCTTCGTTTACGTTCAACTACAAGTTTACCGACGCTACCGAGGTGTTCCTCGATGGTTATTACGGCAATCGCGACTTCGATCGGTCGGTCGGATACAGCAACGGCAGCCTCACCGTCCCGAACACCAACGCCTTCTTTGTCGACCCGAGCGGAACCGCGCCGGCAAGCGTGACCGTGCAATACAACTTCCGGAATGACCTGCCGACGGACAATTCCGGCGGGCACGCCGAGAGCTGGGGACTGACGACCGGGCTGAAGCAGGACCTGCCCGGTGAATGGTCGTTCGATGCCCTCCTCAGTTACGGCGAGAACAACGAGGTATCGCAGACATTCCGCGGCCTGGACTCGCGAGGGCTGGCGACCGCGCTGGCGAGCAGCGA
Source organism: Gammaproteobacteria bacterium (assembly GCA_029884165.1). Lineage (GTDB taxonomy): Bacteria > Pseudomonadota > Gammaproteobacteria > Steroidobacterales > Woeseiaceae > JAOUIH01. The sequence goes on along the minus strand of JAOUIH010000035.1, from coordinate 22,717 downwards.
CCCCGCCACGGCCTTCGACCCGTTCGGCCTGCATCGCACATCCGCGGCGGTGTTGGCAGAGGTCAGCGACCAGATCTTCCTGACCGACAACACCGTCGAGTTCACTGGCTTCGAGGCTTCATTCAGCGGGCCGGTGGCCGAACTGCCTGCCGGCACGATGCAGGTCGCCCTGGGCTACGAAAGGCAGGACGTGTCGGGCGTGCCGCTGACCGCGCGCGGCAATCCCGGAACCGAGTACTCCTGCGTGCCGTGCACCGTCGGCGGAGTCAGCGCCCTCGAGCGCACGGTGGACTCATACTACGCCGAGGTCCTCGTGCCGATCGTCGGCAACAACTCGTCATCGGGACAAAGCGTCGACGTCCGGGTCGCATATCGTTATGACGATTACAGCGATGTCGGCAGCACCAGCAATCCGCAGTTCGGAATCTCCTGGCAGCCGAACGATACCGTAACGTTGCGGGCAAGCTACGGAGAGTCCTTCCGGGCGCCGTTGTTCTCCGATCTGTTCGGCAACTCGTCGGCGATGTTCGTCGAGGCATTCGTCGATCCGACGATCGGCGGCGCGCCGCGCCAGGGCGTGTTCCAGTCGGGCGGCAACCCGGACCTCGTGCCTGAATCCGCGAATACCTGGTCGGCCGGCGTCGATTTCAATATGGAGTGGCTCGACGGAACGACCTTCAGCTTTACCTATTTCCAGGTCGATTACGAGAACCAGATCGCCCAGTACCTCGGCGACCGCAACATCCTCCAGAGAGAGTCCGAGTTCGAGGGAACCGGAATCATCCTGCGCGACCAGGATGCGGCGGACCGTATCGACGATCTGTTCGCCCAGGGACTTACGGTGGCTCGCGGCGTACTGCCGAACCCGGTGACGCTGTATGTCGACGGCCGGCCGAGCAACCTCGGAAGGTCGGAAACCGAGGGGCTCGATTTCACGTTGCGCACGGGCTGGTCGACTGACGGCGGCAGCCAGTTCCTGGCCGACCTGAGTGGCGTTTATACGCTCGACTACAAGGTCTCGATCACCCCGACCGGAACCCTGCTGGACAAGGACAACCAGATATTCAACCCGCTCGGGACACGTGCCCGCGCGAGCCTGTCCTGGAACTACGGACGTTACAGCGCCAGGGCGTTGTTGAACTACATCGGCAGTTACAAGAACACGCTAACGTCGCCGACGCAGAGCGTCGACGCCTTCACGCCGCTGGACCTGAACGCGTGGGTCGAACTCGGCGACCGGGACGGCCGGAGCATGCGCGACGGCTGGGTGCTCGGGCTGGAGGTAAGCAACGTGTTCGACGAGGACCCCCCCTACGTCAACATCGCACCATCCGGCAACGGCAGCGGCGGATACGATGCGACTGCCTCGAACCCGGTCGGCAGGCTGTTCGGCGTCAACGTAAAGAAAGACTTCTAGACGGCGCACCGGTTGAGTGTCCGCCGCAAGCCGGCCAGAATGGTTCGCCGCGGGCCCGCTTCGGGTCTCGGCTTCGACTGTCCGCTTGCGAGGGGAGCCAGCGCATGCATCCGGTGACAGCGCCCGAACTCGAGTCGAAGCGACTGCCCGTTCGAATTCCGGTAAACCCGGCGCAGCACCTGCTTATCGCCGCGTTGCTGCTACTGGCTGCGAGCTGCAGCGGCCCCCCCGGACATACGGCGGCGCCCGGGGCGCCCGATGCGTCGGCCCGGCCCAACATCCTGCTCATCGTGGCCGACGATCTCGGATACGCCGACCTCGGCGCTTACGGCGGCGATATCCGGACGCCGAACATCGATGCGCTGGCCGCCAGGGGCGTGCTGTTCACCGCGTTCCACACGGCGCCGTACTGCGCACCGAGCCGGGCGATGCTGCTGAGCGGCAACAACAACCACGTCGCCGGCGTGGCGGCCCAGGGTCTCGAGGGCCTGCTTGACCACCCCTTTCCCGGCTACGAAAACGGCCTGTCGGACCGGATCGCGCCGCTGCCGAGACTGCTGGCAGACGCCGGCTACCACACCTACACGGTCGGCAAGTGGCATCTGGGTCTCGACGCTGAGCACAGCCCGCGCGCGGTGGGATTCAGCCGTTCCTTCAACCTGCTCGACGGCGCCGGGAATCACTTCAACGGTAACGGTTACCGGGAAGGCGGCTCGACCTATCGGGCAGACGGCGAGATCGTCGACTACCCGGACGGCCGCTACTCGACGGAGTTCTACACGGACAAGCTGATCGAGTTCATAGACTCGAACAAGGACGACGGCCAGCCGTTCTTCGCCTACGCGGCCTACACGTCCCCGCACTGGCCCCTGCAGGTACCGGACGACTACCTCGACTTGTACAGGGGCCGTTACGACGACGGCTACGACGCCCTGCGGGAACGCCGGCTGGAGTCACTCAGGCAGGCAGGCATCGTCCCGGCCTCGGTCGAGCTGCCGCCCCGCAACGCTGCGATCACGCCTTGGGAAGAGCTGGACGCCGATACAAAGCGGCGGGAATCGCGCAAGATGGAACTGTATGCGGCGATGCTGGACAACCTCGACGATCACGTGGGTCGCCTGCTCGACTACCTCCGGCAGAACGGGCTGTACGACAACACGCTGATCGTATTCATGTCCGACAACGGGCCGGCCGGCGAGGACTTCGCGAACACCGGCTCCAACCGCGACTTCATCCGCGCGCACTACGACAGTTCCTACGAGAGGATGGGCACGGCCGGGTCGTTCGTGTCCTACGCGCCGCCGTGGGCGGAGGCCGGTTCACCCCTGTTCCAGCGCTACAAGAGTTTCACGCGCGAGGGCGGGATCGTCGCGCCGCTGATCGTCGCCGGGCCGGGAGTGGCCGTACCTGGCCGCATCGATTCGAGCTACCTGACGATCATGGACCTGGCGCCGACCTTCCTGGAAGCGGCCGGCGCGAGGTACCCGGACGATGGCTCGGTGCGCCCGATGCTGGGCGAGAGCATGACAGGACTCCTGCAGGGGACGGCGAACGCCGTGCACGACGACGACTACGTCACCGCGTTCTACCATCGCGGCCGCGCATACCTGCGCAAGGGGGCGTGGAAGATCTCCAATCTCGAGGCGCCCTTCGACGAATCGGCCATGGAGCTCCACAACCTCGCCGAGGATCCGGGCGAAACCGTCAACCTGGCCGAGAGTCACGCGGAGAAGTACGCGGAGCTGCTCGAGGACTGGCGGCGGGAACGCAAGCGCCTCGGCATCCTGTTGCCGCAGGACCTGTAAGCAGCCGGGGGAATGCCGGGAGCCCGCATGATCCGTAGCTCCGTCCCGACGCGCCAGCAGCCACGCTTACGCGAAGCCGGCGCGGTCGTCAGCCGCATGAAATTGCCGTAACCTTCGCGGTCTGCATAACTGGAGACCGACATGTCGAATCCATTACGTCTGGCCGCCCTGCTGCTGGTCGCGACGTTCGCCGCCTGCGGCAGGCAGGAGGCAACCGAGCCGCCGCCCGGGGTCGCTGCACCCGCGGACCAGCCGGCGCCGGTTGCTTCCAGCGCAAGCCTACTGCCGCCGGAGCAACAGCTGGCGCGGGACATCCTCGAGCAGCTGATCGAGATCGACACGACCGACTCCCACGGCGACAACACGGCCGCGGCGCAGGCCATGGCGGACCGGCTGCTGGCGGCGGGATTCCCGCCGGAGGACGTGCAGGTGCTCGGGCCCGTCGAGCGCAAGGGCAACCTGGTGGCGCGGCTGCGCGGGCGCGACTCGGGCCGCAAACCGCTGCTGCTGCTCGCGCACATCGACGTCGTCGCCGCCGACCCGGCCGACTGGACGCTCGATCCGTTCACGTTTATCGAGCAGGATGGCTACTTCTACGGCCGCGGCACCTCGGACGACAAGGACGAGGCGGCGATCCACATCGCGAACCTCATCCGGATGAAGCAGGAGGGTTACCAGCCCGACCGCGACATCATCGTCGCGCTGACGGCTGACGAGGAGGGCGGTGAGCACAATGGGGTCGACTGGCTGCTGAAAAACCATCCCGGGCTGATCGATGCGGCGTACGCGCTGAACGAAGGCGGCGGCGGTGCGCTGAAAGACGGTATCCGCGTATCGAACAACGTGCAGGCGAGCGAGAAGGTCTACCAGTCGTTCGTCCTGGAATCGACTAATCCTGGCGGGCACAGCTCGCTGCCGATGAAGGACAACGCGATCTATCACATAGCGGATGCGCTGACCCGGCTCCGCGACTACGACTTCCCGGTGACGCTCAACGAGGTGACGCGGATGTTTTTCGAGCGCTCCGCCGATCTCGAGGAGGGTGAGCTCGCCGCCGCGATGCGCGGCGTGCTGCAGGACCCGCCGGAGCCCTCGGCCGTCGCCTACCTGTCGGGGACACCCTATTTCAACTCGCGGCTGCGCACGACCTGCGTCGCAACGAGGCTCGATGCGGGCCATGCCGAGAACGCGCTGCCGCAGCGCGCCCGCGCGACCGTCAACTGCCGTGTGTTGCCCGGCGAGTCCATTGACGTCGTCGAGGACACGTTGCGCAGCGTCATCGCCGACGAGCAGGTGACGATCACGCGGGTCGCGCCGGCGAAGCCCTCGCCGCCGTCGCCGCTGACGCCAGAGATCCTCGGCGCGATCGAGGCGGTCACCGAGGAGATGTGGCCCGGCGTGCCGGTCGTCCCGACGATGAGCACCGGCGCGACGGACGGACTGTACCTTCGCAACGCGGGCATCCCGGTCTATGGCGTCTCCGGCCTGTTCGGCGACATAGACGACGTCCGCGCGCACGGCCAGAACGAGCGCATCCTCATCCGCTCGTTCTTCGAGGGGCAGGAATTCCTGTACCGGCTAACGAAGGCGCTGAGCCGCGAGGACGTGAAGTAGGCACTCTGACGCGAGGGTCGGATCCACTCGGGAACAGGATCCGACCTTTCGTTGCAGGCGACGCCGCCGCCGATCAGAAACGCACCGTCACCGTGGCGGCCGCCGACTGCTCGTCGTAGTCGCTGTTGAGCCGGCCGCGGTACTCCAGCGCGAAACCGGCGCGCTCGCCGCTGTAGGAAACGGCGCCGCCGAGTATCGCGCTGGTCGGATCGAGCTTGCGGCCGTCGAGTCGCAGCAGGTTGCCCGGCGATCCTTCGTACGCATAATCGATGCGCCGTTCGTCGATATCGAAGTCGTGGTTGACGCCAAGCAGCAGGTGCCAACCGAACAGACCCTCGCCTGCGGGACGAAGCTGGCCGAGCGTCACGCCTGCCTCGCCGAACAGTGCCTCGGTGCCGCGTGCTTCGATCACCTGGTTCAGCGTCCCGGCGCCGGACTCGGCGTAGCCGTCCTCGTCGAGCCGGAAGTACTGCAGCGTCCCGTATGGCTCGATGCGCCAGGAACCGAAGTCGAACAGCCAGCCGCCACCCGCGAACAGGCTCAGCGCGTCGCCTTCGTGCGTGCTCTCTGCGATCCGCGCGTCGCCGGCGATTTCGACCAGCCGCCGCGTCTCGAAATCCTGGCGGTTGTAGGTGACTCCGCCTTCGAGGTACGCGCGCTCGCCGAACCAGCTCGCATACAGGTTGCCGAAGCTCCCCTCGACCGAGCCGCTGGCATAGGCATCGGGCATCTCGAGGTCGGTATCTGCCCGGCCGCCGCCGATACCCAGCAGGAACGAGTCCGTGACCCGGAAGTCGTAGCCGGCCCCGAAGGCACCGGTGTCCTGCTCGAACGCGGTGTAGCCGTCGACCGCGCTGTAATCGCCGCGCGAACCCAGGCCGAGCAGCCAGGCCTGCGACCGGACGCCGCCCGGGCCGGATGCCGCCGCAGCCGTCGCCTGTCCCGACGCGCCCTGCAGTGCCGCCCAGTCCGGGATGGCGCCGAAGGCCGGCATGGGCAGCGCCGTCGCCGAGCCGAGCCCGACGCCGAGGTAGCCGTTGCTGCTGGCGAAGACCGCGAGGCTGCTCTGCATCGTTGCGCCCGGCCGATCCTGGCGGTACAGGTCGCGGCTGTTCCGCAGGTGGCTCTGCAGCAATGCGGTGCCCTGCTGGATGAGCCTGGTCGCGCCCTCGTTCGCGACCTGGTGCGCGTCCGGGCTGTAGCTCTCCAGCGCGCGGTCGAAGCCGGCCGACATTGCCTGCAGGCGGCCCAGGTCGTCGCGGAATTCGCCGCTGGACCCCGGGGCGATCGTGTCGAGATTGGCCGCGATGCGCGCGAGCAGCGGGTTCGACGCAACCGAATCGAAGGGCTCTGCCACGGCGACCAGGTCGACGCGCTGCGGCTCCGTTGCCAGCTCGAAACGGAGCAGTGGTGTCGATCCAGGGATCGTTACGTCGGCAAATTCGCCCGTCACGCTGCTCGCCGAAACGAGCTCGTACCGGGTTCCGTCGACGATGTAGGACTCGCCTATCCGGCCGACCTCGATCGAGCCGTCGAGGCTTACCGCGCCGCTCGCCGCGAACTGTCCGTGGCGGCCGTCGCTGTAGACGAGGGTGCGGAACTGCCCGGTCAGGGAGAACGCGTAGTCGCCGTCGACTTCCAGTTCGCCTTCCTCTATCCACAGGTCCTCCATCGTGGACAGCGTGGGCAGCCAGTAGGCGCCGGGGCCGGTCTTGCCGGTTTCCTCGAACCCGTCCGGCGTGCTGTCGAAGCGACCCGAGTCATGCAATACAAGCGTGTCGATGCCCTCGCCGGCGAGCGGATCGATCAATTCGCCCGATACGCTGACGATGACCGGGTTGCCGTACAGGTGCAGGACGTCGTCGCCGTCGCCCAGCGCGACGCTGCCAGTGGTCATTGACATGGCGCCGAGATGCAGCGTGTCGTTGCCGTCGCCGAGTTCGATTGCTACGCCGTCGGATGCGACATCGTTATCAATAACGAAGGCCGATAGCGTGCCCAGGTTACGCACAACGTCATCTCCCTCACCGGTCGAGATGCCAATGGCCAGCAGTGCGGTATCGGTATTCGGGTCGCCCCCTTCGGCGACGACCAGCAGGTTGCCGCCATTGGTCACGAGGTCCGCGCCGCCGCCGGTACGTATACCAAAGGCCTCCGCGCGGAACGGGTCGACCGGAGTGCCGACATCATCACCCGGCACGGCGCCGACGCTAACGGCGAGTTCGTCTTCCGGCAGCAGGCGCGCGCTGACGCCGATCGAGCCGGCGTTGGATATCGTGTTTGCGCCCTCACCGGCGTCGATGCCCCAGGCCCGCACGGTCGCGCTGCGCGTGCCGGAACTCGAGTTCGTGGAGGCGGCCGCGCTGACTTGCACCCGGCCGGTCTCGTGGTTCGTGATCGTGTCATCGCCGTCACGCGTGTGTATGCCCAGCGCCTCGGCCTGGCTGGTCGCCGCTGCCGTCGCGGCACCGCGGATGGCCAGCACCTGCGTGCGCGCCTGTGCGATCGCGCTGACGTCAAGCACGCCGGCGTTATCGATCCGGGCATCGCCGCCGCCGAGATCGACGCCGGCCGCCCGCGCAATAGCGGTGGATCCGGATGCCCCGTCGCGCACGGTCGACAGTTCATAGATCTCGAGCGCCTCGAGCGCGAACGGTATGCTGCTGTCGAGCGTGAACGTGCCCGTATCGGGATCGAACTCGTTGACGAACGCGACGTAGTCGGGGTCCTGTGCGAAACGGACCCAGCTATTGACCAGGTTCTCGCGCGGCTCGCCGATGCGGGTCGCGTCGACGAAGGTCGCCGACCCGGGACCCTGTTCGGCACTGACCAGGGACACGGTATAGGCCTGGCCGGCAGCGACGCCGGTCGGCAGCGCGTCGTCCAGTTCGAATCGGCCGCTGGCCGCGTCGAAATTCGTCACCGTGGTCGTCGGGACGGATAGCGTGTACGGGTCGTCGACCGCGACCAGCGGATTGTTCTGATCGTCGACCGGTAGCGAATCGGCCAGCGTGAACACGCCCTGGTCGAATGCGGTCACCACGCTTGCGAACGCGTCGGTATCGGCGCCCGGGAACCGGATCGTCGTGCCGATGACCCGTGCCGGATCGAGCTCGGTGGCCGACGTATCCTCGAACTGGTTGGCGCCTAGCTGGCCGTCGATGGCGGTAACGTCCGATGCCAGCCGGACGAATCCGAGGTCGGAGCCGGGGAGCTTGAGTTGCTTGCCGGCCAGGTCCGCCTCGGTGCCGGCGAGCGCGCCGTCGACGAACACGGTCGGGGCCTCGATGGCGGAGATCGTCGACTGGTCGTCTGCGGCGAGGACCTCGCTGGCCTGCGCATAGGACGTCGCTACGGCCAGCGCCTCGACACTGACGTCGCCGGAGTTCGTCACGTCGTGGCTGCCCCCGGTTCCGGCGATTCCGGAAGCCATTGCGGTGTTCAATACGCTCGCGCTGGCACCGGTCTCGGAGTAGCCGGTGAAGTCGGATACCGCGCTCGCCGCGCAGGGGGCGGGCGGACAGCCGGAGGCCGGGTTTGCCCCGAGCCCACGCGGGATCGCCATCGCCGTGACGGCCAGCTGGCCGGCGTTTTCGACGCTGTCGTTGCCGTCGCCGGCATCGATGCCCCTGGCATCGCTGTCCAGCGCGACGTCGACGACGTTCTCGACCCGGTTCTGCGTGATGAAGAAGAAAGGATTGAAGAAAACTACGTTGCTGGTTGCGCCGAGTATCGACGCTTCGGCTGTGCCGGACACGTCGATCGCACCGCTCGTTCGGAGCGTGTCGTCACCGGTCCCGCCCGACAGTCCGGTCGAGCTTGCACTGCCGGCGAAGACGAGTTCCTGGTCGATGCTGCCGAACCACGTGAACGCACGCTGGGCAGCGCCGATCGATGCCAGCGACGCAACGCTCAGCGCGCCGGTGTTGTCGATCGTGTCGTTCGAGCCGGCGCCGCGCATGCCCATGGAGGCTGCGCCGGCCTCGCCGCCGGCCTCGACCGCGGTCCGGCCGGAGTAGTTGAGGCTCAGCGAACCGAAGTCGATCGCCGACATGGCCGAAACATCGATCAGGCCGGTGTTGGTCAGCACGTCGGCCCCGGTTGCTTCTGCAGAGAACAGCTCGTCGCCGTCCATGCCGATGGCCAGTACATTGCTATCCGTACGGACGTTCGCACGGATATTGTTGGCGATCGTGATCGTGCCGGCCTGCGTCGCATTGCTCGCGTGGACGCGGAGTTCGCCGGTGTTCGTCATCGTGTCGTCACCGTCGCCGCCCGACATGCCGGCGGCGCCGGCCTGGCCGGCCGTGCGAGCCTCGACGTTGGCACGGCCACCGACGGTGGCGCTGCCCGCCAGGATATCGGGACCGCCGCCCATGGTGTCGAACAGCGTATAGCCGGTGCTGGCAGGCACGCCTGCCGGCAGCGGTTCGCGCAGCGTCATGCTGCCCGTGTCCGGGTCGAAGCTCTCCACGAGCGCGAACAGCGGCGGCGCATCGGCCTGGTCGATCCGCAGCCATTTCCCCACGATGGATTCGGCCGAATGGCCGATGCGGCTCGAATCCGTGACGACGTTCGTGCCGATCGCCGCGTCGCCCGTCAGCTTCGAGCGGGCCTGCCGCCCGACGACGACCAGCAGCGTGCCGTCGTTGGTGAGGCTGTCGTTGCCCGCGCCGGCGGAGATGCCGCGCGCGTCCGCACCGAGGTCGATCCCGACCCGGCCGTCGACATACCCGCCCCGACCGTAGGTGCGCGTCGCGACGCCGACCTGCGGCGCCGCGGCAACGAGAAAATCGCCGCCGTGCACGACGGTGTCGTCGCCATCACCGGTGTCGATGCCGGAGACCTCCGCCGTCGCAGCAGTTCTCGCATCCGAATAAGCCGGGCCGCTGCCGCTGACCGTCAGCTGGGCGACGCTGACGAATGCCTCGCCGACGACGGCCGTCGAACCTGCCGTAGTCACCACGTCGTCGCCGTCGCCGCCGTCTATGCCGCGTGCGACGACATCGCTGCCGGCCGTGTTGCGGGATATGGCCAGCGTGTCCGCGTCGCCGTAACTGGAATCCGCGAGCGCGACCGTGATGCCCTGTATCACCGCACCGGCCGACGCGTTGACGCCCATGTTGCCGAGGGCCTCAACCGTGTCGTTGCCGGCCTCGCCGCTGATGCCGCGCGCCGTCGCGCTGCCGCTGGCCGCGGAATTGGAAATCGCGCCGGCGTAGGCATCGCCGAAAGTCGCGTCGGCGAATGCGACGCTGACGTTGGTTACCGTCAATACCGCTCCGGCATCCGCAGCCACCGTGCCTCGGTTGATGATGTGGTCATTGCCGTCGCCGCCCGTGATCGCAAGCGTATTCGCCGCTCCCTCGGAGGCTGCGGCCGAGGCCGTCGTCGCCGACGCGTCGCCGAACCAGCCGGCGTCGGCGTTCGCGTGTGCGATTGACGTCACGCTGCCGTTCGAGCTCACGCGGGCGACCAGGCGCCCGTCCGGGCCGACCTCGATCGTGTCGTCGCCGCTGCCGCCGTCCACGCCCAGTGCCGCCACGTGCCGGCGGGCCGATGCGTCGGAGACCGCGCCGCTGGACGCGTCGCCGAAGAAGGTCGAGGCGGCATTGGAGTTCGACGTCGAGGTGACGTTGCCGTTGGACAGCGCGGTAACCTCCGCGCTGCTATCGATAAATACGCCGTCCGCGCCCGCGCCGGCCAGGATGCCGGTCGCGACCGCGGTAATGTCGACGGATGCGTCGGAGACCGTCGCGCTGGACGCGTCGCCGAAGGCCGCATCTGCGTTCGCCGTCGAGGTCGCCTGCACGTTGCCGCTCGTGATTGCCTTCGCCGATACCGGCCGGCCGAGCCGGATCGTATCGTCGCCGCTGCCGCCGTCGATGCCGAGCGCTTCTGCTTCGATTCGCGCCGACGCATCCGAGACGCCCATCGTCGACGCGCTGCCGAAACCGACGTCGCCGTTCGCCGTCGATACGGAAACCACCGATGCGGCCGCGGCGGCCGTGACGTCGAGGTCGCCGCCCATGCCGGTCGCCTCGTCGAGGACCGTGCTGACGATATCTGCGTCGGCGCCGCCGTCGATGCCGATGCTCCGTGCCAGAACAGTGGCCGAGGCGTCGGCAACCGACGTGCCCTGCGTGCTGCCGAACACGGCCAGCACGTCGGCGCTGGCGGAGGAGCTGCTAGAGCCGCTGGCCACCGCGCTCATTGCGATGGGTGCCCTGACGGTGATTGTGTCAGCGTCGGTCTGACCGGCCGCGAGTTCCGCGTCGCCGCCGCGCATGCCGATCGCCTCTGCCAGCACCGTAGCGCGCGCGTCCGAATAGGCCTCGCCGCTGCTGGAGCCGGCGATGTTGAGACCGCTGTTCGTCGAGGACACGCCCGACGAATCGGCATGCGCGGTCGACGTGAGGTCCAGGATCGCGCCGGCCCCGATGGTGTCGTCGCCCAGTCCGCCGTCGATACCGATCGCGAGGGACGCGGCCGTGGTCTCGGCCCGCGACTGCGCGTGCTGGTCGTTCTGTCCGGCCGACAGGCCGGTGACCGTCGACGCACGAGCCCTGCTGTATACGTTGCTCGATGCCTCGACGCTGAACAGACCCGTCGCGTCGATCGTCTCCTTGCCTTCGCCGCCGTAGATGCCGCGCGCGAAGGACTCCGCCGTCGACGAGCTGTTCGCCGCCGCCGTCTGGCTCGCGGTACCGAGCGACGCGATGTTCAGGTTCAGGCTGGATGAACTCGACCAGGCCAGCGAGTCGGAGCGGACGTTCAGGTCTGACGAATTGTTGAGCACGTCATCGCCGGCACCGCCGTCGATGCCGCTCGCTATCGCGGTCGCGCGCGAGGCGGCGCTGGCTTCCGCGCTGCCTTCGGACGCGCCGAGCGTCAGTGACACGCTGGTCGTCGTGGAGCTTGCGGTCGCCTGCGCGCCGGAGTAGGCGTTGACGAGTCCTGTGTTCTCGACGAAATCCGATCCGTCGCCGCCGGCGATGCCGGCGACGTTGGAAACCGCGTTCGCCGAGGAGTCGGCGCTCGCGCTGCGTATCGAACTGCCGACGGCGAGGCCGACGTCGACCGTGCGGGTCCGCGCCCTGGCCTCGGCCAGCGGCCCGGATGCCGCGTCGATGTCGCCGGCGACACCGGCGTTCAGGATGCCGGAGTTGACGATGTGGTCGTCGCCTGCGCCGCCGCTGAGGCCGAACGCGCTCGCCTCGGCGAGCGCCGCGGAGTTGGAGGACGCGGCGGACTCCGAGTAGCCCGCCGAGATGCCGACGCTCACCGTCGTGCTGCCGGCTTCGGCCGTCGCCATGGGGTCGGCGCCGATCCTGCCCGCAAAGATTTGGGCCTCGTTGGTGATCGTATCGTCGCCGCCGCTGCCCTCGATGCCGGCCGCGATGGCGCTCGCCGTCGCCGACGAGTCTCCCAGGCTGATCGAGTCGGATGCGCCGACGCCGAAGGACACCGTGACCGTCGTGCTCGTGGCCTTGGCTGCGGCCGCCGAGACGGCGTTCACCAGGCTCGCATTGGTAATCGTGTCGGCATCGTCGCCGCCGTCGATGCCGGCCGCGTAGGACACACCGAGCGCGGACGAGTCGGCGACGGCCTCGTTCGTGCCGACGCCGATGGATCCGGCGCCGGACACCGACACCGAGGTCGCCGTCGCGCTGGATAGCGCCCCGGTGAAGATGCCGCCTGTCGAGGCGGTTACCGTGTCTTCGCCCGCGCCGCCGTCGAGGCCGACGGTTCGCGCAGTCGCCGTGGCCGAGCCGTCGGCCATGGACCTCGACTCGGCGACGCCGCGCGCCGCGACCGCGAGCGAAACGCTGACGCTGGTCGCGTCGGCGTCCGCGTCGCTGACGAGCGCGATCGAGCCGGTGTTGACCAGCTCGTCGTCGCCCGCGCCGCCCGCGACGCCTTGTGCAGCGGCGCTCGAATCCGCCCGCGCTTCCGCGATCGCGGCGCCGCTGGCCGAGCCGGTACCGGAAAGGGTCACGCTTGCCGCGACGCCGACCGCATTCGCGTCGGCATCGACATCGGCCGTGATGGGGGCGCTGTTGACCAGGTAGTCGGAGCCGTCCCCGCCTGCGATGCCGGTCGCGGCGGCGGTCGCGATCGTGTTCGCGCTCGCCAGAGCCTCTCCGCCGGCATCGCCGGCGATCGTGCCGGACACGTTGAGCGTCGCGGCGATGCCGAGCGCATAGGCGTCGGTCTCGTCCTGGTTGACGCCCTGCCGGAGCAGGTCGATGGCACCGGTATTGAAGATGTCGTCGTTGCCGGATCCGCCGTCGATGCCGACGGCGCTCGCGCTGGCGGTCACGTCCGACTCGCTCATCGCCGCCCCGTTGGTCTCGCCGGACATGCCGCCGGCTACCGTCAGCGACGCCGAAATTCCCTTGGCCTTTGCGGCGGGCAGCGCCGTAATCGTCCCGGAGTTCGTGATGACGTCGCGGTCATCGCCGCCGTCGAGGCCGGTTGCCACGGCCTCCGCTGTCACGGCGGCGCGGCTCGCCGCGGCGCCCTCCGTCTCGCCGGTGGCCACGCCCTTGATGGCGAGGTTGCCCGACACCGTGAGCGCAGCCGCCACGCCGAGCGCGTCTGCATCGACCACGTCCTGCGTCATCAGGGAGATGTTGCCTGCGTTCGTCAGCGTATCCAGGCCGCTGCCGCCGTCGATGCCGGTGGCGTGCGACTGGGCCGTCACGCTGGCATCGCTCGCCGCCTGGCCCTTCACGTCCGCCTGCTGCGTGCCCTTGAAGGTGACGGCAGCAGCTACCTCGACGGATGCCGCAATGCCGGTCGCATCGCTTTCGGCCAGCACGGTCATGTCGCCGTTGTTGCCGACCACCTCGCCATCCTCATCGACGATGATCTCGCCGTTGCCGATGATGTCGTCGCCGGCGCCGCCGGAGACTCCGGTCGATATGCTGACGGAGCGTGCGCTGGTGTCGCTGAGCGCGGCACCGCTGACGTCCGCCTCGGAATTGCCGGTCACGGTGACCGAGGCTGCGACGCCGACGCCGACTGCGACGCCGATCGCATCCGATTCCGATTTGATATGCAGGGTGTCTGCGGTGTTGGCGATCTCGTCGTCCCCATCGCCGGCGCCTATTCCGAGTGCGTCCGCCGCGGCCAGCACGCTACCCTTGCTGAGCGCCTGTCCCTCGATGTCGGCCTTGGAATCGCCCTTCACCGTCACGGCGACGGCCGCGGATACGGCAGCCGCCACGCCGGTCGCGTCCGCTTTCGCATAGACCGACTCGAGATTGCCGCTGTTCTCGATGTAATCGTCGTCTGCGCCGGCGCGGATGCCGGCGGCGGAGGCTTGCGACGTCACGCTCGTGTCGCTGACCGCCTGGCCGGATACGCTGGAGTCGGTGTTGCCCTTGTAGGAGAAGGAGCCGGCGATGTCGACCGACGCGGCGACGCCCAGCGCGTTCGAGAGCGCCTCGACGCGGCCGATGTCGGCGCTGTTCCGTATGATGTCGCCACCGCCGCCGCCGTCGAGTGCGACGGCGTCGGCCGTCGCCGTCACGCTCGCGTCGCTGACGGACTTGCCGCTGACCTCGACGTTCTCTGCGTCGCCGTTTATCGCAAGCCCGCCGCTGATGCCGAGGGCTGCGGCGACGCCCGTCGCCGTCGAACCGGCGTGTATCGTGCCCAGCGAGCCGCTGTTCGTGATCGTGTCGGCGCCGTCGCCGCCGCCGATGGCGATGGCGCTTGCCGCCGCGTTGGTGCTCGAATCGCTCAGCGAGGATCCCGAGATGCTGCCCGAGGTGTCGCCCTTGTACGCGAGCGACCCGGAGACGCTCAGCGCCGCGGCGACGCCGGTCGCGCTTGCGTTCGAATACACGAGCGGGAGTTCACTGGAGTTCGTCAGCAGGTCGGCCCCCTCGCCGCCGTCGATCCCGACGGCCAGCGAGTCCGCCGAGACGCTGGTATCGCTGGCTGCCGCGCCGGTCACGTCGACTGACGCGTCGCTGTCGATGCCGACGCCGGCCGCGAGGCTGACGGACGCCGCGACGCCCGTCGCCCCGCTGCTCGCGATGATGCTCGACAGCACACCGCCGTTCGTGACGTCGTCGTCGCCGCTGCCGGCGGACACGCCGGCCGCCACGGCTGATGCCTCGGTCGCCGCGCCGGTCATCGCCCGGCTTTCGACGCTGTCCGGCGCCGTATCGCCGCCGTCCTGCTGTTCGTCGGACTCGGCCTTGTAGGTCAGGTTGCCGGCTACCGACAGCGACACGGCCACGCCCGTCGCCGTCGATACGGAGGCGACCGACGCCGTGCCCGTGTTGTCGATGTCGTCGTTCCCGTCGCCGCCGTCGAGGCCGCTGGCCGACGATCTGGCGGCAACGCCCGCGTCGGCGAGCGCGGCGCCCGTTACGTCACCTTCCGGCTCGACTTTGAGGCCGGCATTGAACTTCTGGCTCACTGAGACTGCGACCGAGGTCGCATCGCTCATAGCCAAGGCGCTCAGCGCGCCGGTGTTGTCCATCGTGTCCGCGCCGTCGCCGCCGCCGATGGCGGAGGTTTCTGCATACGCGTCCGAGCGCGTGTCACTGAACGCCTGCCCGGTGATTGCGCCATCGGCCGCGCCCTGGGCGGGCTGCGGTTCCTGTCCGTCGTCCTGCTGCTCGCCCTGGTAGGCGACCTTGCCGGCGATGCCGAGGCTGACCGAGACGCCGACCGAGGATGCGCTGGACTGTGCCGTTACGGCACCCTCGTTCGCGATGGTATCGGCGTCTGCGCCCCCGTCGATGCCTGTTGCCGTTGCGTGCGCGCCGACACTGGCGTCGCTCAGCGCCGCGCCGCTGACCGCGCCTTCGGGCGCGACGTCTATACCGACGTTGGCGGCCAGGCTGGCGCTGACGTCGACCGCGGTGCCCGTGGCGTCGGCGAACGAGGCGATACCCGCCGCGTTGTGGATCCGGTCGAGCCCCTCGTCGCCGGCCAAGCCGGCCGAGCGTGCCGCCGCAACGGCGCTCGAGTCGCTGACGGCCGTACTCGAGACGTCGCCGCCGCCCGCGCCGGTCTCTTCGGTGGCGACCCGGCCCGAGACCGAGAGTCCGACAGCGACGGCCGTGCTCGTCGCACTGGAGACCGCGTTGATCGTTGCAAGGTCGCCGGCGTTGTCGATCCGGTCGTCGCCGGCACCGCCGCTGACGCCGGTCGACTCCGCGGCGGACCGGGTCCGCGCTTCGCTGACGGCGCCTCCCGCGGTGACGTCGCCGCCCATGTTGAGGCTGGCCGACAGGCCCACGCCGACGGCCGTCGCCGACGAGGTCGACAGCAGGTTGATGCC
This sequence comes from Gammaproteobacteria bacterium, assembly GCA_029884165.1. Classification (GTDB taxonomy): domain Bacteria; phylum Pseudomonadota; class Gammaproteobacteria; order Steroidobacterales; family Woeseiaceae; genus JAOUIH01. Next base: position 6,573 of record JAOUIH010000035.1, on the reverse strand, counting down.
GGCCAGGTTCGTGATCTCGTCGCCGCCGCCGCCGGCAGAAACGCCGATAGCTCGCGCGTCCGTGTCGGCGCCGGCGATACTCAGCGCATCGCCCGCGTCGACACCGCCGGTCACGCTGCCGGCGAAATCCAGCGACGCAGCCACGCCCGTCGCGCCGGCGTTCGCCCAGGCTTCGATCCCAGGGCTCGTCGCCGCGAGCGTGAAGATCGTGTCGTTGCCGTCGCCGCCGTCCACGCCCGTCGCGGTGCTCGTAGCCGCAGCCCCCGCATCGCTGACGGTGCCGCCGGTCGTGAGACTGCCTTCCTTGCTGACGCCGAGCGACAGGCTGGCGCTCACCGCCGTCGCTTGCGACGTCGAACTCACGCCGATTCGACCGATATTTACGATGTCATCGTCGCCGTCACCGCCGGAGACGGCCATGCCGGAGGACTCGGCGCCCGTTCGGAAATCGTTCAGAGACGCCCCGGGTTCGACGTCACCGCTGACGCTGCCGGCGACGTTGAGTCCGAACGATACGCCGGTTGCCCCCGCCGACGATACGACGCCGAGCTGGCCGCGGTTGCTAATGCTGTCGGAACCGTCGCCACCCTCGATACCCGTCGCTGTCGCGAAGGCCACGCTCGACCCGTCGCTCAACGCCGAGCCTGCGGCCACGTTGCCGTCGGAGCCGACGGCAATCGCGACGCCGCCGGTGATCGCCAGGGACGATGCGTTCGCAAGAATCGTGAGGTCGCCCGTGTTGTCGATGCGGTCGATACCCGCGCCGCCATTCAGCGCCGTGGCAGCGGCGCTGGCGTCGGTGCCGGCCGCGAGCAGTGCATCACCGGGAGCCGCATTCGACAGCAGTTCGCCGTCGGCCGTCAGCGACGCTGCGGCGGCGAAGGCCTGGGCCGTGGCCTGCGACGACATCGCTGCCGTCGTGACGAGAGTGTCATCACCGTCGCCGGCATCGACAGCGTCGGCTTCGGCATCGGCGCCGACCGAGATATCCGCGCTCGAGCTGCCGCTCACCGAACCCTGTGCGCTGCCGCCGAACGCCTGCGCCGTTGCATTCGTGACTACGGGCGCAAGCACGGCAACCGTGTCGTCGGCTCCGAATACATTCACGCCGGTCGCCGCCGCCTTGGCGGTCACGGCTCCGTCGAAGTCACCGCTGCCGAAGATCGGCAGGTCGATGCCCAGGCCCTCTGCAAACGCGAGGACCTCCAGCGGGCTCAGTACGCTGATCGTATCCTCTGATTCGGTGCCCGGGATGCCGATGCGGACATCTTCGGCGTGCATCGGATCGGCAGCTCGTGCCTCGACGGCCAGGGCGGCCGGCAGGCAAAACAGAACGATCCGGGCGACGGTTGTCGCCCGGCGATTGCGGGGCTGGGTGGTGAACATTGACCTGTCCTCTGTGTCGGCAGCCGACCAACCGGACAGGTGCGGCGGAAACCCTCGCGCCGGTCCGGTAAGGCCGCCGGCGGTTTTCGCATTGTTTCAGTCAGGCTAGGACCGCCGATGCTGCACTGCAATACGTACTTGATGCAGCGCAAGCGGTGGACCGGGACATCCCCGGGGGGCGATGACCGTCATTTGCTCGCGCGCCTGGTGGGCATTCGGCCGGGAGCGGGCTATAACTTAGGGCAGGATCCGGACCAGGCCGGGGAGGCAGGCATGGACGAGCGCAGGGACCCACAGGCTGCGGCATTCGCCGCGCTGATCGTCATCGCGCTGGCGGGCCTGCTGCCGCTGCGCGCGACGGCCCAGGGCCATCCGCAGGAAGTGCTGGACCTGCTTGCCGGCTACGACGCGCTGGCGATGAAGGTCCGGCCGCTGCAGGACCGCGTCGTCGCGGCGGCATCGTCCGGCGACGGCAGTGCCGGCTTCAAAGCGGAGGGCGTGCCCGTACGCGCCAAGGCCGCGGCCGACACCGCGTCGACCGACACGGCAGCGGAGCAGCGCGTTTCGGAGCGGCTCCGCCACAAGGACCGCGCCGTGCCGACCGGCGACGACTACGCCCGCGTCAGGGCCCGCCTCGCGGCGCTGGAAGACAAGCTCAGGGCAGAGCGCGCGCGGATCAGCAGCCCGGGCTTCGGCGTGCCGCCGAACCGCGTCGATGACGACAGCGGCGCCGTACGCTTCGGCGACGCCCGCCGCGGGGCGAGGCCCCCGTCGTCGTCGGCAGAGGGTCGGCCCGGGGCTGTCGATGCCGAGGCGCTCGCCGATGCGCAGAAAACGTTCGCCGCCTTGCAGCGTGAGATTGCCGGCCTGGAGCGCGAGGTGGAGACGCTCGAGCGACGATAGGCGCCGCATACAGGCTGCGCGAACGAATGCGGCAGGGCGCGCCGCTCCCGTCAACGCCGACTATTGACGCCTGGCGTCAGCCCGGCCGCGCGCGGCGCAGGCCCATCACAAGGGCATCGAGGAGATCGAGCAGGATGCTGTAGCGTATTTTCCGGACCAGGGACGCGCGAATCCTGCGCTTGGACGCCGCGTGCGCCGCTGCGTCGAGCGCTTTGCAGGTTTTCGCGAGAGCCTCGGCGCGCGGCAGCAATTCGGCTGGCTCGACCAGCTCGTCGAAGAACCCGGCGTCCAGCGCGGAATCGGGATCGAAGTCTTCTGCCAGCGTCACAGCCCGCTGGCAGGCGGCAGGGACCAGTCGATGCCTCAACATGGCCGCCGCCACCCGCGGCATCGTCAATCCGATGGCCACCTCGTTGGCGGCGATCCGGAAGTCGCCGCGGCAGCCGATGACGTAATCGGCGCCGATCATCAGGAACACGCCCATCGCCAGGGAGTGGCCGTTGCAGGCCACGATGACCGGGTGCGGATAGCGGAGGACCCGCGCGGGCAGCGCATAGCCGGCGTGGAGCATGCGCAATGCGTCGATACCCCCGCGCCGCATCACGTGCAGGTCGAAGCCAGCCGAGAACACGGACTCGCGGCCGGTCAGGATAACGGTGGCCCGGTCGGATTCGGCGCGGTCGAACGCCCGGTTCAGCTCGCCGAGGACCTGCGGCGCCAGTGCATTGCGTTTGCCGTCGTCGATGCGAATTGTGGCGACGCCGTCATTGAGTTCGTAGCGGACAGTTTCGCCGGTCATGCCTGCCGATCCCTGCCGTCTCGGCCGATCAATGGCTGCCCCTGGCATCCAGCGCGCCGCCATCGACGGCCAGAACCGAGTGCAGCAGCACACTGGCGCCGTTCGCCATGTCCTCGGCCGATGTGTACTCGCGCGGCGAGTGACTGATGCCGTCGACGCTCGGCACGAAGATCATGCCGATCGGTGCGATCTGCGCCAGGTCCTGTGCATCATGGCCGGCGCCGGACGGCATGCGGCGGTATGACAGTCCGAGTTCGCCCGCCGCTGCCGCGATGATGTCACGCATGCGCTCGTCGGTCGGGGCGGGCTCCGCTGCAAGGTCGATCTCCTCGAAGCGAATCTCCGCGTCTCTCGCAGCCGCGATGCGGTCGGCCTCCGCGACGATGAGCTCGTAGACTTTTTGCATCTTCGCGGCCTCGAGGTCGCGGATCTCGAGGCTCATGGTGACCTTGCCCGGCACGACGTTCGGCGCACCGGGGAAAGCCTGGATACGGCCGACGGTGGCGACCTGCCGGCCCTCGAGCTCGGTGGCGACGCGGTTCACGGCCAGCGTGAGCTCGGCCGCGGTGACCATGGCATCGCTGCGCCGGTTCATCGGCGTCGTGCCGGCGTGGTTGGCCATGCCCTCGACGACGACGTCCCACCAGCGGATGCCGACGATGCCCTCGACGACGCCGATGTCCGTGCCTTCCTCGTAAAGGATGCCGCCCTGCTCGATATGCAGCTCGATGTAAGCCGCGAGGTCGCCAGGCTTCCTGGCCGCCTCGTCCAGTCGGTCCGGGTCCCCGCCGACGCGGCGGATACCGTCGCGTATCGTCAGCCCGCTGTGCGGGACGACGTTCATCGCTTCGTCCGTGAGCTTGCCGACCATCGCACGGCTGCCGGTAAGGCCGCCCTCCTCGTCGGTGAAGCTGACGACCTCCAGCGGGTGGCGGGTCTCGATACGGTGCTCGTTCAGCAGTTCGACGACCTCGAGCGCGCCGATGACGCCGACGTCGCCGTCGTAGTTGCCTCCTCCGGGTACCGAGTCGATGTGCGAGCCGATCAGTATCGGCGGCAGCCCGTCGTCGCGGCCGGCCCGGCGGCCGATGAGGTTGCCGGCCGTGTCGATTCGGACGTCGAGGCCGGCCGCCCGCATGAGTTCACTTATATATACGCGTCCGGCTATGTCGGCATCGCTGAACGCGACGCGGCTTACGCCGCCCTCGGGGTTCGCGCCGAACTGGGACAGCGCCAGGATCCTCTGCTCCATGCGTTCCGGGTTTGCGACGATGGGTTCCTGCCCGGCAGCGGCTCCCGCAGCGCCGGGAATCGGCCCGGCTGCAAGGATGGCGAAGAGGCAGGGAGAAATTGCTTTCATGGCACAGCATCCGTCGGCATTTCGGCCAAGCATAGCAGCCGCAACGCTCGCGTCACTGCGAACTTCGCAGCGGCCTCAGGAGGCGGCAGCCTTCTTCCCTGCTTTCCTGATCTCCGCGAGCACGATGCGATCGTAGGCGAAATCCGGGACCCGGCTGGCGACGAGAGGCATGAATTTCGCGTCCATCGTGGTCCTGTACACCAGCTTCGGCTTCCTCGCCGTCAGTGCTTCGACCATCGCCGCTGCGGTACCGTCCGGCCCCGGCGACTTCCTGTAGACGTCGACCATGTAGGCGTGGAAGTCGTCGGCCAGGCGCCGATAGTCCTCGGGGTGGCTGACGCTGTTCAGTTTACCGAAGGCAACCTCGCCGAAATCCGTGTCGACGCCGCCGGGCTCTATCGAGACCACATCGATCCCGAGATGCCGCACTTCCTGCCGCAAGGCCGTGCTCATACCCCTCAGCGCATGCTTGGTCGAGGCGTACCAGCCGAGGCCCAGCGTCGAAATGTTGCTGAGCAGCGATTGCGTGATGACGATGCGGCCGGAGCCTTGCCTGCGCATCTGCGGCAATACCGCCTTGATACTGCGCGCAACGCCGAACACGTTGACCTCGTACTGGTACCTGATCTCCTCCATGGGCACGGCTTCGATCATGCCGTAAGAGCCGTACCCGGCGTTGGCTAGCAGCGCGTCGATGCGGCCTTCGGCCTCGGTGATCGCGGCGGCGGCGGACTGAAGATCTTCGTCCCTCGTCACGTCGATCCGGAGTGTGCGAGCACCTCGGGCAGCCAGGTCGTCCATCTTCTCGACGCGGCGCGCGCCGGCATAGACCGTCCATTGGCCCGTATCCAGCAGCCTGTGCGCCGCAGCCTTGCCGAAACCCGATGATGCGCCGGTAATCAGTACGACTTTGTTCACGGTCTACCTCCGCCTGGTCCGTCGTACCGAAAGGATAGGGGAAATCGGGAAGGACAGTGACCATAACCGGAACGGTCATGGTCGCTGTCCCCCTCGATGGACACCCGGCAATGGCCGGGGCGTCCCCGGTCCGGGATACCCCGGCCAGCCGGGCGAAGTGCGGTCTACGCCGCCTGGTCCTTTGCCATAGCGTGTACGTCCGCCGCGCCGAGCCGCTTGCCGCCGATGGCCCAGTCGCCGCCTTCGAACTCCTTGATCCGCACCCAGGTGACCGGCCGCATGGCCTCTCCCTCGACCTCGATCATGGCCGCGGTGACCTTCTCGATCAGCTGCTCCTTCTGTTGCGGCGTGAAGACGTTCTTGATTACATCGATTGTTACGAGTGGCATTGCATTCTCCTTCAGGTTGCCAGTTTGGATTTAAGGTGTTCTATGAGCTCGCCCATCTGGCCGGCCGGGCTGAACTCGATGGCTTCGTAATCCTCGTCGACCCAGACCGTGTGGCCCGGTGGCCAGTAGTAGACTTCGCCGGCCCGGACGACCTCTTCGTGGCCGTCCCCGTAGCGCACGTGGATCGATCCCTTCAGTACGGTGCCCCAGTGCGGGCACGGGCAGAGACCCTGCGGCATGCCCTCGAGCAGAGGCGTGGCGTCCGCGCCTTTCGGAAAGCGGATACGCGCGACGTTGATGTCGCCCCAGTCCTCCGCCTGGATGCATACGCCGCCCGCCTCGAGGCGCGTCGGCAATTTGGTCCGGGTCTGTTTCATATTTGTCTCCTTGCTCGCCTTGCGGCTTTCCTGCCGCCGGTGAACGCATTTGTACGCGCCCCCATCCGCCGGAGCTTGGAGACGGTGTGAAGAATTCGTGGATATTTATGGGCACCGGGGGCGGGCTGCTTTATTCTCGGCGCCATGATTTACAGGTTCGGCTCCTTCGAACTCGACCTTGGCAAGGTCGAACTGCGCTCGGATGGGCAGCCGCACCCGCTCGAACCGCAGGTATTCGCGCTGCTCGCTTTCCTGGTCGAGCACCGCGAGCGGCTGGTCTCGAGGGACGAGATCTTCGAGAAGGTCTGGGACCGACGCGTGGTCAGCGACTCGGCCCTCAGCAGCCGGATCAAGTCGGTACGCAAGGCGCTCGGTGACGATGGCAAGAGCCAGCGATTCATAAAAACCGTTCATGGCCAGGGGTTCCGCTTCGTCGCCGAC
>JAOUIH010000034.1 GCA_029884165.1 Gammaproteobacteria bacterium | reverse complement strand
CGATGCGCCATCCGGATGGTCCAGCATCGAATACGCCCCGTGCCGGTCTCGCACCCAGCCATGCAACACGCCGCCCGAATTGTAATAGCCGACAGTGTCGCCGGCATCGCTGATCGCCCAGGCGACCGCTACGGAGGCACCTCCTCCGGCTACCGGCGGCGTGATGTCGATGCATTCACCGTCCCTGTAAAGGAACGCACGGCCGGGAGCCTGCAGCGGCACGCCGGACAACTTGTACTCGCCTGCGACCTCGCCCGATGCGTTGACGCCGAACGCGAATGTGTGGACGGCGCCCAGCGTCGGCTCACAGTCGATGGTCGTCCAGTTACCGTCGCTCAAGACGAAGCCCAAGATCGGGTCTGCCGACGTAACCCTGTAGTCCCCCGCGATGGCGCCGGTCGATCCGATGCCCCAGGCGTTGGTCGCGACAGCCCCGGGATGATCGATCGATGCATATTGCCCATGCCGATCGAGCAGGAATCCATGCAGTACCGAGGTCGGCCCTGCGCCCTGGCGGTACTGGCCGACGATATCACCGCGGGAATTGATGCCGGTGGCAGAGGTCACCGTCGCATTGGCTGCCGGATAGACGATGGACTCGAACTCCCGCTCGGCGGCGAACACGCCGGCCGTCGCCATTAGCAGGAGGCCAAACGCCGGCAACGACGCTGCGGTCGCTGCAGCTTGCCAGTTGGAAAACAGCTTATGTTCAATTGTTGTCCTAGTTATTCGTAGAAACATTCGGATTCCTCCCGTGACCGCCGCAGAAGCGCAGCGTGGGAAAATGTTCGGCCGGATCGGTGCCGACCGACATCATCGGGGGCTCACGAATTCATCCTCTGTCCGCGCAGCGAAGCGCCAGGCGCTTGCACTACGTGCCGACTCGTACAGCTTGTCGGATCTCGTGATCGTTTCGGTCGAGTCGACCATCCAAGTGTCGACAGCAGCGCGAAATGCCGGCGTCAAGGCACCATGTCGATCCGCCCCGGCACTTCCGCAAGTCGGTGGGCCAGCAGGCGGTTGCCATTTCGGCCGTGCACGGACTGCGTCGATCGCGGCCTTACTTGGTCCGGAATGCCCCGTCCACCAGCTCCGGCGTGAAATACTCTGCGACAACGTGGTGATCCAATGCGGCCGCGTGCCGATACAACGCCGCAGCATAGATACCCTGCAGTGCCGCATGAACCAGTACCAGGAGGATGATGCCGGCCAGCGACGACCAGAAAACCGTGGCGATGGCGAACGAGTCCGCACCGCCGAAGGTGGGCTCGGCACGGCCGGCTAACAGCACTATCCCGGACACTGCGAAGAACAGCGCGAGTGGCGTGTAAAGCAGGTTCAAGACCAGCCCGATGCCTGCGTTGCCGATCAGGTTCTCGCCCCAGGTCGCCCTTAGCATCGTGGCGCTCTGTTTTACCGCATCGACAGGACCGACATCTCGATGGACGAGAACCGGCACGACCAGGAACGTAGTGACCGCCCAGGCAGCACCGACGATGCGGACGACCAACCTGTTGACGAACGGCAGGCGCTCTTCGAACATTCGCAACAGCACGCCGACCGTGGCCGATATCGCCGCGTATCCCAGGACGGCCCAAAAGCGGCGCGCGGCCTCGCGCAGGCCGTGGCCGGTGCTCGGCTCAGCGCCGTCCAGGATCTGCGAAGTCGAGACCACCAGTGCCACATTGAAGAAGATGACGACCGTGTACAGCGCGAGATAGAAAAGAAACATCGCTACGTAGCGTAGGGACGCGAGATCCAGGCCCGGGAGACGGGCCTGGGGCAGGACTTCTCCCAGCATCGTGACGCCGGTCAGGCCGACAACGAGCGGCAGCCCCGCCAGCATCGACAGCAGGGGAAATACCAGCAGACGCTTGTGGACGCGAAGTACTCGCGCGCTGGCTTTGACGAGTGCCCAGCTGCGCGAAAACCTGCCTGTTACAGCCCCTTCGTGCGACTCGAAAACCGGTCCTGACAATTTCCGGCGCCCGCCCCGAGTACGCTCGCGCTATGCCGAACCTGCCGTCGGCACGATGTTCGCGTTGAGCCGGAACAGGTTCGTCGGGTCATACTTGTTCTTGAGCTCGACGAGCCGGTCGTAATGTCCGAGATAGTTCCGATTGACCTTTGCCTGGCTCTCGTCCATGACGTCGTTCGTATAGAAGCCGTAAGTGTAGGGCTCGACCGTCGCGAAATAGTCGCGCAGCCACTTGACGTGCGGCGCCGGATCGACGCCCATGGCCCAGTCCATCAGGAACAGCGTATCGTGACGCACATGGCGGTGCGCAAACGCCGTCGCATCATCAGGAACACGTCCGATCGCCCCTCCGGCATGCTGCCAGACGACAAACATACCGCGCTCCGGATGCTCCTCCCAGCCGTCGATGATCGCGTCGATCATTCCCTCGGAAATCTCCGACGCAAACCCCGACTTCATCCAGGATCCTCGTGCGCGCGGATCGCTGACATCGGCCGACTTCTGGATTGCCGTGTAATCGACAGGGCCGACCGTGTCCACGACCGGTGTACCGGCCTTGCGGATCGGATCGATGAATTTGTCGGCAAGCGCCTTGTCTCCGCTGTAACAGACATGGAACCACACGCCGCTGAACTGCCCCGGGATGCTGACGAGGCCACCATCGAGATACAGTTCGTCCGGTGCGCCAGCAGCGTACTCGGCGTAGAAGCGCAGAAGCTGTGGCGCTTCGCTTATCGGGAACATGATGTCCCCGCCGATGACCTGGCGATCCATCGGATGCAGCTGGAATTCGAAGCTGGTCGCGATTCCGAAGTTGCCGCCACCGCCGCGTACGCCCCAATAGAGGTCCGGGTTTTCGTCCGGGCTCGCGCGAACGAACCTGCCGTCCGCCGTGATGAGCTCTACGCCGCGCACGTTGTCCAGCGCGAGTCCGAAGCGGCGCGCGAGGCGACCGAAACCGCCGCCGAGGGTCAGCCCCCCGACGCCCGTATGCGACACCGTTCCCGCCGTGGTGACGAGGCCGAAGGCCATCGTGTCGTGGTCCATGTCGCCGAGCAGGCTGCCGCCGGAGACCTGTGCGATACGTCGATCGGGATCGACGCGCACGCTGCGCAACAGGCTGAGGTCGATCATCATGCCGCCATCGCAGGTGGATTTGCCGGACGGGCTGTGCCCGCCGCATTTCACCGCGACCAGCAGATTCGAGTCGCGCGCGAAGTCGACTGCGTTCTTCACGTCGGCAACCCCCTTCGGCTGAACGATCAGGGCCGGATGCTTGTCGATCGATGGATTGAGAATGCGACGCGCCTCCTCGTAGGCGGCATGGCCGGGAAGCAGCAGGTTACCGCGCAGGCTGTCGGCCAGCTCCTGCACAGCGGCCCGCTGCAGGATGACTTCGGCACCTTCGCCGGAGATTGCATTGACCTCGGCCTCGACCGTGTCCGACGCAGCCAGGAGCGCCGCGTAGAGTCGCTGGTTGGCCAGGGCCGCCGCAACAGCCGCTGCAATACCCGAACTGACGAATTTTCGACGATTCACTGCCCGCTCCCCTGATGCCGTGATTTGTAGCCCCGCGGGGCCTTTTTTTTGGGTAAAGCTTAGTTCACACGCTGCCGCGCCGCCACTACAGCGCCGACGGAACGAAACGGATCACTGACGGCACGATCGAACGGGTCGAAGCACTTCGCAGCAGCGGCAACCAGCGGCCGGCGGCGCTTTACCGCCTCCCGCGCAGCCGGAACGCCTGGAATGCCAGCGTCCCGGGCACGAGCACGCCAAGCCAGGACAACTGCAGCGGCACCGGGTAATCGCTCACCTCGATAGCCACTCCCAGCAATATGCGCAGCAGGTGGGCGCCTGCGACGATAGCGAACAGCCCACCGGATACAAGGCAGTATTGTCTCATCGTCATTGTTGTCTCCCCGGGGCGACGCGACCATTGCCGGTCGGCGCTCAGTCTTCCTGCATCAGTTCCCGAATCTGCTTCATCGACGCCTCGTGCGCAAAGTCCATACCGACCTGCCCGAGCTCGGCCGTCGCGCCAGTCGGGTCGCCGGTGACGCCATCGACGTCCATGCCTTTCCCGGGGCTCATCCGGTCGCTGCGCACGTGCTCGGGTGCAACGGCAAGCAGCAGTGCCGTGTCGGTCAGGCCGGCATGCGTTCCCAGGACCTCGTCGGTCTCGCCCCGTTTGCGCAGCCAGTCCTCGAAGTCGGTGATCGTGTACCAGTCCGATATGTAGAGCACCCGCGTTTTCCCTTCCACCCACTCTTCGTTGAGCGCCTCGGCAACCTCCTGCATCGGACGCTGGTTCGGGCCGCTGTCGCCGATGAACAGGATGTGCGTGAACCCGTGCACGCGCAGGCTCCTGGCCGTGTACTCCAGGACGGATTTGAACACTTCCGGAGGAATCGAGATCGTGCCGGCAAAGCGCATGTGCCCTGTCGGCGGGTCTATGCTGCCTTCCGGTACGTAGACCATCACCGGGGCTACCAGCGTATTGCCCAGCGCCCTGGCAATCCGCTCGGCGCCGGCGTTCATGCGGTACTTGTGCTTGCCCAGTATCATGTGCGGCCCGTTCTGCTCGGTGCCCGCCGTCGGAACGATGACGGTCGTCGTGCCGTTGTCGATCAGATCCCGCACTTCGGTCCAGGTCAGGTCCTCGAGGAACACGGTGTCGGGCGCCTGCGCCAGGGTGGCAATAGGCACCAATAAGAGTGACATCAGCGACGATCGCATTTCGGTCTCCTGTTAGCGTTACCCGTTTCGCGACACCTGGCCGACCGTGGCGGGCCGCAACGCGCCCGGTCGAGTATATTTGACGAGCGATACTATATACCCGGCCCTGCCGACGGGAGCGCCCGATTGGTCTATGCGTACGCTATCGTCCTTACGCTGCTGAACCTGGTGTTCTGGGCCGGCATCCTGTTCGGGCTGCCCGGGGCGTGGCTGATGGTGTTACTGGCCACGCTGGTCGAGTGGTGGCAACCCGATGAATTCCTGTTTTCCTGGCCCGTTATCTACGTCTCGCTGGCGCTGGCCGTACTGGGCGAGGTGCTGGAATTCTCTTTCGGCGCCGCCGGCGCCCGCCAGGCGGGAGGCTCGAAACGGGCAGCCGGCCTCGCGATCCTCGGCGGTATCGTCGGCGCAATCTTCGGTACGCTGCTGCCCCTGCCGATAGTCGGCACGCTACTAGGGGCGAGCGTCGGCGCATTCGCGGGCTCGATGCTGGGAGACCTGTGGGCAGGGCGCCCGGCAGAGCTCAGCGTCGAATCCGGCCGCGGCGCTGCCATCGGACGGCTGTGGGGCACGGTCGCCAAGATGGCGGTCGGCGGGGCGGTGGTACTGCTCCTGGGAATTGCCGCCTTCGTCTGACGGCCGCCTCCGGCGTCCTGCGGCACCCCGGCCCTTGTCGCCTATGGCGGCGATTCGGGCTCCTGCCTGCGCCCCGGCCTGAATGCGCCGTACACGGCCCGCTCGAAGCGCCCGTAGAGCTGCAGCACCTCCGTATCGTAGAACGGCAGTACCTGTGTCAGCAGCACGCCGCACAGATCCCGGCTGCGATCGATCCAGAAATAGGTGTTGTACAGGCCGCCCCAGGTAAGCGTGCCGGCCGAATGGCCGCCGGGGCGGTCCTTCCCAAAAATCAGGAAACCCAGTCCGAAACGGTTATCGGCATCCGGCACCAGGCCGAAATCGTTACTCAGTTCAGGCACGGCCGTCCGCTCGGGCCCGCTCGCCACGATCCTGCCGATGTGGTTCCGCCCCATCGTTTCGACTGTCGCCGACTCGAGTATGCGGTGCCCGTCGAGTTCTCCACCGCGCAGCAAGGCGCGCATGAAGCGAACGTAGTCGCCCACGGTCGACATCAGTCCGCCGCCGCCGCTCAGGAACGTGTTGCCGGCGCGCGAACCGGGCGTCGGCTGCAACCGACCATCCGGCCGTCGCGCATAGACGGTCGCGATCCGCGGCCGCCGATCCTCGGGTGCGCGGAAAAACGTGTCGCGCATCTCCAGCGGATCGAATATGTGCTTCCTGAAATACTCGTCCAGCGGCAGGCCGCTGACCTGCTCGACCAGGACGCCGAGCACATCGGTGCTGATGCTGTAACGCCAGCTCGTACCCGGATCGAAGGCCAGGGGTGCCATAAGAAAACCGGCGCCGCCCTGCAAACGGCTCGGCACGTAACCGAGCCTGGCATAGCGGACCGCATTCGAGTCCCATATCTCGTTGACGTAGCCGGCGGTATGCGTGAGGAGCTGGCGCACCGTGACGGGTGACGCGGGTGGCCGCAGCACCGGCTTGTCGCGCGCATCGAACCCTTCCAGCACCTGGACATCGGCAAAGCGCGGCAGGTAGTCGGCGACCAGGCCGTCGAGTTCGATCCTGCCCTGCTCGACCTGCTGCATGGCAGCAACCGACGTGATCGGCTTGGTCATCGAGGCGATCAGCCCGATGCTGTCGACCGCCATGGGCGTCTTCGACTCGACGTTGCTGTAGCCGGACGCCCCCGCGTACAGCACACGATTCGAGTCAGCCGCGGCGCCGACAGCGCCGGGGATGCGGCCGCTGTCCGTGCCCGATCGCAGCGCCGCGTCGACCGCCTCGATCCCGGGCGGCCGCGTGTCGCTTTTCGATGTGTCGGAACTTGTTGCAGTCATGCGTCAATTTGCCAGGCGTGCATTCGTCGAAGGGGCTCGAACTCGTGCCGGAAGATGTGTGTGCAGCGGACAGTATAAGCCGCCGGTCTCGTGACCGGCCGCCCATGAGCGTTCGTGAGAGAGAAAGGAATCGACCCGTAACGACTTTTCTCCGGGCCGGCCGGCAGGCCGTGCCGTATCGCATGCAATGGCCGAGACCGGTCGAGGCGTTGCGCCAGTGGCGTCGCCCGGACAGGGGCCGGGATTGCGGCCAGCCGGAATGCTTGTCTCACCCGGCAGCACGGCGCAAGATGGCCTCGCCCTCGTTTCGAGCCTGAAGGAGTCGATATGCGCCGTCGGATGTTCGTGGCCCTGGTCACGCCGTTGATCCTCGTGAATGGACTGGCTCCCGCAGCGCTCGCGGACGAGTCACGCCAGTACTTCGACGCGGCGACTGCCGCGGATTCCGAGGCTTTGCCATATAGCGGCGCCGTGCTGGCAGGCGACACGCTTTACCTGGCCGGCCGGATTGGCCTGGAGGCGGACGACTCGGTCCCGGAAACGGCCGCCGAGGAAGCGAAACTCGTGCTCGACGACATGAAGGCCGCGCTGGAGAAGGCCGGCATGACGATGGACGACCTCGTTTTCGTGCAGGTCTTCTGCTCCGACGTCGCGCACTACGCCGAATTCAACCGCGTCTACCGGACTTATTTCACCGGGGAGTTCCCGGCGCGAGCCTTCCTGGGTGCCGGCACACTGCTGTTCGACGCGCGCTTCGAGGTGCAGGGGATCGCGGTCAGGCGTTAGAGCGTTGCCGGCCGGCTGGCTGGCCATAGCCGGTTGTAAGCGCGACAGTTCGTCGACGCTCGTACTTTCTCGCTACAATCGCGCCCCATGCTGCAATTTACGAACTTCGCCCTGCGCCGGGGCGCGAAACTCCTGCTCGATGCGGTCAGCCTGCAGATACACCCGGGCCAGAAGGTCGGCATTACCGGCGCAAACGGCACCGGCAAGTCCAGCCTCTTCGCCGCCATCCTCGGCGAGGTGGAGGGCGACGCCGGCGAGCTCAGCCTGCCGAAGGACTGGGTCATCTCGCACGTCGCGCAGCAGACGCCGCAGGACACCAGGCCGTCGATCGAGTACGTCCTGGACGGTGACGGAGAACTGCGCGAGCTCGAAAGGCAGATCGCAGCCGCGGAGCACGAGCACGCCGGCGAACTGCTTGCGAACCTCCACGGACGCTACGAGGTCATCGGCGGATACGCAGCCCGCAGCCGGGCCGGACAGCTCCTGCACGGCCTCGGCTTTGCGGCCGGTGACGAGCAGAGATCCGTAAACGAGTTCTCCGGCGGCTGGCGGATGCGGCTGAACCTGGCGCGGGCGCTCATGTGCCGCTCCGACCTGTTGTTGCTCGACGAACCGACGAACCACCTCGACCTGGACGCCGTGATCTGGCTCGAGAGCTGGCTCTGCGCCTACCCCGGCACCCTGCTGCTCATCTCGCACGACCGGGACTTTCTCGACAGCGTCGTCGGCCACATCGTCAATATCGAGAGCGAACGCGCGACGCTTTACACCGGCAATTACTCCGCCTTCGAACGCATGCGCGCCGAGAAGCTCGCCCTGCAGCAGGCCCAGTTCGAGAAGCAGCAGCGCGAGGTAGCGCACATGCGCTCCTTCGTCGATCGATTCCGCTACAAGGCCTCGAAGGCGCGCCAGGCACAGAGCCGGCTGAAGGCGCTCGAACGCATGGAGCTGATCGCCCCGGCACACGTGGATTCGCCGTTCCGGTTTCGCTTGCTGGCGCCGGAAAAATTGCCCCGTCCGTTACTGCGCCTCGACGACGTGTCGGTCGGCTACGGCGCCACGACCGTATTGGGCCAGGTGCGGCTGAGCATCTCACCCGGCGACAGGATCGGCCTCCTCGGCCCGAACGGCGCCGGCAAGTCGACATTGATCAAGCTGCTGGCCGGCCAGCTCGAGCCGAAATCGGGCGAGCTCACGGCGGCCCGGGACCTGCAGGTCGGCTATTTCGCGCAGCACCAGGTGGAGCAGCTGCACCCGGAGCACTCGCCGCTGGAGCACCTGGCGCAGCTCGATCCGCGGGCGCGCGAATCCGAACTCCGCAACTGGCTCGGCGGCTTCGGTTTTCCGGGCGATACGGTCTTCATGAAGACGGCTCCGTTCTCCGGGGGCGAGAAGTCCCGTCTCGCGCTCGCGCTGCTCGTCTACCAGCGCCCCAACCTGCTGCTGCTGGACGAGCCGACGAACCACCTCGACCTGGAGATGCGCCAGGCGCTGGCCGTCGCGTTGCAGGATTTCGCCGGCGCGATGGTCATCGTGTCGCACGACCGTCACCTGCTACGCGTGTCCACGG
Source organism: Gammaproteobacteria bacterium (assembly GCA_029884165.1). GTDB lineage: Bacteria > Pseudomonadota > Gammaproteobacteria > Steroidobacterales > Woeseiaceae > JAOUIH01. Next base: position 23,643 of record JAOUIH010000034.1, on the reverse strand, counting down.
ATCAGCTGCTGCTCGTGCACGGAGGACGGGTCGCCGAGTTCGACGGCGGGCTGGACGACTACCCCGCCTGGCTGGCGGACCAGAGCCGGGGCCGGCGCCGCACGCCCGGCTCCCGCGAGAACGCCGACGCCGGCGATCGCAAGGCCCGCAAGCGGCGCGAAGCCGAGTTAAGGCAATTGGTGGCGCCGCTCCGGCAGCGTATACAGAAATACGAACGGGAAATGGAATCCCTGCAGGCGGCGCGGTCAAGGCTGCAGGAGCGGCTGGCGGACAGCTCGTTGTACGAGACCGGCGATGGCGACGTCCTCCGCAGGCTCCTTGCCGAGCAGGCGGATACCGAGGCGCAACTCGGCGAGGCCGAAAGTCGTTGGCTGGAGGCCTGCGAGGCGCTGGAGCGGCACCAGGGCGCATGACCGGACCGGCACACGAAGTCCTTCGCAAGGTATTCGGTTACCGCGAGTTTCGAGGCGAGCAGCAGGCGGTAATCGACGCCGTGGTCGGCGGGCGCGACGTGCTCGTCGTCATGCCGACCGGCGGCGGCAAGTCGCTCTGTTACCAGGTGCCGGCATTGCTGCGCGAGGGTACGGGGCTCGTAATCTCTCCGCTCATCGCCCTGATGCAGGACCAGGTAAACGCCCTGCGCGAGTCGGGCGTGGAGGCGGATTTCCTGAATTCCAGCCAGACTTCCGAGGAGCAGCGCGATGTCGTCGCGCGCCTCAGGTCGGGCGATTTGCAGTTGCTGTACGTCGCGCCCGAGCGTCTCTCCGGCGAATACACGCGCTCGTTGCTTGGCGAGGCAAAGTTGTCGGTGATTGCAATCGACGAGGCGCACTGCGTTTCGCAATGGGGCCATGATTTTCGCCAGGACTACCTGGCTCTCGACGAACTCGGCAGGCTGTTTCCTGGCGTACCGCGCCTGGCGCTTACGGCGACAGCCACGGAGAGAACCCGGAAGGAAATCGTCGACCGCCTGGCATTGACTGAGCCGGGCATTTTCGTCGCGCCCTTTGACCGGCCCAATATCCGTTACCTGGTACAGCCGAAGACGGACCCCAGGCGGCAACTGCTCGCATTCCTGGAGGCGCATCGCGGCCACGCCGGCATCGTGTACTGCCTGTCGAGGAACAAGACCGAGAGCACGGCCGAGTGGCTGCAGGCGGAAGGATACAAAGCGCTTCCTTACCACGCCGGTCTCGACTCCTCGCTGCGCCGCGAACACCAGCGCCGATTCCAGGCCGAGGATGGTATCGTCGTCGTCGCAACCATCGCGTTCGGCATGGGCATCGACAAACCCGACGTGCGCTTCGTGGCGCATCTCGACCTGCCGAAGAGCATGGAAGCCTATTACCAGGAAACGGGCCGCGCCGGGCGCGATGGCGAGCCGGCGGATGCATGGATGGTCTACGGTCTGCAGGATGTCGTCCGCCTGCGCCAGATGCTCGATCAGTCCGACGCGAATGAAGACCACAAGCGACACGAGCGAGTCAAGCTCGACGCGCTGCTCGGCTGGTGCGAAACGACCGGCTGCAGGCGGCGACCGCTGCTCGGGTACTTCGGCGATTCCCTGGAGGCGGACTGTGGCAATTGCGACGGCTGCCTGACGCCGGCCGGCAGCTGGGATGGCACCGAGGCGGCCCGGAAGATGTTGTCGGCCGTTTACCGTACGGGCCAGCGCTTCGGCGCAGCGCATGTCATCGATGTCCTGTTGGGCAAGTCGACGGACAAGGTGCAGCAGCACCGGCACACGGAGTTGAGCGTCTTCGGTATCGGCGCCGACCTCGAAAGCCGGACCTGGCGCTCTATCCTGCGCCAACTCGTCGTGATGGGTTACCTGCGTTCAGACCCCGAACGATACGGGGCGCTCGTGCTGACCGACAGGAGTCGCGGCCTGCTCCGCGGAGAGACAACGGTGGCATTCCGCCAGGAGCCGAAACGTCCGGTCAAGGTCGCCAGGACGGCGGGCGGCTCCGAGGCGATCGCCGATGCGGATCGGGACCTGTGGGATGCACTCCGCGCCTGCCGCCAGGTGCTGGCCGCGGAGCACGGTGTGCCGCCCTACGTCATATTTCACGACCGGACGCTGAAGCAAATGTTGAATCTGCGTCCGCGGTCGAGAGCCGAACTGCTGGAGATCAGCGGCATCGGGCAGACCAAGCTGGAGCGCTACGGGGACCGGTTCCTGGATGTATTGCACGACGCCGGGAGCGACCGGAGCCCCGCGCCCCGCTGAGCGGCAAGAACGCGAGCCTGCCGCGAGCGGAGGCTTTCGCCGCCGCTCGCGAGGCAGACAAGCGCAGCGACCTCAGCGTATCTGCGCGGCTCGCCGGCTGGTTGCCACGTACACGCGCGCATCGTCGCATTCGTCGATGTCGCCGAAGGTTTCTTCCGACGCCGCACGGCCGCCGCCGTTCGCGAAGCGCTCCCAGTCGGCACCGAGTTCGGCGTAGCTGGCGTAAGCATTCACGACCTTGTAGTCGAATTCGGCGTTGCCTCCCCCGAACTGCGGGAACCAGTGATAGGTGCCGGCCGTCGAGCCGGACCGGGTCATGTGCTCGGCCCACTCCACCTCGGCCGCCTGGATATCCTCGTAACGATGGCCTTCGTTCAGCTTGCAGTCCATGATCGTGATGATGCCGGTCGCGGGCGTCCCGGTGTCTGCAGGGCGCTTGTACATCGCCGATGCCATGCCGAGATGCGCGACGCAGTCGAGGACTTCGGCGAAATCGTCTCGAAGCTCGGCACCCTCGGCCAGCCACTGGTCGGTGGCGGCGCCCAGCGCGTTACCGTCCGTGTAGACACCGAGCCAGGCGACGTCGAAGGTATTGTCACCACCGTAATGATATGGCGCGAGAGTCCAGGCCGCGTAGTTCGTGCTGTTACGTTCGTCCATGTACAGGTTCCAGTTGGCGATTACCTTGTTCAGATCCGACGGTCCCTTCCTGCCGACGAAATTGCAGATATAAAGGTGTACCGGAACGACCTTGCCCATGCTGTCTTCGGTTACCTGGGCATACGAAGGGCCGCCCGCAAGGACAACGGTGCCGAGCGCCGCAGCTGCGACAAATATGCGCTTCATCGATTGATTTCCCTGTGTCTGTTCTGAATTCGACGCCGCCCCCGCGGCGTCTATACCAGTCAGTATAGAAGAAGATCGCTCCCGGAGCGGCTCTTTCCGCCGATTCGCCGTGCGCGACGGCGTACCGTGCCCGGCGCCTACGGATTGACCGCCTCGAGCACCAGCTCCTGTATGCCGGACGGCCGAGTCGGCGCAAGCAGCAGGCTGCCGCTCACCCGCCCGTGTTCGCAGCGCCAGGCGAACGTGCCCGACAATGCGCCGGTCGCTGCGATCGGCACCGACGTGTCGCAGTCGCCGGCCTGCTCCCGCACCGCCCGGATGTCACGAGCACGCAGCGCGGCATCACGATCCATCAGGAAATTCATGGCCAGCAGGTCTGCCGCGACGTTTACGTCCGCGGCCGCGTAGATTGCGCCGGCCGCGCGGTATCCCACCGCCAGTGCGTCGCTGACGGGCACGGCGTGTCCCATGCCGAGCAGCCCGGCCCGCTCGAGCAGCAACGCCGCTTGCCAGACCGGGACCGTCGGCGCCTTGTACGTGCGGTTCGCGAACGCGAATATGCCGATGCCGCGATCGGGCAGCAACAGCATGTGGGAACCGTAGCCGGGGTATCCGCCGCTGTGGCTCAGCGTAAAACCCAGGTCCGAATCGATACGTACTTGCAGGCCCATGCCATAGTTCAGCGCCTGCAGGCTGCCCTCGGTTCCATTCGGCGCATAGCGACGGCCGATGCGGGGAAAGTTGGAACCCTGGGCGAGTTCACGAACCGTCGCACGGCGGACCGGCCCCGCGTCCTCACCGTCTCGGGGCGGCCAGGCCGAAAGCAGGAAGGCGACCCACTTCGCATAGTCGTTCGCGCTGGTCTGCATTCCTCCCATCGCGCCGAAGGCCCCGTGGGCCAACGGCGGTTCCGGTCGAAGCTCGTTCTCCTCCCAGCGATAGCCGAGTGCGCGGCGTTCCTGCGGTGACTTGCCGATATCGAAACCCGACTACGCCATGCCCAGCGGCCGTAGCAGCCTTGCCTCGATCGTGTCCGCGTACGGCGTTCCGGAAACGTTGGTGATGATCCGGCCGAGCAGTGCATAGCCCAGGTTGGAATACTCGTACGCCATGCCAGGCGCGCGCGTGAAGTTCACGCCATGCTCGAGCAGCGCCGTGAACTCGTCCTCGGGCAGGGAGGTCTGGCGATCGCCCCAGGGATCGTCGGTGACGAGCCCGCCGACGTGATTCAGCAGATCGCGCACGCGGATCGGGGCCGAGTCGGCTGTCGGGTACTGCCATTTCCGAAGTTCCGGCACGTAGTCTGCCGCCGGCGCGTCGAGACGCAGGCCGCCTTCGTCCCGCAGCCCAAGCACCGTGAGCGCCGTGAAGGCCTTGGTCATCGATGCGATCCGGAACAGGGAATCCGGGGTCACCGGTCGCTGTTCGCCCAGATCCTGCACGCCGTAAGTGCGGACGTGCACCAGGCGGCCATCGGCCACGACGCCATATACCAGTCCCGGGATATGCGCAGCGAGATGAAAGTCCTCGAACAGCCGGTCCGTACCGGCGTAATCATCCGCGGACGCCTCTGCGGCCGGGTGACCGGCGGCGGCCGCGACGCCGAGGGTGAGCAACACCGAAATGAAAGCCGCCAGGCAGCGCCATATAATCGAGCTCGCTCGCGTCGTGGTCCTCATTAACGTCTCCAGAAATCCTAAAGCTTTGCGCGAACTCCAGCGCCGGTCACCTGCCTGAGGCGGCTCTCGCGCCAGATGATCAGCACGTTCGATGCAATGACGACTCCGCCGCCGGCCAGCACGACGCTCGTCGGCCATTCGTTCCAGATCAGCACTCCGAACAGGGTCGCCCAGACGATCCCAGTGTAATTGAAAACAGTTACGAGAGCGGCTGGCGCATGCCGGTACGCCGTGGATAGGAGCCACTGGGCCAGCGCGCCGCACAGCCCCACGCCGACCAGCAACGGAGCCTCGTCCGGCGCCGGCCAGACCGCGACAAAGGGCATCGGCAATGCGGTCACCAGGACGCCGATCACGAGGAAGTAGAACACGATGGTTTCCGGGCTCTCGTGCTTGCCGAGATGGCGCAGGACGATGCCGAGAGTCGCGTGCATCAGGGCCGCGGCAAGCGCGACGCTCAGCCCGAGCGCGTTCACGGTTCCGGACGGGCCCGTCATGATCACCACGCCAATGAAGCCGACTACGATAGCGGCCCAGCGATACGGTCCGACGTGCTCCTGCAGTATGAGCACGCCGAGCACCGGCATGAACAGCGAAGCAGTAAACAGCAGCACCGTGGTTTCCGCCATTGGCATCAGCGCGAACGCTGCGAAGGTCGTCATCAGTGACATGGCTCCGAGGACTGCACGAAACACGATCGCCTTCGGTTGGCTGCGGATCACCAGCATCTCCCTTTTTCCCATGGCGAAAGCCATGAACAGGAAGGGCATGCAGGCGATCAGGTTGCGGTAGAACGCGATCTCGATGACGGAGTGCCGGACACTGAGCAGCTTCGCGAAAACGTTCATGACGGTGAACACGAAAAACGCGCCCAGTGCCGCAAGCATGCCGAGCACGACGTGTTCCTGGTGGGGCGTGGTTTTGTCGTCGGTTGGCAAGTGCCGTCTGCTTGTGTGATTTGTCCGGGCCGCCGCCGGGCGGGAGCCTGCCTGGACCTGGCCCAGGTCCGACTTGCACGAATGATTACATAACATCGAACGGCTGTCTGTTACGTCGCTAGTGCGGCTCGTGCCGGCTCGCCACTCAGTAATTGTACTTATATCCGGCAAAGGCAGCGGGCGTAGGCTTACTCGACGAGTTGGCACCGGGGACCCGGTGTGAGGTTTGGCGGAACCGGGCCTCAGGCGCCAGATCGCTGCCCACGAACAAAGCGGGCGGTACGGATTAGCGCTTTCGGAGGTCCCGACATGCACAAGAACAAGAGGCGCGGTCGTTCGAAACCGCGCAGCAAAGCAGCCATCGTCACACTGGCCATCGCTTCCGGCGTCGCGATTGCACTCTTCGTCGGCGCTGCGACGCTGGCCGCACCTGGTGGCAGCAAAGGCAAGCCCGGCGGCGGTTCAGGGGGCGGCGGCACGCAGGTTCTCCCACAAAGCCTCGGAACGTCGGCGAGCTGCGCCACCAGCGGCGCATCCGGTATCAATAACGATGTCGGCTACGGCCTTTACGTGACGGCACAGGGAAATTCCTGCGGCAGTGCCGGCGAGGCGGCCGCCTTGCGCTGGACGTTGGCCACGGGCATGGAGGATCTCGGCACGCTGCCCGGGTCCAGCGGCGCCAGTGCCGGGGACGTAGCCGACGACGGGACGGTGGTCGGCTTTGCTTCCGGTCCCGTTGCAATGCCCATCGTCATATATCCTGGCAGCGCCGTCCCCGTGGCCATGCCCATAACGACTGGCATGACGTGGGGAAGCGCCGATGGCCTGAGTGCGAACGGGCAATTCGCTGTCGGCGTCATTGGCAGCGACGAGGTCACTCGCCCGGCCCGATGGATCCGTGACAGCCAGGGCTGGAGCGCTACTGTCCTGAACGTCACCGATGTCTATGCGCCGATAGCCCCTGCCATCAGCAACGACGGTACGGCGCTGGTCAATCGCGCAACACGAATCACATCGTCCGAAGCTCTTGTCGGCCATGCCGGTTTCTGGACCAATGGCACGACGGCCTGGACTGCGCTGCCCGGTTACGACACCCTTGCATTCGACATCAATTCGGCCGGGGACTGGATCGTCGGCGAGCGCTGGGAACCCTGCGCGTCAGGCTGTACCCAGTACTCGATTCCGGTCTACTGGGTGAAGAACGGACCCGGCTGGACCGGTCCCTTCGATCTTCCGGCGCTCGACACCGCCAACAGCACCGCCCACGCAATCGCGGAAAGAGGTGGCCGAAAGGTCATCGTAGGCCAGGGTTCCAGGTCCAAGGATGGCATACGGCGCGCCGTGTACTGGCTGGAGCAGCCGGACGGATCCTTCCAGCTGAACCGGCTGGCTGCTCTGGATGGCCGCGGCAGGGCCGCGGCGACGGCAGTCGACGTCAACAGCGCCGGCCAGGTGGTAGGCACATCGGACGCCAGCGGTCTGATGTCGTACGCCGTTATGTGGACGCTCCCTTAACCGGGAGACATCAGGAAAAAAAGGGCCGCCTCCAGGCGGCCCTTTTTTTAACAACGAACGATCCGGCCTTGGCAGGATGTTTTTCAACACCCCGCTAGGGACAGGGCGGCAGCAAACCGAACAGCGAGAAGAACGTGCCGAACGCGTTGTCGGCGTAACAATTGCTCGGCTCCAGCGACAGCATCGTCAGGTCCGCCGCGGCGAATCCGAAGGGATTGGCCGGGTCGACGTCGGTGCCGTTATTGACCAGCGTATTGCCGCGAATCGTATTCTCGCTGGCAGACTGGTCTGCAACGAACTCCGGCGTGATCGTCGGGTCGAGACCGCCGAAACAGTCGTACGGCGTTCCCAGCACGGTCAGGCAGTAGTCGGCGATCGCAACGCCGGTGAAGCCGTTGTTCTCGATCCGGTTGTTCGCGATCGTCGACTGGTCGACGCCGAGATACAGCACGCCGGTGCCGGAAGGCACGAGCGACAGGATCGAGCCGGGCCTCGCCGTGTTCGGCTTGTTGTTGTCGTGGATCCAGTTGTCGCGCAGGTCGATCCGTTTGGCTCCCGGACGATCGTCGAAGATATCGGGCAGCAGCAGGATTGCGGCGCCGACGGTATTGCCGGCCGCCTCGTTGTGTACGAGCGTAATGTCGTCGCTGTTCGACACTTCGAAGCCGTTGACGTTGCCCTCGACGTAGTTGTTGCGCACCACGACGTTCTCGGACGTCTCCACCCAGATGCCGCTGTCGAGCGACGAGCCGATTGCCTTGCTATGGCTGATCAGGCCGTTCTTCGACAGCGTCGGGAAGATGCCGTAGTTGCGGTTGTCGATCGACTCGACGTCGACGATCCGGAACCCGTTGACGTTTTCGGTGAACAGGCCATTGTTCCGGAATCCCCTGATCGTGATTCCGCGAATCTCGATGCCGTGCATCATCGGCTCACGCATCTTGAGCCCCATCGGGACCCCTTCCTTGACCGGGAAAGGCGGACCGAGATCCGTGTGACAGCCCATGCAGTCCGTGCGATCTTCGGGCACGACGACTATGCCGTTGCGCTGGGCGCCGGCGTTCTCGAGCACAACGCGTTTCTTCTTCGTCGTCTGGCCGATCAGGCGCAGCCCGTTCTTGGTGATCGTCAGGGCGTTGGTCGGGTTCTGCAGCTCGCGATAGGTGCCGGCGAGGATGTAGATCCGCGTACCGGGCGACGCCCGGTCGATGGCCGTCTGGATCGAGTCGCCCGGCCTGACGACGATCGTGTTGCGCACCAGTTGTCCCGGCGGCAGGTCGGCATCGTCGTCCGGAGGCAGCGGCGGCTCGGGCGGCGGCGGCTCGGTGCCGTCCGGGTCCAGCTGCCCCATGCCGTCCGGCGGCAGGTTGCCGGGCTCTATTCCGGTACGGGAGTAATGATTGTTGAACGGTCCCTCGGTCCAGCCGGGCTGCGTGCCGAGGCCGATCTCGCTGACGTTGTCGTAAAAACTGCCGTCGTTATCCGAATTATCGATCTCGACGCAGAAGAACGCCTCGGCATTGGATACGACCGTATTACCATTCAGGTCGCAGCCCGGGTCGGCCAGCGCGTCGCGAATGTCCCAGCCATAGCCATTCCACGGACTGCCGCCGTTCGGCTCGACGTGGCACAGCTGGCAGTTGGAATTGGCGCCGGAGTCCGACGTCGGTCCGTAGCGATCAAGCCAGGCCTCGAGTGTCTGCGGAAATGCCTGTGCCCCTGCAGCGCAAAGGAACATGGCGCAAGCTGCGAATGCGACGAGAACGGTGCGGCCCGCCGCTATTGACGAAAATTTCATATGGCCCCCAACCGGATTATTGTTAAATGTGGTGCTCGCCCCTCACCGGAGGATAAGACGGCCGCGATGTATTTCCAACTTTCCGCCATCCGATCACGCGCCGGCAGGTTGCCGCCGCGGCGTCGACCGGCGTTGTGCTAATGTCGCGCCGATGAGCCGCGACCTCGACCGCTACCATCGCCAGATGCTGTTGCCCGGTTTCGGGCCGGAGGGTCAACGCAGGCTGCTCGATTCGACGGCGCTGATACTCGGCTGCGGCGCGCTCGGCAGCGTCGCTGCCGACATGCTGGCGCGCGCCGGCGTAGGCCACCTGGTCATCGTCGATCGGGACATCGTGGAACTGACGAACCTGCAGCGACAGGTCCTGTTCGACGAGCGCGACGTCGATGAGGGCCTGCCGAAGGCCGCGGCGGCGAAGCGGAAAATCGCCGCCATCAATTCGCAGGTTCGTGTCACCGCGATCGTCGAGGACATCAATCACACCAATATCGAGCATCTGGCCGTTGCCGCCGACATTCTCGTCGACGGGCTCGACAACTTCGAAACCCGTTATCTCGCGAACGATCTCGCCGTGAAGAGCGGCGTGCCCTATGTCTATGGCGCGGCGGTAGGAACCACCGGCATGTCTTTTGCGATCCTGCCGCACACCGGCGGCCGCACCGCCTGGGAATCGCCGACAAACTTTGCGACACCCTGCTTTCGCTGCCTGTTCGAGGAGGCGCCGCCACCCGGCACCTCGCCGACCTGCGACACGGTCGGCGTGGTCGGGCCCGCTATCGGCATCGTCGCAAATTTCCAGGTCGCGGAGGCGCTGAAGATTCTCACCGGGCAGTATGCCCGGGTCAGTCGCAGGCTCCTCAGCCTGGATCTCTGGTCCAACGAGCTGCTCCAGCTCAAGGTCGACGGCGCGTACGAGAAGGGCGACTGTCCGTGCTGCCGGCAACGGCGCTTCGACTACCTCGACGGCGCGGCCGGGTCGAGCGCGGCCGTACTCTGCGGCCGCAACGCCGTGCAGCTGCGGCACAAGGAGCGTCCGGATCGCGTCGATCTGCGGTCGCTCGCGCGGCGGCTGCGCGCGCATGGCGCGGTGCAGGTCAACGAGTTCCTGCTTCGCGCGCATATAACCGACGGGGATAAGCCTTACGAGATCACGCTTTTCCCGGACGGGCGCGCCATCATCAAGGGCACAAACGAGGCGATCGTCGCCCGCGGCATTTACGCGAAATACGTGGGGTCGTAGGATAAGCGCGACGCGTTACATGGGTGGCGCCCGTGATCCGGCGGCGACGGGACGCGCGCGTCGGCAAGGGACCAACAGCAACAACAAACCTGTCAGCCGCACGATCTCCGGGGGGAGCAGCCGTGACCACGATCCGCATACTCGTCGGGACCCGCAAGGGCGCCTTCATACTCACGTCCGACGGCAAGCGCCGCAAATGGAAAGTCGACGGGCCGCATTTCGCCGGCTGGGAGATCTTTCATATGAAAGGCTCGCCGGTCGATCCGGACCGTATCTATGCCTCGCAGACCTCGAGCTGGTTCGGGCAGATCATCCAGCGCTCGGATGACGGCGGCAGGACCTGGACGCAACCTGGCTCGGACGACAGCGCCGCCAAGGCCGCGGCCCAGGGCATTCCGCAGGGCAAGAGCAACATGTTCGTCTACGACACGTCGAAGAAAACGGGCAAGCCGCTCAGCACGCACCAGTGGTACGACGGCACCCAGCATCCCTGGGAGTTCGCGCGCGTCTGGCACCTCGAACCATCACTCGACGACCCGGACACCTGCTACGCCGGCGTGGAGGACGCCGCATTGTTCAAGACGACCGATGGCGGCGCTACCTGGCATGAGCTGGCCGGTCTGCGCGGACACGAGACGGGCCCGAACTGGGCCCCCGGCGCCGGCGGCATGTGCCTGCACACGATCGTGCTCGACCCGGTAAACGAGAACCGGATCTATTGCGCGATCTCCGCGGCCGGCGCGTTTCGCTCGGACGACGCCGGCAAGACCTGGACGCCGATCAACAAGGGCCTGCACTCGGAGTACATTCCGAACCCGACTGCCGAGGTCGGACATTGCGTGCATCACATCGAGATTCACCCGTCCAACCCGAACATCCTGTTCATGCAGAAGCACTGGGACGTCATGCGTAGTGACGACGGCGGCGATACCTGGCGAGAGGTCAGCGGCAACCTGCCGACGGACTTCGGCTTCCCGATAGCGGTACACGCGCATGAGCCGGAAACGATCTACGTCGTGCCGATCAAGAGCGACTCCCTGCACTATCCGCCCGATGGCAAGCTGCGTGTCTTTCGCAGCCGCTCCGGCGGCGAAGAGTGGGAGGCGCTGACCAGGGGGCTGCCGCAGGAACATTGTTACGTCAACGTGCTGCGTGACGCGATGGCCGTGGACCGGGCGGACCCGGGCGGCGTCTACTTCGGCACGACCGGCGGGCAGGTCTATGCGTCGAATGACGGCGGCGACAGCTGGGAAGCGGTCGTCCGCGACCTGCCGGCGGTTTTGTCGGTCGAGACCCAGACGATCGCATGATTCGGGTTGTGCTGCCGTTTCACTTGCAGACGCTCGCGAACTGCGAGAAGGAGATAACGCTCGAGGTCGAAGGCGCGGTTACGCAGCGCTCGATCCTCGATGCGCTCGAAGCAGGTTACCCGATGCTCAGGGGAACTGTCCGCGAGCACGTTTCGCTGAAGCGGCGACCGAGAGTTCGATTCTTCGCAGACGGCGAGGACGTGACCCATGATTCGCCCGACGCGGAATTACCGGAATCGATCGCGACCGGCGCACAGCCGTTCATGATCGTGGGAGCGGTGGCGGGCGGCTAGCACGGCGCATCCCCGACCAGGCGAGCCGACGATGAAAGTAGATAGTGAGCGACCGCAGCGCCCGGTATTGAACCTCGCACGCAATGCGGTGACACTGCCGGTTCCGCCCGGGCAGCCGAGGACTCGACGATGCCGAATTTCGACAAGCTGTTTTCCGTACAGGGCAAGGTCGCGCTGGTAACCGGCGGCTCCCGTGGCATCGGCGAGATGAGCGCCGCCGGCCTGGTGGCGAACGGCGCCAGGGTCTACATCAGCTCGCGCAAGGCCGGGGCCTGCGACGCGACCGCCGCGCGCCTCAGCCGGGAATACGGCGGCGAATGCGTCTCGCTGCCGGCTGACGTGTCGGGACTCGAGGGCATCGAGGCGCTGGTTGGCAAACTTTCGGCCCGTGAAGACCGTCTCGACATCCTGGTGAACAACGCGGGTGTCGCCTGGGGAGCCCCTCTCGACGAGTTTCCCGAACACGGCTGGGACAAGGTCATGGATGTCAACGTCAAGGCCGTTTTTTTCCTGACCCAGAAGCTCTTGCCCCTGCTGCGCGCCTCGGGCACGGCCGAGGACCCGGCCAGGGTCATCAACATCGGTTCGATCGATGGCCTTAAGACGCCCTTGTTCGATACCTACTCTTATCCCGTTTCCAAGGCTGCACTGCATCACATGACGCGTTGCCTGGCCGCACGGCTCGCGAAGGAACATATCATTCTCAATGCCATAGCACCCGGACCGTTCCCGACCTGGATGCTGAGCACGGGCGTCGGCTTCGGCGGCAAGACCGAGGGCGAGGGCGTCGACTGGAACCTAATCGGCCAGCGCAACCCGCGCGGCCGCGTCGGCACGCCGGAAGATATTGCCGGACTGGCCATCTTCCTGAGTTCGCGCGCCAGCGCTTATATCGTCGGCCAGACGATTGCCATAGACGGAGGAATCGTCGCCTCGTCGTGAGCGCGCCGGGCTGACTCGCCCGTCAGTCTGCCGAGCCCGTGCGTCGTTTACGGCTCGCCAGGTAACGCACCAGCTTGTCCTTCTTTTCCTGCCTGGCCTCGTCGAGCGTCTTCATTTTCGACGTATCCGCGGTCGCGGCTTCGCCCGTCACGTCGACGCCGCTCTCCGGTGCATCGAGCACCTTGATCCGGTAGTCGGCTACGGAGATGATGTCGTCGTTGCGCAGGATCGTGCTCTTCACGCGGACCGAATTCACAAAGGTGCCATTGGAGCTGTTCAGGTCGATGAGGATAAGGGCATCGGCATACAGGATCAGCATCGCGTGAAACTTGCTCGCATATTCTCCGTAGATCACGATGTCGCAGATATTCGAACGCCCGAGCGTAATTTTCTTTTCACGGAATTCGTACTCTTCGATCGTCTTGCCGTTCGATGTCACGATCAGCCGCGGCATCTTCGGTTTCTCGCTCATCAACTCCTGGTGCCTGCGGATATCCACCATGCTCACGGGCAGCGAAGCTGCCTGCCCGATCACCGCCCTCGCATTTTGCATGAGCAGGCCAGGCAGGCCGCCGGAGACTTCGTGCAGCGCATCGCACACATCCATTGGCAGCACCTCGTCCGGCTGCACCACTCCGCCGGCGCCCAGGCGCCCGTGCAGGAGCAACATGGACTCCTTGTGCGACAGCGGCTCGATATCGTAGGTCGAACTGACACGCTCGGAGATCGTCGCAAGGCTCCGGGATCTGAGCAGTGCCGCGGCCCTGGCGCCGCCGGTCAGCACGAGACGTATCGCGTGGTTGCCCTGGAACTTCAAGGTTGCAAGCATGGACAGGGCGCGCAGCGCGCCGATCTGCATCTTCTCGATGTTCTCGACCACGATGATCGGCGATTGCACCGTTCGCGCCTGTTGCACTGCGAAGACGCTCAGCATCCTGAACAGCTCGTCGCTGGAGGGAAGATCGACGCGATAGCCGAACTGCGACAGGATGCGAGACAGCAATCCGTGACCTGTCGATCCCGAACCGTCGACCACGGCGACCGCCAGGTCGTTCGGCATGTCTTCGCAGAACGCGCTCACGATCGTCGACTTGCCCGACAACGGAGGTCCGCACAGCACTCGCACAGCGCCGGTGTCGGTCAGTATGGATTTCAGATAGCGGACAGCTTCCTGTTGCGTTGGGAGCTTGATTGTCGCGGTGGAATCGGCGCTGGCGCCGAAGGCCTGGTTCAGGACCCACAAGTCGAAAAGCATTCTGATCGCCCGATTGAGTGCCGTCCGTGGCGACCCGTTCCTGATGCGCCAACCCGAACAGCCGGCGGCATACCTGTTAAACGAATGAAACCGCCAAAAGGTTCCGACCCGATGAGTCGGTCACGTCCCCGAATTTTCTCAGGCGTTCGCACGGTACCGTCAATGGGGGGAAACACGGGACCGTCCGACGACTGGAATCGGGAACAACACGATTTCGCGTACGGGTATTTCCGCACATCCGCGGACGACGCGCCATCTGTCTCCGATTGGCGACGGTCCGCGCATTGCCGTAGACTGCGTGCCGGTCTCGTCGGAGCCGCGCAGCAGGCAGTTTTCGTAACGGGTTTGCACTGCGGTGACACGCCATTGAACATAAGACAGGCGCCTGACTCCGCGATGCTGCGGCAAAAAGTCCGGGATTCGCGCTCGACACAGGGGAGAGAGCAAACATGGCCAGGTATCAACTCACGTACTTTGACTTCGACGGCGGGCGTGGCGAGCCGATTCGTATCGCTTTGCATGCCGCCGGCATCGCGTTCGACGACATGCGATTGTCATTCGCCCAGTTTTCCGAGATGCGCAAGTCCACGCCCTTCAACTCCCTGCCCGTGCTGGAGATCGACGGCGTAGCGATTACGCAATCCAACGCCATGTGCCGCTACATCGGCAAGCAAGCCGGCCTTTATCCAACGGATGACATGCAGGCGCTGTACTGTGACGAGGTGATGGACGCGATCGAGGACATGACACATTACATCGTGCCGACCTTCAGCCTGCAGGGAGATGAATTGAAAGCGGCGCGCCAGAAACTCGTCGACGGCTGGCTGTCGACCTACGTGCGCGGCCTCGGGAAATTACTGGCGCGCGGCGGCGGCAAGTATTTCGCAGGCAATCGCCTGACGGTGGCGGACCTGAAGATGTTCGTGACGACCCACTGGCTGACCTCCGGCAGCCTCGATCACGTGCCGACGGACCTGGTGCAGCGACTCGCGCCGGGGCTGGTCGAACACGAGAAGCGCGTCGCCGGCGAATCGGTCGTCAAGAAGTACTACGCATCCCGGAAGTAAACCGCGCATTCGCCGAAGAGCTGCGCGCGGGCCGGCGCGACTTGCCCGCCGCTCAGATCTTGCCCGTCACGCGATCCCAGAACTCCTCGCGGTGATTGCTCCGAGGGAACGGCTCGTCCGGCACCGGCTTGCCGAGAAACTTGCACAGCGGCCCCCACCCTTCTTTCACCTGGTAGACCAGCAGCCGGTCCGCCGGGATCGCCGCCCGGACGGCCTCGTTGTGGCGCACGAAGGCCTGCATCAGCCGGTCGCGGTCCAGGTCCGGCGGAAACCCGGTGTGCACGACGACGTCGTTCGCCATCTCCAGCCAGTCCCTGAGTTCGGGCGGCGCCGCGTGCCTCTCGGCGAGCAGCTTGTAGATCGTGTGTGAAAAGCTGTCGGCCCAGCTCTCGGGGCTGCGCTCCGTATGTACGAACCTCGCGGACGGATACGCTTCGTTCAGTTCGCGAAAAAACCCCGCCGTAGGCCAGTCCACCGCACTACTGTATCCGCCGTAACTCGCCCGCCAGTCCGGGCGGCCGTCGAGCGCTGCACGCCAGAGTGGAACCTGTTCCGGGATGTTATGCAGCACCACTTCCATGTGGTGACACGGGCCAAGGCCCAGCCGATTGATCGCGAGCTTGAGTGAATAGGTACCCGTGCGTCCGACGCCCGTGCCGATTACTTGAATGGTCATCAGCGGTCTCCCACCGTATTGAAGGAAGGAGGTTACTCGATCTCGACACGCTGACACTAGTGAGCATTGACGCTGTCGCAGGCCAGCCCGATCAGGGAAGCTGACCGAGATACCCGTCCAGCGCCGGACCCCATCGGTCGGGGTCGTTAATGATGAAGTGCCCGTTCAGGCCGGGAGCGCGAGTGAACTCTTCGAACGCGCCGAAGCCGCCCGCGATGGCGTAGTCGTCGAACAGGCCGCGCGTGTACGGCAGCGAATAGAACGAGTCATTGGAAGCATAGAGCCACAGCGTCTGGAGCGGAAAGGCGGCGCCACGCCGGAAAAGCGCCCGGTTGATCTGCAGGTGGTCGCCGCAGCCCTCGGCGATCCAGCCGCCGACGAAATTCACGGCACCCAGGTACACGTCGGGGCGCCTGGCGACCAGGGCAATCGACAGGATGCCGCCCCGGGACGTACCGCTGACGAGCATCCGCGTCGTGTCCACGTCCGCCCGGCCGCGCACCCAGTCGGTGATGACGTCGAGATCCGCGAGCGCCCGGTCGGCGCCCGCGAGGGCGGCGTCCAGCTCGCAGGAGTAGCCGCTGCGGTCCGGCGTGAAGCCCTCGTCGTAGAGTCCGTCCGACAGCCCCCGGCCGCGCCGCTGCGGGAAGATGACCTGCCAGCCGCGCTCGACGAAGAACAGCGAGATCGGCTTGTGCGTAAACGTGAGGCGGAACAGGTCCGGATCCGAGCCGCTGCCCGTCGATCCGTGGTTGACGACGATCGTCGGGAAGCGCTCGCCGGTCAGCGGCCGAAAGACGACTGCCTCGAGGCTCACGGGCATGCCGTCCTCGACGAACCGCGTCGGGATGCGCTCGTCCGAACGCAGGGCGAACTGCCGGCAGACGCCGTTTTCCAGAACGCTGTCCGAGCCGCAGTCGTCACGTACCGGCGGCGGCTCGATGCGCGGCTCGCCGCCCCCGCCACCGCAGGCCGCGAGGACAAGGACGAGAAAGATGACGCACAGCAGCGCCAGGATGCGGCTATTGATAAGATTGCGCGGGTTCATGCGGCGACCCTCAGTAAGTGAACGAGGGTAGCCAAGGTATTGATTTCGCGGCGACCGGTGACGTCCGCGGGACGAATGGCGGCCTCGAGGGACGAATGACAGCTGCAGGGAGACGAGTATGAACCGCTCGGCCCGGGTCGGCGCGGCGCAGCGCACGTGGGTCCAGGCCTGCGCATGGGTCGCACTGGTCACGGTGCTCTGGGGCACCGACCTGTACGTCAAATTCTCGGAGCGCGACGCGTTCGGCGTCGGCAAGGACGACTATCGTCTGGTGGTCGAGCAGGTGACCAGCGGCCTCGGGGTACTGGCGATGATCCCGCTGCTGGTCTACTGGCTAGGGCTGTTTCCGCCGACGCGGGACCGCTGGCCGGCGGCTGTAGTCGGCCATACTTTCGGTACGATCATGTTTGCGTTCGGCCATTACACACTGATGGTCGCGCTGCGCGCTGCCTGGTACGGCGCGACGGGCTTCCCGTATATCTGGCGTCAGCCCTTCGTTCAGAACCTGATTGTCGAATACCAGAAAGACATCAAGATCTACTTCGGCATCCTCGTGATCGTGCTCGCTTGGCGCGCGGTGGTCGGACGCGAGGGTGGCGTCAATTCGTCACAGGGTACAACAGCACCACCGCTACCGGACCGGCTGGTCGTGCAGACCGGGCAGGGAACCAGCGTCGTTGCCTTCGACGACATTCGATATCTCGAAGCGGCGCGCAATTACGTCGTCGTTCATGCCGGTGAGCGCGAATATCTCGTCCGCGACACTATTGCTAACCTGTATATCCGCCTGGACGCCACCCGCTTTCTGCGGACGCATCGCAGCTTCATCGTCAACGTCGACACCGTACGCGAGATCCGCAACGTGGATTCGTCGACGAAGATCCTGCTCGATGGAGGACACGAGGTGCCGCTCAGCCGCGGCTATCGCGACAGCGTCAAGGCGGCGCTGGGACGTTAGTCCAGCGCCGGCTATAAGCGTTTTGCGAGGCGCTGCAATCGGAGAGCAACAGCTAGTCGTCTGTGTCCCGATCGAAACTCCCGCTTGCGAGGAAAAACAGCGTTTGCCGGATCGCTTCGTTGTTGTTGATTACAAATGTATGGCCGGAGTCCATCACGAGGAAGTCGGTCATGTTCTCCAGCCTGGCGCTTTCGATCGTGAGGGAGCCGCCGGCGGGGCTTCAACTCTCTGCATGTATGCGCAACCGGCGTTGGCAAGCAGCGCAGCTATTACAAAGATTCTTTTCATCATGATCTCAGGGAACGGGTGGGCGCCGGGGAAATAGACAAGCATACGATATCAAGAATCATAGGTCCGGAGTCGTTCTGACTTGCGAGGGCTCTTCGGCCATTCGAGGTCGGCTTTTCCCAGGAGCGGACGTCTCGCCAGCACGAAAAGGGTCGATTTCGAGTGCAGGTATCGGCCAAGAGCGGCCGGTGAACCATTAAGAACTAACGCCCATTACATCCTGCATTTTTGCCGTGTCGACATACTGCTGAAACTTGGTGATCTTGCCATCCTCAACGGTCGAGACGTGGCAAACCTGGCAGTCCATTTTCTTGCCCGTAGCATTGTGTTTCGCAGCATACCGACCTTCGACGGTGACGACGGATCCCGAGTCGTGGAACTGACCCGGATGCACGGTGAACACCTCCCAGTCATCGCCCATCTTCGCAAACAGGTTTTCAACGACGGCGTCCGGCCCTACCCATCCATCTCCTGAGTCATACGGACTACCCTCGGCCTCGCACCACAAAACCTCCGGGTGGAGTAATCCAAGAACTGTCGGCATGTCGCCGGTACCAAAAGCTTCATATAGCGACTTCACAACATCAGCGCTGCTCATTTGACGCTCCTTTTTCTTTTTGAGTGACAGCCATCGGCGAATGCCGGACAATCCAGCTAATTCCTGACCAGGGGCCACTTACGGCCAGTAGCGGCCGGTCAGCTGCGAGAATTGCCGAGCATCTGCGCCAGCTTGTTGATCGTGTTCAGATTCCTTGCCGTCATCACAACGCCCGGAAATGCTCTGTGCATCTTCTGAACTAGGATAGATCGGCCGATGCCATTCGGGGCATGGAAATAGAACACACGGCCGACAAGAGCAAAGTCCTCCGAGCTAGCCTTGATCGACTCCAGAAAGTCGTAGTCTACTGACGTCGGCACCCTATCACAAAAGAACAAATGTACCGTCTTGCCAGCATCGGCGTTGTAGGGGTTATTCGAAAGCGCCTTCTCGAATTCCTCCCTGCTCAGAATGAAAACTCCAGGTCGGAAGCCAAACTCTCGCTCTATCAGATCGGAAATCTCTTCTGTCGGTCTGGTCGTGCTCTCCAAAACGATATTGCCACTCTGGATGTATGTTCGGACGTTGCGGAACCCGACGTCTACCATGAGCGATTTCAGGTCGCGCATCGGTACACTGTGCTTGCCGCCGACATTGATGCCACGGAGTAATACGATCCAGGAGTCCATTGACGTATTGAAAATACTCAAATTCTCGATTTCTCAGATCCAGCGCAAACATGAAACTCAAGCGCAGCTGGTCTTCTGCGGACATTTCACCGTTGGACACAAATTTCGCGAATACATCCGCATTCTGAAAGTTTGCTCAGAGAGAAGCCACGTCATTGGCGACCAGGGATTGGCGAGACTCGGATCGGAGAAGTTCATTGTTCTGGCAAATTTCAATCGCCAGAAACGCGATTCCGCCAACAACAGCAACATTTGCAATAAGCGTCAGCCATTCGTTGATCCCGGAACTATTCATGTTCAATCACTTCGCAAAATGAGTGCGATGTCGACAGGCTTGTCGATGGCCGCTCTGGGTCATTGGTCGTCATTGTAGACCAATTTCGCCAAATGACGCCTTCCGGGCGGTTACCGGACACGCAGCAAGGACGACAGGCAGCTTGCACCGAAAGCGGTCATTCAGGCAATGCGAAATCAGCGAACGTGGCCGGCGGCTAAGGGCCAGAAGCGGATGCTCATGCGAGCAAGCGAGCGCCGCTATTAGAAGATCACCTGGGTTCAATGCCGTTAGGCGCCGAGTTGGGCAGCGAGGTCCAGAAAATCCCTTGCGTTGACATCAAAATCGGCCTCCGGGGTCGTATCGACCTCGACATCAGGCCCATACTCCAGGGGTCGTGGAACAAACCCGGCCTTGAAACCTACTGACTGCGCAGCTCTAAGATCTCCCTTGTGTGCCGCAACCATCATGATGTTTTCGGCTGGTAAATCGAGAAGATCAGCCGCTGTCGCATATACCTCGCGATCCGGTTTGTAGTGCCCAGAAAGTTCTGCCGACAGAACACAATCCCAAGGAAGCCCTGCATTCTTTGCCATATTCGTAAGCAAGGAAACATTTCCATTTGATAATGTCGCTAGAACGAATCGCGACTTCAAACGATTGAGTCCGGGCACACTATCCGGCCACGGTAACAGGCGGTGCCAGGACCGGTTGAATTCGTCGATCTCCTGCGATGAAAGGTTGTGGATGCCAAACTCGTCCAGCAAGTCCACGAGTATCAGGCGGTGAAGGTCGTTAATGTTCATCCACGGCAAATCACCGGTGCGCACTCGATTCATTGCAGGACCATAGCCTGCGCGCCATGCATCCGCGAACGCCTCCCAATCTGCGTCGATACCTTTTCGTCCAGACAGAAGCTGTCCTTCTCTAATTACGGAGCTTCGCCAATCCACGACGGTACCAAATACATCAAAGGTCAAAGCCTTGATGTTACGCAAAGACTTTTGTCTATCAGTGGATTCCTCAGCAGCCGCTTCCGAGATTACGGCAGCAGTCAGAGCCACCGCCCCCGTTGTTAGCCCGGCAGTCACAACATCTCGGCGACTTAGCATCGGTCTATCATCATCCACGCCATGGTTAGGGTTACTGGTCATGACCTTGACCCCCATTCATTTCTTTGTCCTGCTGAACCTGCGGGCCCCACTAGCGCCTGCTATAGGTCATTAGCCGTCATTGTAGACCAATTCCGGCTAACGGCAGCTATTGCGCGGTTAGCGGACCGTCTACCCCAACGACCGACAGCTTTCACAGAAAGCGGTCATTCAATCAATGCGAAATCAGCAAATCTGGCCGGCGGCTAACGGCCAAGAGCAGCCGTTGCTGCCACTTACTTTGACTAACTTTCTAACCAGTACTCGCATTCGGTCAGTCACCGACACGTACACACTGCTTGCAGTTTATTTAGTGCTATTCGTACTATCTGTGCATGAGCTCAATCAGGCAGAAATTTCGTCGTCTCACGGATCTTGAGGCTGTGACCATCGCTTACATTCAACGACGAGAACCCTGCACGCCCTACGAAATCCGGCGCAGTTTCGAAAAATCGACAACGACTCGATTCAGCAGCAGTGCCGGTTCTATATATCCGCTGATCAAGAGGCTGCATGAACGCGATCTGCTCGAAATGGTGGACACACTGTCGGACGGCCGCGGAACACAACAGTATTCAGTTACTCCCAAGGGCCGCAGCATGGTTCGGGATTGGATAACAGGGCTGGGTGACCCAGGAATGATCGGTGTGTATGACCCGATTGGATCACGACTGTTGAACCTCAGCCTGCTGCCGAAGGATGAGCAGATTGAGTGGCTGAGGAAGACTATTGATCTGGTCAAGCGTCAAGAAACTGTGGTCCGTGACTATGAAGAACAGGAGTTCGTCGGCGACGCACGACTGTATGAAATTCTTCGGTCAACCCGACGAAAGGAGAGCAAGCTGAGACAGGGCATGTTGCAGCTTGCTTTGGTTGCACTTCAGGAGAACTAGCATGGAAAGTCGCGGTCGTGTCGGCGTTGTTTCGATGGTGCTGGCGGCAGTAACAATGTTCACGTGTATTGCGATCGCGCACACCGACAGCGATTTGTCGCTTAAAGCAGATGCAGCAATTGATTCGCTGGAGCATCGAGGTTATCGCGGCTCCGTGCTCGTCGATTGGGACGCCGGCCATGTCTATCATCGAGATTCAGGCGTCGAGAACAATCGGCATTGCATGCCATCCTATTGGATAGCATCGATTACCAAGCAATTTACTGCGGTAGGCGTTCTCCTGCTCCACGAGCGCAAGATCCTGGACATTCGCGATTCAATTGCCGATTACCTCCCCGGTGTACCTTTTGACAAGTCGGGCATTACCGTGTTTCATCTGTTGACGCACACATCTGGCCTGCGACAGCAATATGCCGCGGACGGAATAGCGAACCGTGAAGCCGCGCTCAAGGCGTTGCTCGCGCCACAGCTGAAAACTAAACCCGGTGAAGAGTTTTCCTATGCGAACGACAATTACAATCTGCTCGCAATAATTCTGGAAATACTATCGGGCCAATCATACGAGGCGTTCATCGAAAACGAGGTCATGCGACCGGCTGGAATGACCAATTCTGGTTTCTGGGGAATGGAAATTGAGAATGGCACCTGTGTGCCTCCGGTTGCCACACCGCTCGACGAACAAGCCATGAAAGCGAACTGGGGGTTTCGCGGCGCTACCGGAATGAGGGCTTCTGTACGTGACTTGCATGCCTTCATGCGTGCACTAAGGAACGAAAAGATCCTCACAAAGGAAAGCGTCGAAATGTTGCAGGGGAATCACGTTACCCTTCGAAGCGGTACGGAAATTGGCTTCAATTGGTTTGGACAGCGGAATGATGACGGGATCTACATGAAATTCTCCAGGGGCCAAGAAGCGTTTGGAGGGAACGCGGTAATTTTCGAGTATCCGTATCAAGGAACAGTAATCATTGCCGCGACTAACGCCGGGCCGGCGGAGTCGGGAGAAGGTCCTGTAGAAGGTTGGTCCCGAATCGCGCACAAGGCGATGGCGGAAATTTTCGTGCCTCAGTGATGGACAAATGACCACTTTGGGTCAGTAGCCGTCATTGTCGCTGACTCCAGGCAAGCGGCTGGTTCCGGCCAGAACCCGTCATTCCGCAGGCACGGTCTTCGAGGAAGGTGTTGATTGATTGATCTTTGCTCTTTCTGGCTCTTCGCAGTGCCTAACCAACCGTATCGTAGAGCGAGAATCCGTTCACAAACATGTAAAGCAGCAGGGCAAGGACAAAGATCGCGTGAAATTTCTCGTTTCGAGTAAGAATCGCGGTAACGGAGAGTGCCACGATAACGAACTGCGCTACGGGGTATTGGATTCCCAGGCTGTAGTAGTAATCCATGCCCTTGATCAAAGCGTCAGCAACGTCGATTAATTGCGAAAGAATGAACACCCCGAAAAACCAATTGCGTTTCGCATAGAAATAGTCCTCGAAGCCGACATAGCCGGAAAAATCTCTTGGAAACAAGAGTGCACACAACAGAAACATCAGAAACGCATATAGAATAACGAACAAATAAATGCCGAAAGTCCACGTCTCCACCAGTTGGAGCCTGAACTCCCACCACCACCAGAACACCGTTAACAAGAACATGTACGACACCCAGCAAAGATGAACCCAGTAGGGTTTTGCTTGCTCGGGATGCTGGATAAGCCGAGTCACACCCATCAGCAACTGCGCCATTCCAAGGCCGATGATGATCGACGTAAGGACCGCTACATACTCGAATATTTCCATCTAGCGAAATCCGCTTTGCAAAGTCCGAACGTAAGTGATGCTATTTTGGTGTGCTTGCACCGTCAAAGCTGCAGACATTGTCACGATCGTTGGTTCGCCCGCATACGAATGGCCGCAATGGGTTGCGGATTCAATCGATCGCCGCAACACATTCGGCAAATTTCTCTGCCGGTGAATAATAACCTAGTGTTTTCCTTGGCCGCTCGTTGAGTCGACGAGCGA
>JAOUIH010000033.1 GCA_029884165.1 Gammaproteobacteria bacterium | reverse complement strand
CGGCAACGAAAAGCCCTGCGAGCGATTGTGGAAGGGTATCGGCTCGAGCGGCGCTCCCGTCACGGGATCGGTGGATGGATGCTGGTCGTTGAATTCCAGCCGCTCGAAATAGGTGCCGGCCGTCCGGGCGCCGCCCGCGATCATGTAGGCGAACTCGCTGGCGATGTCGAGGAAGCCGCCGCCGTTGTAGCGCAGGTCGACGACCAGCTCGTCGATGCCGGCCGCAGCGAGGTTATTGACCGCGTTGTAGAGGCCCGTCTCCGCCGTCGCGATGTGGTCGTTGAACAGCAGGTAGCCGACGCGTCCGCCGGGCCGGTCGACGAAACTCACGTTCTGCACCGGCGCCGACGTAATGATCGCCGACTGCATCGTGATCGTGCGCGTCTGCAAGGTCTCGCGGTCGCGAATAAGGAAGCTGTGGGTCTCACCCGCAGCCGCGGGGAAGAAGGCTGCGTTCAAGGGGTCTGGATTGCCGTCGCTGACGGAGACCCCGTCCGCGCTCAGCACCTCGTCGCCGCGCGCAAGGCCGACCGTGGGGGCCGTCGCCGGCGTGTTCGGATCGGTGTAGGCGACGACGACCTGGCGCGGCGGGTCGCCCCGCAGGATGGCCCATTGCGCGCCGTAGCCCGCCGACTCGCCCGACTGGACGAGGGCGACGTACTCGTCGGTATCGAAAGTGAAATGGAACTGGTCCTTCGCCGTGCCGGACGGCGTCGACGCGGTCGTCTTCAGCAGGTCGAAGTACTCGAGCGTCTGGTACAGCGCGGGGTCGCGATCGGTAATCTCGTCGTACCAGAGATAGGTGTCGTTGCTGTACGAGCGCAGGAAGTTGTTCTCGTCGGTCCGGGTACCGAGGACATCCAGGTAGGGTTGCCCGGTCAGCGGGTCGGTGCCGCTCCTCGGGCTGACGCACTTGGCATAGAAGCTGTCGGCCGGCAGGAACACCCCCGGGGTCCAGCCAGTGCCACCGTTGCCGCCGCCATCGTCGGGACCGCCGTAGCCGCCGCTGCCGCCGCAGGCGGCGAGCAGCGAGGCAAAAGCAAGACCGAGCGCGCGGCGCGCCGATCGCACGGCGCGGACAGCAAGTTTCATGTGATCCATAGACGTCGTAAGCGGTACCAGAGCCAGGGCGGGATTATACGCCGGATCCCGCTTCGACCGTCCGGTCGGCAAATGATTCGACATAAGTGGAAGCCATCATTGCATTCGGGGACGCACGCGGCTACCCGGCAGAGGTCAGCGGCTCCTATAGGTCTTCTGCAGTTCCCGCCTGGTCTTGTCGCCGAGCCGGGTGTCGGCGCCCGGGTCGATCAGTATGCGATCCCGCATCGCTTCGCGGCCCAGTAGCATCCGGTAGCCCATCGAGTCGCGGTTCGCGAGGGTCACTTCGATCGGCCAGGTCCTCTCGCCCAGTACCAGCGGTGTGCGGATGACATAGCGCTTCGAGGCGACGCCGTTGGAACTCCTGACCGTGCGCCGGCCGATCACCTCCGCTTCGCAGTGAATGGTGATCCGGCGGTCGCCCTGCAGGGGGTGCGCGTCGAAGCGCACGTAGCGGGTACCGCCGCGGCGGAAGCCCTTGATGTTGAACGCGTGCAGCGCGGAGGTCTTCGCCCCGGAATCGACCCGGACCCTGATGGCCGGTATGCCGAGGCCCGGCAGCGAGCACCATTCCTCGCTGCCTACGATCAGCTTGTCTCTCGGTTCGCCCACCGTGTGATCCAGCCCCGGTCGTGTCGCCGTATCGGGAATTGGCGGCGATTGTCGCACGGCCGTGGCGCAAAGCCGAAGTGCGTGGCGATCCACTCGACTGCCGCGCCGGGTGGGAGGGTAGAATCAGGCCATAGCCCGGGAGACCCCGGGAACGAGGTACGGCAGATGAAACGAACGGAGACCTGGGGCCGCCTTTGGCTGTCGGCCGCAGTGCTGCTGCTCGCGCAGTGGTCCCTCGCGGCGGAAGTCCTGCGGCACACGGTGGAGGCCGACGGTCATCCGCTGGCAGTCTGGGAGAAGAGCGCGCCCGGGGCGACGGAGGCTGTCCTCCTCGTGCACGGCCGCACCTGGAGCGCCTTGCCGGACTTCGACCTGCAGGTCGAGGGCGAGGACCTGTCGCTGATGGACGGCCTGGTCGAACGAGGCTATGCCGTCTTCGCAGTGGACCTGCGCGGTTACGGGGAGACGCCGCGCGACGAATCGGGCTGGGTGACGCCGTCCCGCTCGGCCGACGACGTCGGCGCCGTGCTCGAATGGATCGCGGCGCGGTCCGACTGGCGGGTCAGGCCGCATCTCTTTGGCTGGTCGATGGGTTCGACGATCTCCGAACTGGCCGCCGAGCGCCATCCGGACGCCATGGCATCATTGACGCTGTTCGGCTACTGGCTCGACCTGGACCAGGTGTTTCCGCCGGACGAGCCTGGCATCGAGCCGCAGCGGCTCGCGAACACGGCAGAGCAGGCCGCCAGCGACTTCATCACGCCGGGCTCGATCAGCGAGCGCGCGGTTGCCGCGTACGTTCGCCTGGCGCTCGAGAAAGATCCGGTCAAGACGGATATCCGTGCCTACAGCGATTACAACGCGCTCGATCCGTCGAAGCTGAGGCTGCCGGTGCTGGTCATAGTCGGGGAGTTCGACCCGATCGCGCCGCCGGAGATCCAGGCGAAGCTCTACCGGCGGATCGGGACCGGCCACAAGCAATGGGTCACCGTGCCGGGCGGAGATCATGCGGCGTTTCTCGAAAAACCGCGCGCCTATTTCATTCGCGAGCTGGTCGCTTTCCTGGAGGGCGCGGGCCATTAGCCGGGTGTTGAAAAACACCCTGCCAGCGCGAGACAAGGATGTCTCGCCCGCGGTTCAAGCACGTAAGTGCTCGAACCGCCGGGAGCGAGTCCGGACATGCGCCGGACTCGCGACGTTGCAAAAGGTCTGGACGACCTTTTTGAACGTCGTGTTAGTTGTGCCGGCGCCGACGACAGCCAGGGAACGGCCGCGGTGACGTGAGTGAGCGACCGGGATGTACACGTCCGGATAAGCGGACTGACGCACAGCTATCTCGAGGGTGGTCGTCGGCACGACGTCATCCGGAACCTGGATGCGGAGTTCCGCCGCTGTGAATCCGTGGCACTCCGCGGCCGGAGTGGCTCGGGCAAGTCGACCCTGCTCAACCTGGTGGCCGGCATCGATATGCCGGACGCAGGCAGGGTCCTCATCGACGGCCGCGACCTGACGTCGATGTCGGAACGGGAGCGGACGCTCTTTCGCCGCCGGCATATCGGCTTCGTGTACCAGGCGTTCAATCTCATAGCGACCCTGTCGGTCGCCGACAACGTTCGCCTCGTGCTGGAGTTGAACGGGGTCGCCGAGCGGGAGGCCGTAAAACGTGTCGGAGACCTTCTCGATGCGGTCGGCCTCGGCGACAGGGCCGACAGCTACCCGGACGTCCTGTCGGGCGGCGAGCAACAGCGCGTTGCGATCGCGCGCGCGCTCGCGCACCGACCGACTCTCATCCTGGCCGACGAACCGACGGGCAACCTCGACGAGGCCAGCGCGAAGGTCGTGTTG
This sequence comes from Gammaproteobacteria bacterium, assembly GCA_029884165.1. Taxonomy (GTDB): domain Bacteria; phylum Pseudomonadota; class Gammaproteobacteria; order Steroidobacterales; family Woeseiaceae; genus JAOUIH01. Next base: position 29,156 of record JAOUIH010000033.1, on the reverse strand, counting down.
GGCTTGCTCCGGCGCCTGCTGCAACGCGAAGGCGGAACGCTGCTGATGGCGACGCACAGCCAGCAGGTGGCCGCGTCCTGCGACCGGGTGCTCGACATTCACGACGGCGCGCTCGTCGAGCGCTGAACCAGAGCGTATGGCGATGCCCGTGCTGTACCGCGCAAGCTCCGGATACCTGCTCCGGCATCCCTGGCAGCTCGGCCTCGCGCTGATCGGTATCTGCATCGGCGTCGCCGTGATCGTGGCCGTCGACCTGGCGAACGACAGCTCGCGCAAGGCATTCCGGCTGTCGATGGACACGCTGAACGGGGCGGCGACACACCAGCTCGTCGGCGGGCCTGGCGGCATCGACGAGGGCATTTACGCGGAGCTGCGGCGTGGCGGCCTGCGGCGGGCGGCGCCGGTCGTCGACGGGCGCGGCGACGTGCAGGGATTGTCGCTCAACGTGCTGGGCATCGATCCTTTCGCCGAGCGCGAATTCCGCCATTACTCCCTGGCCGGCCGCGACGAGCGCAGCGTGATCGACGACGGCGCCCGGACTGCCCGCGGCATGGAGGCAAAGGCGCTCAGGCAACTGCTGGCGGAGCCGGGTGCGTCGCTGGTGTCCGCCCAGGCCGCGCGCGCCCTGCGGCTCGGCCTCGGTGATGCCTTCGAGGTTCGTGCCGGCGGCCAGGCAAGAAACGCGTTCGTAGCCGGCCTGATCGACGCGGGCGCCGTCGGCCAATTGCTGGTCGTCGATATCGCGACGGCCCAGGACTGGTTCGGCCTGCTCGGCCACCTGTCGCGCATCGACCTCCGTCTCAGCGGCGATGGCCAGGCGAAAGAACTCCGGCACCGGTTGCCGGCCGGAATCACTCTGCTGGCGGCCGATGCGCGCACGCAGTCGATGAGCCAGATGAGCGCCGCGTTCATGACCAATCTCACGGCGATGAGCCTGCTCGCCCTGCTGGTGGGGATTTTCCTGATCTATAACAGCGTCGGATTCGCCGCGCTGCAGCGCCGGGGTCTGATCGGCGTCCTTCGCGCACTGGGCCTGACGCGCCGCGAGGTGGTCGGGCTGGTCCTGCTGGAGGCCGCCGGGCTCGGCGTCGTCGGTGCCGCGCTGGGTGTCGGCGCCGGCATCTGGCTGGGCCACGGCCTGCTGGAGCTCGTGTCCCGCTCGATCAACGATCTGTATTTCCGGCTCAGCGTTACGGACGTCAGCATCGGCACGCTGGCGGTGGCCAAGGGCGCGCTTGCGGGTCTGCTGGCTACCGTCGTCGCGGCGGCCGGGCCGGCCTGGGAGGCATCAGGCTACCGGCCGCAGCTCGCGCTGCGGCGCTCCCTACTCGAGCGACGCAGCGGCCGGATGCTGCCGTGGCTCGCGGCCGGCGGGCTGGCGTCCGCCGGCCTGTCGCTCGTCGTGCTGCAGCTTTCCGGCCACTCGCTGCTGGCCGGACTGGTGGCCCTGTTCCTGATGATTCTCGGCTTTGCGCTCAGTATTCCGCTTGCCGTTCGCTTCCTGGCAGAGCAGGGAGCCCGACTCGCCGCCGCCGTCGGAGGCATCCCGGCGCGGCTTGCTGTCGGCGGCATTGCGACCTCCCTGAGCCGGACCGGCATCGCGATCGTTGCTTTGGCCGTGGCCGTCTCTGCGACGGTCGGCGTCAGCATCATGGTGCAGAGCTTTCGCGGCGCCGTGCTGGAGTGGCTCGACGAGACGCTGCGAGCCGATCTGTACGTCGGCGTGATCGACGGCTCGCTCGATCCCGGGCTGGTCGAGGACATCGCCCGCGTGCCGGGCGTCAGCGAGTACAGTGCGAGCCGCCGCGTCTGGCTCGAATCGGAGCAGGGGCGCACCCGGATGATCGTGCTGAAGATGGCGCAGCGGAGTTACGCGGGTACCCGGCTGCTGGATGCGGATCCGGACGAGGCCTGGCCGGCATTCGAACGCGACGACGCCGTGCTCGTGTCCGAGCCCTATGCATTCCGGTACGGGACGCGCCGGGGCGATCTCGTCACGCTGGAGACGCCCACTGGCCGTCGGGACTTCCGCGTCGCTGCGACCTTCCGGTCCTACGACGTGAACCCGGGTTCCCTGTTGATCAGCCGCTCGACCTATGCGCGCTACTGGGACGACCCGCAGATCGACTCCATTGGCGTCTATCTTGCTGACGGAGCCGACGTGGCCGCCGTCACCGATGCGATCGCCGCGCTGGCGGCCGGCCGGCAATCCGTCGAGCTGCGTTCGAACAGGCAGTTGCAGGCCCTGTCCCTCGAGATCTTCGACCGGACCTTCGTCATTACCGATGTGCTGTACTGGCTGGCGGTCGGTGTCGCGCTCGTCGGCATCCTGGGCGCGATGCTCGCCCTGCAGCTCGAACGGGCGCGCGAGCTCGCCGTGCTGCGCGCGCTTGGCGTCACGCCCTGGCAGCTCGGCGGCATGGTGACCTTGCAGAGCGGATTCATCGGCCTGCTGAGCGGCCTGGCCGCGCTGCCGCTCGGGCTCCTGATGGCCTGGCTGCTGATCGAGGTCATCAATCGGCGTGCTTTCGGCTGGAGCATGCCGGTGGTCGTTACGCCGGCTGCGCTCGGATCGGCCGTGCTGCTGTCCGTCGCCGCGGCGCTGGCGGCCGGGCTGTACCCGGCCTGGCGCGCGGCGCGGAGCCGGCCGGCGCTCGCCATGCGCGAGGAATGATGTGAAGAAAATTATATTAGTCATTGTTTTTGTAATAATTACAGGCCTGGCTGTTCGCGGGTTTCGTGGGCCGGCCCCGGGCGATGTCGAGCCGGTAGCGGCGGTGCCTGCGTCGTCGAGGCTGTCCGAGTTGCTGGGCGCCGACGCCGACGCCGGGTTCCCGCTGGCGCTGGAGCCGCGGCCGTTTCGCTTCCCTGCCGACCACGGGCCGCACCCGGAATTTCGCAACGAGTGGTGGTATGCCACCGGCAATCTCGATGCCGACGGCGGCCGTCGCTTCGGCTTCGAGCTGACGCTGTTCCGGTTTTCTCTCACGCCCGACGCACGGCCGGATCCCTCTGCCTGGCGGACCAACCAGGTGTACGTGGGGCACCTGGCGCTGACCGACGTGGTTGCGGGCGAATTTCATGTCGCCGTGCGCTACTCCCGTGGCGCGCTCGGGCTCGCGGGCGCCGAGGCAGCACCGCCACGTGTCTGGCTCGAAGACTGGGTCATGGCCGCACTCCCGGACCAGGACGCGGACCGGGAGCCGCCGTGGCGGCTAACGGCACGCGACGAGCGTTTGGGCATCGACCTCACGCTGACGCCGCGCAAGGCCCCGGTGGCCAACGGCGAGGACGGGTTGTCCCGGAAGTCGTCGGAACCGGGCAACGCCTCTTATTACTACTCGCTGACCCGACTCGCGGTGACCGGCGCGGTCGAAGTCGACGGCAGCAGCCACGCGGTTACGGGCCAGGCATGGCTCGATCGGGAATGGGGCAGCAGTGCGCTGGCTCGAAATCAGCTCGGCTGGGACTGGTTCGCGCTGCAGCTCGACGACGAGACCGAGCTGATGTTTTACCAGCTGCGGCTCGACGACGGCGCTCGCGACCCGATGAGCGCCGGCACCTGGGTCACGAGCGACGGCGTCGCGCATGCGCTCGGTGCCGACGACGTGACGCTCGAGGTCCTCGACCAGTGGGATAGCCCGCAGGGAGGCCGCTACCCGATCCGCTGGCGGCTCGTCGTGCCCGGAATCGGGCTCGATGTCCGGATATGGCCCGTACTCGACGCGCAGGAACTCGTCACCAATGTGCGTTACTGGGAGGGCGCGGTCGACGTGGAGGGCACGCGCGGCGACAATGAGGTCGCGGGGCGGGGATACGTCGAGCTGACCGGATACGCGGACTGATGGGGAAGCTGGATATGCACAGGAACATCGCAGGCAGCGACAGGGAGCTCGAGCGGCGTCGATTCGTCGCGTGGCTGCTGGCTGGCGGGCTCGCATCGCCACTGGCCGCCTCTGCGGCACGGGACGAGGGATCGACCCCGGGCGACGCGGGGCTTCGCAATCCGCTCCTCTGGGCCGTCGCCTGGAAGCAGACCGCGGCGGAATTCGGCGCGCTCTGTCACCAGGCCTACAACGTCGCGCGCCTGCGCGTCGACATGGCGATCGCGGCCGGGCGTGGCAAGGGCAAGCCGGCAGCGGTGATCACCGACATGGATGACACGATCATTCACGCGAAGAGCTACTGGGGATACCTGGTCAACGAAGGGCTGGACTTCTTCGACGACGCGCTGTGGGATCGCTGGCTACCCGAGAACCTGGTCACGGCAGTGCCGGGCGCCCTGGATTTCCTGCGTCACTGCGAATCCGTCGGCGTCGAGGTCTTCTACGTCACGAACCGGGACCAGGGCGAACGAACCTACGACTATGCGCTCGGACAGCTGCGGCACCTCGAATTTCCGTGGGCCGACGAGGCACATCTGACCGTGTATCGCGATACGTCCGACAAGTCGGCGACGCGCGAGCAGCTGGCGGCGTCGCACGACCTGCTGTTGATGCTCGGTGACAACCTGAACGACTACAAGCGCGACTATTACGTAGCCGACGTCGACGAGCGTTACGCGCTGATGGAGCGGGACCGGCTCGAATACGGCGTCGAGTTCGTGCTGCTGCCCAACCCGACGGACGGCCACTGGGTGCGCGCGATATTCGGCGACTCCGAACCGGCGGCGACCGACGACAACCGGCGCCGGCTGCGGGAGGCCGCGGCGCGGATAGCCTGGGACGGGCGCTGAAAGTTCCGTGCCGGGCTTAGGTATATCCACGAATGGTCTCGCGGTACCCGGCGTCGCATGGTGACGGTGTCGCAGCCGCAACCGGCTTCGGTCGCGGGATGCGTGGCAGCAAATTCGCGAGGGTCTGGAGCATGATTCGAATAGCGCAAATGGGCATCAGCATGCTGGTTGCCGCCTGCATTGTAGCTGCCGGATGCGGCACGACGCAGGAAGAGCAGGGCGAGGTCATTGGCGGCGTCGTCGGGGGCATCATAGGGTCGCAGATCGGTGAAGGTTCCGGTCGCACCGTGGCGATCATCGTCGGCACGCTCGCAGGCTCGATGATAGGCCGTCGGATCGGCGAATCGATGGACGAGCAGGACCGTATCAACACGGCACAGTCTCTCAACGATAACCGCACGGGCCAGGCGACGACCTGGACGAACCCCGACAACGGCAACGTATATGTCGTCACGCCGACGCGTACCTACGACAGCGGGACGGGTCCATGCCGGGAGTTCACGCTGAAGAGCACGGTGGGCGGCGTGCCGGACCAGGACGTCTACGGAACGGCCTGCCTGCAGGCGGACGGCAGCTGGCGCCTGCAGCCCTGAAGAGCGCCGCGGTCAGGAGCGCCGGAAGCGGCTGAAAAAGCCGCCTTTCGGCTCGTCGTCGTCCTCGTCCTCGTCGTCGTCCGTGTCGTCGACGTCGTCGTCCAGCTTGCTCATCGAACGGGCGGACAGAGCCTTCAGGGTCTGCGTCATCGACAGCCCGAACTGGTTTTCGATCGGTTCGGGCTGCGGCCCGTGCCTGGTGGGCGAAGGAGCCGTTGCGGCAGGCTTCGGTGCGGGCTTCTTTTTCGGGTGGAGGGCCGCGAGCGTCTGGGTCATCGATGAGCCGAACTCGTTGTCGATGGGCCTGTCCTTGGGTCCCGGCTGAGCGGTTGGTGCCACGGCGACGTTCCGCGGCGACGTGCCCTCCAGCACGATCTGCTCGGCCGACGACGGGATCGAAATCCCCTTCTGGCCGTTCAGTGCGCGCACCATTTCGAGGCGGCGGGATGCCGACTCGTCGATATCGGCCGGCGGCGGTACCTTGGCGGCGGGCTTCGGTAAAGGCTTTGCCGCCGCGGGCTGGGCGCCGTTTGCAGCTTTCGGCGCCGGAGGCCGGGCGGGCGCCGGCGAGCCCGTCGTCACCGATCGCTTTGGCGCCTCGGCGGCCGTGGCGGCGCCGTCTGGTGCGGGCGGCGGCGCTGCCGACGGCTCCGGCAGGGGCTCGGCGGCCGCAGCGTCGTCGTCGAATCCTGGCGGAGCCATCGCAGCAACCTGGGCCGCCAACTGGCTGAATTCCTCGCCGAACAAGGTTTCGGCGGCCATGCCATCGATGTCTTCGATGGACTTCGCAGATCCCAGTTCGGCGGCAACCTTGTCGAGCTTGTGCCGCACGGGTTCGCCGGGAGGTTTCGGCGGCGTCGTGACCGGCGGGGCCGGACGGTGGACGGGGGACTCGGCCACCGGCTTCGCTGCGGCGGGACGCGGCTGGGCGGCGGGTTTCGGCACGGGGGCCGGTGCCGCAGCCGGCACTTCAGTCGCCTCGCCGGGCGGCGCTTCGGAGCCGGCCAGTGCGGCGCGCTTGGCGGCCTCTGCCGCGATCTTGTCCGCGGCCTCCTGCTTGTGCTCGTCGAGTTTGCGGTCGAGCGTGATCTCCGGGATGGGCTCCCCGGGCTTGCGGCCTTGCGCGGCCGCCGGTGCCGGGATTCCAGCTACCGGTCTGCGGTGATCGAGGCGCATCGAGTCCGACAGGGTCGGTAATCTTTCGGTTGGCACACGGTCCCTGGGCTGCACGTCGGCCTGCAGTCCGAGCGGCACCGGTGCGGTGTCCTCGACCAACGCGACGGGCTCCTCGAGGGCCCGCAGCAGCTGCGTGTCGGGCAGCAGCGCCTCTTCGAGGGCGAGCACGCTTAGCGTATCCCGGGGACCCTGGTCCTTGGACAGCTTTTCCGGCGCGCGGGGCTCGAGCAGGGCCGTGTCGAAGGCCGGAGGAGACGCAGCGGTCGGGCGCTTCGGATTGCCCATCATGGCCGGCCTGGCTGCGGCAGGGCTCGCCACAGCCGGGGATACCCGGGGCGGCTGCGACGTGGCCGGACCAGCCTGCCGCCCTGGCGCAAGGTTCGGCCGCGCCTGTGCCGCAGCAGGCGAGCTGAGCGGCGGGGCGACCGGCCGCTTCGGCATCGCGGTGGCGGCGGGTTTTGCCGGTGTCGTGGCAGCCGGCCGTGGCGGTGCGGCGGCGGCCGGGAGTTCGATGCGCGGATTGCCGGTCTCGTCCAGCGTCGGCAGCGCCGGCTCCGTGCGGTCCGTCTTTGCCTTGAGCTGCCGCATGCGTTCGGCGGCGGCTTGCCACGGCGCCGGCTTCGGCGGATCGCTGAGCGCCGCGACGCCGGGCAACGTGTCGTGGATCAGGTCGGGCACGGGCACTTCGGCAACCGTTGGGGCGGGCGCGGCTTCATTCGGGACAGGGTCCGGCTCCCGGGCCTCGAGCCCGAACTGCTCCGTGGCGACCCGATCGACATGCCGGGCACCGACGCGCTTGCTGTGCTCTTCGGCGGCGGCGATCAGCGCCGCCTCGCAGAGGTTGTTGATCATGCGTGGAATGCCCGCCGCCCGCCGATGCAGGGCATCGATGCCCGTCGGCTCCAGCACCTGGCCGGCGTCGGCGCCCACGCGCCCGAGCGCGTGTCCCAGGTATTCCTTGGTCTCGGCAAGGCTCAACGGGGCAAGTTTCTCCGTGAGACGAATTCGTTGTTTCAGGCGCGCGAGTTCGCGCAGCTCGAGGCCGTCGCGGAGTTCGGGCGGACCCATCAGCAGCAGCTGCACGCCGGCGGATTCGCCGCTGTCGGCGGCGGTCAGGGATTCCAGTTCGACCAGTGCCTCGGTCCCGAGACAGAGGGCATCCTCGACGACGACGAATACCCGGGTATTTGCCTGGCCCCAGCCGGCCAGCAGCCGGCGGAACGAGGCGAAGCGCTGGATGCGGCCGGTCGGCGGGTCGGACACGCCGAATTCGGTCAGCAAGAGTTCGAGCAGTTCGTCCCTGGCCAGCGGCAGTCGTGCGATGCGCGCGACGGCCCGGTTTTTCCCGACGCTCTCCAGGGCGTGGTCGACCAGGACGGTCTTCCCGGTTCCGACGGGACCGGTCAGTGTCACCACGGCGTCGGGCCAGGCCAATGCCTTGCGAAGGCCTGCCAGCACGCGTTTCTGCTGCTGCCCCTCGTAGACGGCCGTGCCGCTGGCATGCACCGGAAACGGTCGTTCTTTTGTTCCGAAATATTCTGCGTACATAACCACTTAGATGACAAATCTAATGGGTTTCTGACGTAAGCCCGTCGCCCGAGCCAAAAGTTTGTTCGTTCAGGCGCACAAAATCGTGGAGTTGGGTCACAGATTACCCCCCCGGCCCGGGGTGGGCGCTGCGGCTGGACCCGGCGAAAACGGGCGTCCGCCGCGGGCTCCGGGCTGCGCCGGCCGCATCGCCACCCGGCGAGGTGGCGGGTATAGTTACGGGCCTGCGCGGCCCACGAGCTGCGCGTATGGCGGGGTCAGGCAGCCTCCGCTGCCTCCGTGATACCCGAGATGCGGGCTGTAACAGTCCGCGGTGAACAGACCATGTCGATACGACTGCTGTCGCTGATCCAGCACCCGGACCGGCCAACCACCGAGACCTTCATCGGCTTCCATCGGGCCGGCATCGATATCACTGTCAGCTGCCCGCCGGAACATCCGAATCATGCCCTGCTGGTCTCGGCCGGCGTGCCGACGATCGACCTCCGCCTCAATGGCACGATCGACCCGCGCGGGATACGGGCCCTGCGCGCGCTCGTGCAGGGCGGCCGCTACGACATCGTCCATACCTATTACAACGACGCCATCAGCAACGCCGCGCTGGCCGTACTGGGCCTGCCCGTCAAGCTTGTCGCCTACCGTGGCATCGTCGGTGCGGTCGGCTTCCTGGACCCGGTGTCCTGGCTACGCTACCTGAACCCGCGAATCGACCGGATCATCTGCGTCTGCGACGCGATCCGGCGCCACTTCCTCGGCATGCGCCCGAAATTCCTGCGTATGCCCGAGGAGCGGCCCGTCACGGTGCACAAGGGCCACAAGCTGGAGTGGTACACGGCAACGCCTGCCGATCTGGCCGAATTCGGTATCCCGGCAGGCGGCTTCGTCGTCGGCTGTATAAGCAACTACCGTCCCCGCAAGGGAATCGAATACCTGGTGCGGGCAATGGACCTGTTGCCGCCGGACGTGCCGGTGCACCTGCTGCTGGTCGGACGCATGAGCGGGCGGGCGCTCGATCGGGCCATCGCCAGGAGCCGCGCCCGGGACCGCATCCACCGGCCAGGCTACCGCAAGGATGCGCCGGCGATCAGCGCCGCCTGCGACGTTTTCTGCCTCCCCTCGGTCAAACGCGAAGGTCTGCCGCGGTCGGTCATCGAAGCGATGGCCTACCGGGTACCGCCGATCGTCACGAACTCCGGTGGCAGCCCGGAACTCGTCGTCGATGGCTCGAGCGGACTCGTCGTGCCGGTGAGAGATCCCGGGGCCCTGGCGGCTGCGATCGAGCGCCTGTACCGCGACGCGGAATTGCGACGGCGGCTCGGGGAGGGCGCCAGGGACCGCATTGCGCGCGATTTTCGCAACGAGGACACGGTGCGGAAGATCATCGACGTTTACAGGTCGCTGGTTCCCGAGAAAGCCGGGTCCATCGCGTGACGAGCAGGGAGGTCCGGGACATGACGAAAAAATGTGAACCCCCGTACGGCGGCCGCTGTACCTGCGGTGGCGTGCGCTACCTCATGAAGGCGGCGCCACTGTTCGTCCATTGCTGCCACTGCAGGTGGTGTCAGCGGGAGACAGGCAGTGCGTTCGCCCTGAATGCGCTGGTCGAGACCTCGCGGCTCGACATCCTGGAGGGACTGCCCGACATGGTCGCGACGCCGACGGAAAGCGGCAGGGGGCAGGCGATCGCCCGGTGCCCGTCCTGCCGTGTCGCGCTGTGGAGCCACTACGAAGGCCTGGGCCGGAACGTCGCGTTCGTCCGTGTCGGTACGCTCGACGATCCGGATGCGCTGACCCCCGACATACATATCTACACGGCGTCGAAGCAGCCGTGGGTCCGCTTGGTGGCGGATGTGCCAGCCGTGCCGGGATATTACGACCGGCGCGAGCACTGGCCGCCGGACAGCCTTGCGCGGCTGAAGGCGAGCCGCGAAAGTTGATGCCAGGCGGCACGCCGGGTCGTCAACGATGTTTGCCGACGGCCGCCGTCATGCGACGCATTGATGGAGCAGTCACATGAAAATTCGCGGAGCTTCGAAGGACGACGCAACGGATCTCGCGCGCCTCATCAATCTCGCGGGCGAGCACCTGCCGGAATTCCTCTGGCGGCAGATCAAGCCAACGGGTGGGGATCCGCTGGCTTTCGGCGCGGAGCGCGCTGCCAGAGATGAGGGCGCGTTCTGCTACCGCAATGCGCGTATCGCCGAGATCGGCGGCGAAGTCGCGGGCATGCTGCTCGGCTATCGACTTCCGGATCCGTACGATGCCGGTGACCCGGCCGAATTGTCACCGATATTGCGCCCGCTGATCGAACTCGAGGCGCTGGCGCCCGGCAGCTGGTACGTAAATGCAATCGCGGCGTACGAGCGGTTTCGCGGCCAGGGCGTTGGAACCCGGCTAATGCTGGAGGCCGAAGCGCTGGCGCGAGCACAGGGCACGGGCCGGCTCAGCCTGATCGTTGCGAGCGAGAATCGCGGCGCCTCCAGGATGTACAGTCGGCTCGGCTACGCCGAAACGGCGCGCCGCCCCCTCGAAACGTATCCCGGCGGACCAGGCCGCGGCGCCTGGGTACTGATGGTCAAAGAACTCGGCTGAACTGCGCGTCAGCGATTGCCGCGCCGCGGCCCATCGACTGCCGTCAAAGGCCGACGCGTGCGTAGTCGCTGTAGCTGATCACGACGTGTTCGTCGACGTTGATCACGAGAAAAGCGCGGATGCTGATCTTTACCTCGAGCGAGCGCGGTACGATCGGTCTTTCCTCAACGGCCGGGCCGAAGCTCATGCGCATGGCGAAGTCACGCACCCGGACGCCGAATTGCGGGCTGAACATTCCGTTACTGTGGATGTCGACGTACTCCAGCCACGGTCCGCCGGACTTCGAAATGCGCAGCGTGGCATCCATGTACTCGGCAAAGCCTTCCTCGAGTTCCTCTTCGTCGGGCACAAAGCGGAATAGCAAATAGGTATCCGTTTCCTCGACCAGCTCCAGCCCCTCGGACTCGATCATGTCGAGGATCGCGTCGGATTCCCCGTCGTCTTCGTCCGCCCAGCCGTTGTCTCCGGCTTTTTCGTCGAGGTAAGCCTCGATTTCGTCTCGAGTGGGCGTTCGATCGTTGACGCTCTGCAGAGTCCAGCGTTCCCGCCTGGGTCGGCTGGGATCGAAACGGCCGACAAAGACGCCGTCGGTGTCGATCTCGGTTTCCGTGTAGGCCCAGTGACTCCACTCGGCGGAATCCAGCGCGGCGATCGCGTCCGACAGCAGCTGCCGGTAGGTTTCGGCACTGCCCGCATCGCTCTGCCCATACGTCGGCAGCGCGAGGCCGAACAAAACTGCTGCCGGGGCGAGCAGGCGGAGGGCCGGACTCATTGGTACTCCCTTGGTGCCGCGATCGGCACGGACGCCAGACCGTGACTTATAGTCGTACAAGCCTGCCACGCGTTTCAAGGCACACCAAAAAGGGGCCGGGCGACGAGGCCCGGCCCCCCTCCTGTGACCTGCTTGCAGCCGGCCGACTATTGCCGGACGGGCGGTTCCTCGACACCCAGCTCGCGGGCGCGATTCCGGATGAACTCGCGATGCTCCGCCATGATCTGCTCGCGCTCGGCATTGGTGCTGGCCGCCTGCAGCCTTTCGGTGAAGCGCGCACGTTCCTCGATCGTCATCATGTGCTGACCGTAAACCGGCGGGTCGAGATCCTTACCCTGCGCCTTGGCCCGGGCTTGCATTTCGACCTGGTGCTCGGACCTCATTTTGGCCCATTCCTGGTCCGACTTGGCGCCACTCAGCTTCATGCGATACTGATCGCGTTCCTCGGCGCTCATGAACGCGGAGCCGTATATGTCCTTGTCCTGGATGCGGTCGCGATCGCGATCGTGCAGCTGGTCCATGTCCTTGTCCATGTCCTTGTCGCGGAGTTGATCCATGTCCTGCTGCTGCTTGCGGTCCGGGTCCTGCATGGCGCCCGGCTGTTGCATTTGCGGTGGCTTGTGCGCCTGGCTGCCGCCGGCGCCCGGCCCGTGCTGTGCGGATGCGGCCGTGGCCATACCGATCATGACCATGCCCGCCATTACTGCTACCCAATTCTTGATACGCATCTCTGGTCTCCAAAATTACCCTCAGCAGAAATCCGATGTGTTGAGTGTGTCCGGTTGGCGAGTTCTCAACTGCGGAATCTACGTAGTCGCAATCGGGCGACTGGAGCCCAATGGATCCCGCCGCCCGGAGCCCGGCCGGTATGGGCGCGTCGGCATTGCGGCCGCTCGGGTGAACTAGCAGGGTGTTGAAAAACACCCTGCTGGCGCGAGACAAGGATGTCTCGCCCGCGGTTCAGGCACGTAAGTGCTTGAACCGTCGGGACCGAGTCCGGACATGCGCCGGACTCGCGACGTTGAAAAAGGTCTGGACGACCTTTTTCAACATCCTGCTAGGGGATTCCTGCCGCCAGGAAAGCCGCTGCGGCCCGCGCGGTAGGTCCCGGCAGTTCTTCCATCGGGACGTGCCCGACGCCGGGGTATACGACCAGGCGTGATGCGGGTATGTCAGCTTTGAAAGCCTGGCCATCGCGCACGGAAATCCATCGGTCGTCGCCGCCCCAGAGAATCAGCGTCGGCTGAACGACACCGCGCGGGTCGCGAACCGGGTCCCTGTCGATGTTCCGGACGCGATCGACGAAGGCCTGGCGGTTCCCCGGGCGTCGCACCAGGTCGAAATATCGGTCGACGAGTTCGGGCGTCACCTTGCTGTCCTCGCCATAAACTTCGAGTACGCTCTTCTCGATCAGGCTGCGCGGCGTCAGGACGGTGACAAACCGGTTCAGGATCGGGATGCGGGCAAGTCGAAAAGCCAGCGACTCGTTCATCGCGGCCCGCTCCGGATGCCCGGCAGCATCGATCAGCACCAGCCGTTGCACGCGCTCCGGGTAGACCAGCGCGTAGTGCCAGGCGATCTGGCCGCCGAGAGAATTTCCCGCGACGCTGAATGCGCCGAGCCCGGCTGCGTTGGCGAATGCGTCGACAAACTCGATGTAACGATCAATGGAGTAATCGCGCATCGGGTCCGGACCGGTCAGGCCGAATCCCGGCAGGTCGAGCCGGACGACGCGGAAGTCGTATCGCAGAATGTCGACCCAGGCATCCCAGGTCTGGAGCGACGAACTTGTGCCGTGCAGCAGCACGAGCGGGGGACCGTCGCCCTCATCGCGATAGTGGACCCGCATGCCGAGTACATCGACGAACCGGGACCCGGGCGTTGCGTATTTCCGGGTCAGCTCGGCGAGAGGTATGTCATCGGTATAGCCGGCGACAAATACGATGGCGACACCCAGCGCCAGGCCGGTGACGATCCATCTGGATACGGCTTTTCGCGTCGGCATCGGGGTCTCCGCGGGATGGGCGGAGACTATACCTGGCGGACCGCGATTGCCATCCGCGACGGCCGACGGGGCGATGCGACCTACAGAGACGAGCGGAAGTTGCGGAACGCGTCGTGCAGCACGCGGAGCAGGCCGGTGTCGGACACCTTGGTGCTGGCGTTCGCGCGGACAGCCTGCGTCCTCCAGATTCCGGTGCGCTTGCCGGTCGCGTTGTACGGGTCAAAACCGTGCCGGTCGCGCCCAGACGTTTCGGCTTCGGACTTGCGCCGGCGTTCAATCTCGGCGTCGGCCTGCATCAGGCGGGCGTAGCTTTCGGGCTTCATGCGGAGACCCCTTGCGGATTCAAGATCCCTTGTCCTGTCTAACGACCGCCGCGTGCGTTTGGTTCCCTTGACATAAGTTCGGGTCGCCGGCTCAGCGCGGCATGGGTTCGAATCCGGGCAGGGCCTCGACGTCGGCCAGCCAGCGCAGGACGGCCGGGTAGGGCGCCAGGTCGAGGCCGCCCTCGTCGGCGACACGTACATAGGAATACATCGCCACATCCGCAATCGTCGCATGTTTCGCCGCCAGCCAGGTTTCGATCTCCAGGTGCGCCTGCATCCATTCGAACAGCCGTTTCGACCAGCTGCGGGCAGCTGCCTCGTCGACAGCGCGGCCAAAGCGCCTGGCGGCGCGCAGGGCGATGGGGCCGCGATACAGTTCCCCGGATGCCGTCGACAGCCAGCGCTGCACGGCGGCTGCGCCCGCCGGATCTTCGGGCAGCCAGTCCCGCCGCCCGTACTTCTTGGCGAGATAGACCAGCGCGGCGCTCGAATCGGTGATGATGATCTCGCCGTCGACCAGCGTTGGCACCTGGCCCAGCGGACTCAGTCTCAGGTAGTCGGCCGTCTTGTGCCCGCCGCCCGGCATGTCCACCGTCAGCCTGTCGTAGTCGACGCCGAGCATGGACAGGAACAACCGGATGCGGTGAGCATGCCCCGATGTCGGGAAGTCGTGGAGCGTCATTGTCATCGGTTTACTCCGGGGTCGCAGGATCCGGCGATCGTAGCCGGTTTTCGCAGCCGGCGCCCACGGCGGCAAGAACCTGTCTATCCTTGTCGCAGCTCGTGCTACCGTCAGCATTTATGGCCATTCGCGACGCACTGCAACGCCGTTTTCTCGTCGTCGGTGCACTCATCATCCTGGTCGGGCTGGTTGCCGCATCGGATACGCTGCACGACCGGAGCGCCGAGATCATCGTCTGGACGAAGGCGCTCGTGGAGCGCGCGCCGGTGGCCGGCCTGGCGGCGTTCGTTCTGCTGGCGATGCTGTCCGCGATGGTCGCCTTCTTCTCGAGCGCGCTGCTGGCGCCGATTGCGATTTATGCGTGGGGCGAGGGCTGGACGCTGGCGCTCCTCTGGTTCGGCTGGTTGCTGGGCGGAATCCTGTCGTTCTGTATCGGCCGTTACTTCGGCCGCTCGGTGGTCGCCACCATACTCGGCGAGGACAAGATCGCCGGCTGGCAGGAGCAACTCGGCGAACGTGCCCGCTTCCCGCATATCCTCCTGTTCCAGGCCGTCGTGCCGTCAGAGATCCCGGGTTACGTGCTCGGAGTGCTCCGCTACCGATTCAGGATCTACCTCGCGGCGCTCGCTCTCACCGAATTACCGTATGCGGCGGCGACGGTTTACCTCGGGTCCTCCTTTCTCGCGGGTAACGGCGCCGTGTTCATGGTCGCCGGCTGCGCGGTATTGCTGTTCGCCGTCGTCGCGCTGCGCCTGCATCGCCGCTACTACGGCTGACCGGGTCGCGCCGCCAGACGGCGCTCGACCCGTGAGTCGGGCTCTGTCGGCCAGGTTGCCGGCAGCGGTTCCCGGCCGGCTCCGGACTGCCCCGGCTTCGCTCCGGGGTCCTCAGCAGTTCTGGGCCGGCTCGTCGCCGAGCGCGGCGAGCCGGATCTCGTCGAACCGCTGGTCTTCGCGCAGCCAGTCGTAGATCGCCGATTCCAGGCTGTAGAGGCCCCTGCCGCCGAGCGTATCCGTGGTGCCGGACGCCTTGCCGAGCCAAAGCAGGGCGTTGTCGCGATCCTTGAGGCCTACGTAGACGATCGCCACCAGGAAGGGTGCGCCCATCGACTCGGCCCGGGGCGCAAGTCGCACCAGGGCCTGCAGCGCGCCGTCGCGATCACCGGCCAGGGCATCGATGTAAGCCTGGCCAGCAAGTACGTGCGGGTTGTCACGCGATATCCGGTCGGCGACCCCGAAGGCTTGCCGAGCTTCGTCGAGCCGGTCGAGCGCCGCGTAAGACCAGCCGAGGCGGATCTGGGTATCGAGTTGCCACGGTTCGAGCTCCGCCGATTTTTGCATCAGGCGCAGGCCCTCTTCCGCCGCTCCCGTGTTCAAGAGTTCCAGTCCCAGCCGGCCAATGATGTTCGGATTGAGCGGGTCGAGCAGCAGCGCTTCGCGATACATCGCGATGGCTTCTTCGCCGCGGCGCCGCGACGAGAGATAGTTCCCGTACCAGTGCCTTGCCGTCGCGTATGCGGGGTTCATCGCGAGCGCCGTGCGGTAGGCGCTCTCGATGCTTGCGTCACTATCCGGCGCACGTGGGAAGAGCTTGTGCAATACCTGTCCCAGCGACGCGTGCGCCTGTGCAAGCCGCGGATCGAGTTCGAGCGCACGGTGCGCAGCGTGCAGCGCCGCGCCTCGCACCTCGCCGGGAGGTACGGCCTGGACCAGCGTCGTACCGCCCAGCGCCGCATAGGACTCAGCGATACCCGCCCAGGCGGCCGCAAATCGCGGATCGACGCCGATCGCAAGGCGGTAGTACTCGATACTCTTGGCAACCGCATCCGGATTGCGCTGACCGAAAAGGTGTCGCCCTTGCTGGTAGAGATCCCAGGCTTCGATACTGCTGGTCAGGGACGCCGATCGGCCTCCGTCGTCGGGCAGTTCAATTATTGCTGCGATCTCGAGCGCGATATCGCTCGCGATTTCGGCCTGCAGGGAAAACAGGTTGTCCAGCCGGCGCAGGTAGCTGCGGGCCCGCGCGTGGCTGTCGTCCGCAACACGGATTAACTGTACGTCGATCCGGATGTCGTCGTCCTGCAAAACGAATGAACTCTCGATGATGCCCTCAACGCCGAGTTCGGTCGCAATGTTCTGCAGTGACTTGCCCCCGTCGGCCGCTATCTCGGCGGATCGTCGAGAAACGACCCGCAGGTTAGAGTTTTGCGCAAGCCGCGTAACGAGCGCGTCGGTCAGCCCCTCGGCAAAGTACTGCTGGTTCAGTTCGCCGGACAGGTCGCGAAAGGGCAATACGGCAACCGAGCGTATGTCCGTCGGCGCCGCGGTCGGTGCGATTTCGTGTGCCAGGATCGCAAGCAGTATCGCGGCCAGCGACGCTGCGATGCCCGCCAGGCTGCGGCGGTCCGTCAGTCGCACCGGCGGCGGGATATCCGGTGCCGGTAGCTTCGCATCGGTGAGATGCAGCGGGCAAACGAAACGATAGCCGACGCGCGGCAGCGTTTCGATATAGCGCGGTTCGCCGCTGGAGTCTCCGAGCGCTTCCCGGACCCTGGCAATGGCGTTGTTGAGGCCATGGTCGAAGTCGACGCACACATTGGACGGCCAGAGTCGCTGCCGAAATTCCTCGCGGCTGACGGGGCGGCCCGCGTTTTCGACAAGGACCTGCAGGACCCGGAACGGCTGGATTTGCAGCCGCAAGCGCTGGCCGTCGCGCTTCAGCTCCAGCGCCGCGGTATCCATTTCGAAATCGCCGAAACGGACTATGTGATCGCAGCGTCCGGACAAGGGCGACGCCTCGAACCAGGTCCCGGCCGCTTACTTTACTCCACAAAAACCCGGCGCGGTACGGGCGTGGGCCATTGCTGCGGCGTTCCCGGTCCGGTAGCCATTCCGGGTGCAATACCGGCATACGGCAATCGCTTCTTGTCCCCGCTCCGAGACCCGCTCAACCCGGCACGTCGGACGCATTGACTCCCCCGTCCGCGCATTGCATTGACATGTCGCGCGGAATTCCTCCCCAGGGAGGCCACCGGTTCGTCATCGGCTCTGCTCGCAAATCGAATTCCGCCGATGCCACAATATGTTGCACGGTTTGACGCTGGGGCCGTGCAGCAACCAGAATCCGGATGCATGAGCGTTCTGGATAAAATCGAGCCGACGCTGCCGAGCGCCTGGTACTACGATGCCGATCACTTCCGACGTGAGCTCGAAGCGATCTGGTACCGCGAGTGGGTATGCGTAGGCCGCCTGGAGCAGGTGACCCGCCCCGGCGATTACTTCGTAGCGGGGATCGGGACCCAGCGCGTGATCGTCACGCGCGACCGTGACGATCGGCTGCGCGCCTTCCACAATACCTGCCGGCATCGCGGCTCGACGCTGTGCACCGAGGAGTCCGGGCACTTCGCAAACGGCCGCATCGTCTGCCCATACCATACTTGGACCTACTCGCTGGACGGCGAACTGCTCGCGACGCCGTTTCGCGTCGATAGCCGGGGCTTTGCCGCATTGGATTACCCCCTGTACCCGGTTTGTGCCACCGCCTGGGGCGGATTCATTTTCGTCAATCTCGCCGACGAGCCGGCGCAGACGCTGGCCGAGTTCCTCGGGTGCGAGGCCGAGGAGCTGGCCCACTGGCCGCTGGCGGAACTCCGCTCGGTGCAGCAGGAGCGGACGCGGCTCGCCTGCAACTGGAAGTTGTTCTGGGAAAATTACAACGAGTGCTATCACTGCCCGCGAATTCACCCGGAACTGTGCCGCGTCGTGCCCGTGTACAAAGAAGGGATCATGAGCCCGAAGGAGCGCCCGGACTGGCGGGCCTCAGACGCGCCTGAGGACGACTGGGCGCGGGTTGGAGCCGGCGTCGAGACCTGGACGGTCGACGGCAGGAGCGACCTGCCGCCCCTGGCCGGCCCGGACGATGCCGACCGGGCAGCCGGAATGCGTTTCTCTACTTTCCTGCCGAGCCTGTTCGTCGTCGGCCACCCGGACTACGTGCGCAGCGTGCGGGTCGTCCCGTGCGGGCCGGAGTCGACCGATCTTGTCGTTGACTGGTACCTGCCGCCTGACGTGGCCGGGGAGCATGCCGACAAGATCGAGCATATGCTCGAACTGGGCCGGATCGTCGTCGCGCAGGATGGGCGTGTGTGCGAACTCAATCAACAGGGCCTGCGCAGCCGGGCACACCGCCAGGGCGTGCTCGTGGCGCAGGAATATTACCTGTGGGATTTTCACCAGTGGCTGCGCAGGCGGCTTTGCGAGCCGCAAACCGCGGAGGGCTGAGATCGGATGACGTTGCGGGACAGCGAACAATCGGTGCAGGACTTTCTCAGGGACAAAGGGTTCAGTACGCGCGTCGAAAAGCTGCCCATGTCGACCCGGACCGCAGTCGAGGCGGCGGATGCCGTTGGCTGCAGCGTCGCCCAGATCGCGAAGTCACTCGTGTTCCGGGCACTCGACAGCGACCGGGCGGTGCTGGTCATCGCCAGCGGCGCGAATCGCGTCGACGAGAGCCGGGTCGCGCAGGCACTGGGCGAGCGAATCGGCAAGGCGGACGCGACGTTCGTGCGCGAACGCACCGGCTTCGTGATTGGCGGCGTGCCGCCGGTGGCGCACAAGACAGAATGCCCTGTTTTCATCGATCGCGACCTGTTCGCGCTCGACTGCCTGTGGGCCGCGGCCGGCACGCCGAACGCCATTTTCCGTACGACGGCCGACGACCTGTGCGACATGACGGGCGGCCGCGTTATCGATCTCAAGCTCGGGTGACGATGCCGGCAGCCGTGCCGGGAGAGGTGCCGCAGGATTGCACCGGGTGCGGCTATGCCGTCACTGGAAGTCCCGCGGAATGATCTCGTTCCAGCGCTTTTCGCGGACGATCTCACCGTCCTTGCTCAGTCGGCGGAAGTAGCGGTAGTAGAAGTTTTTCGCATCGCTCGAGAAGTCGAGCTCGGCCTCCCAGGTCAGGATGCGGTCCTCGAGCTGCACCTGCATGACGTGCGTGCCTTTGACCGATGTGTTCGCCGGCTGCTCGTCCGACGTACGATGCTCGATCGTCTCGCGATAAGTTTCGGTACCCCAGGGATAGCGATAGGCGCCGGTGTTGGTCGCCGTGACCGTGACCTCGCCGGTCTGCGGGTTGCGGTCGACCGACGAGACCTCGCCGTAGCCGGAACTCGTGCCCACGTCGAGCGACTCGTAGCCGGGCATGGTCGGGCTTTCCTCCGGCGGCAGGAAGTCCGGCCGTGGACGCTCGCCGGGCGGGACGACCGGCAACAGGATGCGCGAGCCGTCCTCGCCGCCGAGCCGCAGTGTCGTCGTGACCGGCAGGGCCGAGGGCCACAGCATCGGCCACTGCGTGTTGCCGATCGCGACGCGGACGCGATGCCCGACCGGGAACACCCAGCTCGTGAAATGCAGTTCGATGTCGAGCCCGAACTCCTCGGCGGGCACGAGGTCCTCGGGTTCGCGCGGCGAGTTGCGGTGCGTGCCATTGAACGCGGCGCCGGCGACTTGCGTTACCGTGCCGTCGGGCGCTACGTCGGAGATTCGCACGACCCAGTTGGCGCGTGCCGCGTCGGCGGATACGACCAGCTGTGCGAGTGGCAAACCGAGGATTTCCAGCTCCGACTCCAGCGGGTCCGAATCGTAGGTGAGAACGAATGCGTCGGTCGGACGCTGATCGTGCGCGACGTCACCCCACCACATGACCGGGCCACCGCCCTCGATGCCGATCGTCGGGACGTTGCGCAGCGCGTGGGTAGCTTCGCGCGTCGCCGCCGCTCGCAGCGTGTGATCGTGCTGAGGGTAGAAGGCACGCTGCTCGATGCGCGCGATCGGCCAGCCGTCTTCCCAGCGCCAGCGGCCGGGTGCGAAATCGAGGTAGGGGCCGGGCGGATGCCAGTCGCGGACGTACACCGCGAAACGCGGCTCGTCCAGGATCCCTGTGTCGATGCCTTTCAGCCAGTAGTCCCACCAGCGCACCGCTTCGTTGCGCCACTCCATGCCCGGGCGTGGATAGGGGTCGTGTGGCCAGGCGTGTATCCAGGGCCCGATCATCGCTTTCACCGGTGCGTCGACGCGCTCGAGCATGCGCGGAATGCTGTCGCGATAGCCGTCGTACCAGCCGCCGATGTGGAAGCTCGGAATCTTGATTCGGTCGTGCTTGTCGCGGGCCGAAGCGCGGTCCCAGAATGCGCCGTCCCGCTGGTTGCGGAGGTAGGTCAGCATCGACGGCTCGGTATCGAAGCGATCGCGAAAATTATCGTCGTCGATAACGTAGTCGGGCGCGCCGGGGCGCGAGTTGTCCAGGTCCTGCGTCATCATCCAGGAGTCGACGTGAATGATGCCGTCGATGTAGTGCACGTCTTCCTCGTACAGGTCGTCGGTCGCGTCGACTGCGATGATCGCTTTGAGGGCGGGTGGATTGCGCAAAGTCATCTGGATCGCGTTGAAGCCCCCCCAGGAAATACCCCACATCCCGACATTGCCGTTCGAAAAAGCCTGCTTTGCAAGCCAGTCGATGACGAACTCGCCGTCGTCGTGCTCGATGTCGGAATACTCGTACGGGATCAGTCGGCCCTCGGAATTGCCTGTGCCGCGGATGTCGACGCGGGCAACTACGTAACCGCGCTCGACGAAGTACGAGTACAGCGGCCAGTTGCGCCCGCGCGCCTCGGTTTTGCGGTAGGGCAGGTACTCGAGCAGCACCGGGAAACGCGTGCCCTCCGCGGCACCGGTCGGCAGGTAGAGGTCGGCCGCGAGCCGGACCCCGTCCGGCATCGGGATCCAGGCCTCCTGCAGCCGCATGCCGTATTCCGGCGCCGAAGGCGGCTCGGCCGCCGTGGCAGCGGCCGAGAGCCAGAGTACGGCGAGTGCAGCCGCGACCCGGCGGATTCGTGGCGGGGTGATTGAATGATCCTGGCGCATGGTCGTCCTCTCGCGGATACATCCGGGGAATCCACGATGCCCCGTCGGCCCGGACATCTTACACTGGCGACCGGAGCGAGCGTGCCGGGAGGTCTCAGCAGCCGCGATCGTATAAACTCTCGTATCCGCTCCGGCGACAACGTGCTGCAGAGGGCAGGGGAGGCGAACTTGAGCGAATCCGAGGTTCCTGCCAGCCATGCCAACGTGCAACAGCTGGCCGCCGAACTGGGCCTGTCCCGGGCCGCGTACCGGCGGGCCGTCGAACTGGCCGGGTTTACCGCGGACCGCGCCGACTGGCGCAGGTATATCGATTATTTCCTCATGGCGGCCGGCGTGTTGTTGATTGTCGCCGGCGTCGCCGCATTTTTCGCATGGAACTGGGCCGACCTGGGTCGCGTCCAGAAATTCGCGCTGATCCAGGGCGGTGTCTTGCTGGCGGTACTGGTTGCCTGCCGGCGAGGACTCGATACGATCCCGGGCCGCGCGACGCTGCTAGCGGCCGGGGGCCTCGTCGGCGTCCTGCTGGCTTACTTCGGCCAGACCTACCAGACCGGCGCCGATCCGTACGGACTGTTTCTCGGCTGGGCCATCCTGATATTGCCCTGGGCGCTGGTCGGGCGGCAGGCCGGGCTGTGGATGCTGCTGCTCGCGCTCGCTAACCTCGCGTTTGTCATGTACTGGACCCAGGTGCTGAATCCGCCCGCGGGCTGGTGGGAGCTGGCCACGCTGCTTGGGCCGCTGGTCTGGCTGGGGTTCACGGTGATGGACTCTGAGCTCGCGAGCTGCCTGTTCGCGATCAACGTCCTGGCGCTGCTGGCCTGGGAGTTGCTGGCCGCCTGGCGGAGGCCGACCTGGATGCGCGGCCGCTGGTTCCCGCGAGCGGCGGCCGCCCTGGCGCTCGCAACCGTCGTCGCCCCGACGATAGCGATCATTTTCGTTGCGAGTCTCGGCGAGCGACTCTACATGTCACTCTTGTCGCCGGCGCTCTTCGTCGTTACTACGACGGCCTGCCTGTGGCACTACCGTCGACGCCACATTGACCTGCCGATACTCACGTGCTGCCTGACCGGCGGCATTCTTGTGCTGACGTCGCTCGCCGTGCGTTATGTCCTCGGCGACGCGCTCACGATGCTGCTGCTCGCACTGTTCCTGGTCGGGCAGGTCGCCGCCGCTTCGTGGTGGCTGCGTGGCGTGGCAAGGGATGCGGAGGCGCTCCGATGAAAGAGCGCTTGCCACTGCAGGCTTTGATCGGCGCGCTGGCCGCGGAGCAGCTCATCGATGGAGCGGCGGCCGATCGGGGCCGCGAGCTCACGGGCCAGATGTATGCGATACAGCCGTGGTACGTGCGCACGATGGTCGGCTTCGGCGCCTGGCTCGCCAGCCTGCTGCTTGTCGGCTTCATCGCGAGTTTCGGGTTCGCGGTCGAGGGCAGCCACGTCGTCATCGGCCTGGCGCTGGCTGCGGGCAGCGTATTCCTCCGGCGACGCTACGAAACCGACTTCTACGTGCAAAGCGCGCTCGCGGTCAGCCTCGCCGGCCAGCTGATGTTCGCGCTCGGGGTAGCCGAGCTGCTGGATTGGGACCAGCCCGAGGCTATCGTGCTTGCGATGCTGTCGCTGGCCGCGCTCATGTTTGTCGCTTTTCCCGATCGCATTCACCGGGTCCTGATGGTCCTGATCGTGAGCGGGTCCTTCGTAGTCCTGGTGTACCTGTGGAAGTTCAACTGGCTGGTGCCGGTGCTCGGGCCCTTTTTCGCGGCGGCCCTCGTTGTCCTGCAGAGCACGCAGGGCAGCTGGTACGAGGCAGACCGGGGCGGGCTGGTGCGACCGTTGCAGAGCGGCCTGATGCTGAGCTCATTCGGGTGCTTGCTGCTGTCGGCGGTCTACATTCTCCCGGAGCTGCACCTTCGGTTCGTTTTCTACCCGCGGCCCTGGATCTCTACCTTGCTGCTCGGCGCGCTGCTGCTGTATGTCGCCGGCGACGCGTGGCGGTCGCTGCTGGCCGCCGACAGCAAGACCGGCCGAATCACTGTTTATGCCCTGCTGGTCGGCATCGCCGCCGCCGCCTGGGCGGCGCCCGGCATACTGCTGGCGCTCGTCGTCGCGCTGCTCGGCGCCCGCTCCGGGAACCACGTGCTGGCCGGCGCCGGCGTCGTGTTCCTGGCCGTATTCCTGGCTGCGTTTTTCTACGGCATAGAGACGACGCTGCTGGTGAAGTCCATGACGCTGGTAGCGACCGGAATCGTCATCCTCGTGGCGCGCTGGCTCATGCTGCGCTCGCTGTTCCCGTCGAGCGGGGGGCTGCACGATGCCTGATTTACCGTTCCCGATATCCCTGCGCGCTCGCGTCGTGGTGGTTCTCGCCGGACTGCTGGTCGTACTTGGTACGGTCAACAAGCAAATCCTGGAAAAGGAAGAATTACTGCGACACGGTGCCGTCGTTCTGCTCCAGCTTGCACCCGTCGATCCGCGTTCGCTGCTGCAGGGCGACTACATGGCCCTGCGATACGCGCTGGCCGTCGACGTAACGGCTGCCGCCAGTGCGGCGCAGGTCGACGACGGCCGGGTCGTCATCGAACTCGACGAACTCGGCGTCGCGACCTTCGTCGCCATTTACTCGAACCAGCCGCTGGGTCAAGGCCAGCACCTGTTGCGATTCCGCAAACGTGGCGAGACGGTGCGGCTTGCGAGCGACGCGTACTTCTTCGAGGAGGGGCAGGGGTTCGCCTACAGCGGTGCTCGTTACGGTGAGTTGCGGGTCGCCGCGAACGGCGACGCCGTACTGACCGGCCTGCGCGACGAGTCGGTCCAGCGACTCGGGCCGCGCTAGGAGCCCGCCGCGCGGTTGGCCGCGACCGGACAGCGCTTATAGCCACGCCATGAGCAATTCGATGAAACCCAGCACGCTACGCATAGGCTACCGTTACCGCCCCGGCCGCCTCTCGCCCGCCTACGATCACGTCGTCATCGGCTCCGGCATGGGCGGGTTGACGACTGCAGCGCTGCTGTCGGACTTCGGCCGCAAGGTCTGCGTGCTCGAGCAGCACTATACGGCCGGCGGCTACACGCACTCATACGAACGTAACGGCTACGAGTGGGATGTCGGCGTGCACTACATCGGCGACGTCGGGGCACGCACGCGCACCAGGCTGCTGTTCGATTACCTGTCCGACGGCAAGCTCGACTGGGCGCCGATGGATCCCGAATACGACCGCTACTACATCGGGGACAAGGTCTATTGCGCGGTGGCAGGCAGGCGCGCGTTCCGCGATAACCTGGTCGCGAGCTTTCCGGAAGAGGCCCAGGCGATCGACCGTTACATGGACCTGCTGACCGAGGCCAGCCGCGCCATGTCGGCTTTCGGTTCGGGGCGCGTGATGAAGCCATGGCAGCGTTTCGTCGCGAAGCCTTTCCTGCGCGCGCAGATGCCGTCCTGGCTGTTCGAAACGAGTTACGAGGTCCTCTCCCGGCTGACGAACAACCAGGACCTGATCGCGGTGTTGTGCGGCCAATGGGGCGACATGGGACTGCCGCCGAAACGCTCGGCATTCATGGTGCAGGCAATGATCGCGCGTCACTACCTGCATGGCGGATACTACCCGGTCGGCGGCAGCTGGCACATCGCCGAGACGATCATTCCGAAGATCCGGCAGGCCGGCGGCGAAGTATTCACCTATGCGCGCGTCCGGCAGATCCTGGTCGAGGAAGGACGTGTCCGTGGCGTCGAAATGGACGACGGCCACGCGATCGAGTGCGACTCCTTAATCTCGTCGGCCGGCATCGACAACACCTTTCGCGCCCTGTTGCCTGCCGACACGGTCAGCGCGGCGGGCTACGAGCCGCTGTTGGCGCACGCGAAGCCGAGCTTTGCGCACCTGTGCCTGTACGCGGGGCTCAAGGGTACGGCGCATGAGCTCGGGCTGCCGAAGACCAATTTCTGGATCTACCCGCACAACGACTACGATCGTGCCGTCGACGAGTTCGTCGCGGACATGAACGCGCCGTTCCCGCTGGTCTACGTCTCGTTCCCGTCCGCCAAGGATCCGGATTACCTGAACCGCCATCCCGGCACCGCGACGATCGAAATCGTCGCCCCGGCACTGCACGAGTGGTTCGAACGCTGGGAGGGCACCACCTGGGGCAAGCGGGGCGATGACTACGACGCGCTGAAGCAGGAACTCGGTGCACGCCTGCTGGAACACCTGTACGACAAGCTGCCGCAGCTTCGCGGCCGCATCGACTACTGGGAGTTGTCGACCCCGCTCACGACGGACTGGTTCGGCGGCTATCGCCACGGCGAACTCTACGGGCTCGAGCACAGCGCCGAGCGGCTGCAGCAGGAGTGGCTCGGTCCGCGGACCCGGATCCCGGGATTGTGGCTTACCGGGCAGGATACGCTGACCTGTGGTGTGACCGGCGCGATGATGTCCGGGCTCCTGACCGTCATGGCGGTCGTGGGCATGCGGCGGATGACGCCGCTGCTGAAACGGATCTACGGCGGCGCATAGACCTGGCCTGCCGCTGGAGGTGGCCCTGCCTGCTGATTGATTTAGTGTCTTATGAACACTAAATTAGTGTCCATATCACATAAACAAGCTGCCATGCCGTATACCTACGATCATCCCCACCCGGCCGTCACCGTCGACATCGTCCTGTTCACGCTCCGGGGCGGCCATTTCGAGGTGCTGCTGATCCGGCGGGCCCAGCCGCCCTACGAGGGGCTCTGGGCGCTGCCCGGCGGATTCGTCGCAATCGACGAGAGCTTGCGGCGGGCGGCCTGGCGGGAGCTGAAGGAGGAGACCGGCGTCAATGCCGTGTATCTCGAGCAGCTCTATACGTTCGGGCGGCCGGACCGGGACCCGCGCGAACGCGTTATCAGCGTCGCCTACCTGGCCTTGCTGCCTCCGGGGACCGCGCGCGTCACGGCCGACAGCGACGCCGCGGAGGCCGACTGGTGGCCCGCAAACGATCTGCCGGCGCTGGCCTTCGACCACGAGCGCATCGTGGCAAAGGCGATCGGGCGCCTGCGCGGCCGGCTCGGTTACTCGAGCATGGCGCTGCAGCTGATGCCCGCCGAGTTCACGCTGCCCGAGTTGCAGGCGGCGTACGAGGCGATCCTGGGCGAGCCCCAGGACCGGCGCAATTTCCGCAAGAAGATCCTGTCGCTCGACATCGTAGAGCCGACGGGGCAAACAAGTCGCCGCGGCGCCCACCGGCCGGCGCGACTCTACCGGGCGTGCGACCGCAATGTTCGCTACTGGTGATTGCGGCGCTGATATGCGACAGCTGGTACTCCATCGGAGTGCGGACGTCGAGGATGATCGCATCGCCGCGCTCGGCCGCGAGATCGCGAGCGGCCGAGACGCCGATGCTTGCGACCGGGGCCGATGCGACCTCGTCCGGCTGTGCCGCAAGCAGGGCAGGGAATGCGAGCATCACCAGGGCGAGCAGTTTCCTGGTCGACATGTGGGCGGACTCCCAGGATTTCTCCGGAGGCCGAAGATTCGTCGCTCGCCTGGTCCGCGCCGGTATTCGATCAGCGGCGCCTGGCCGTCGATACCCGGCAAAGACGCGGAGAGACCTGAGGTGTGGTCGACCTGAGGTGGCGATTCCGTGGAGGCTCATCTACCCGCCGACCTGTGGGAGGTCCGGGTCGCTGGTGAAGCCCAAGAGATCCGGTCCGCCGTCATCCGCGGCGGCTACGAGCGAGAGCCTGCCAGGGCCGGCCTCGACAGCGCGAAGTCCGGCTCGAAGGGTCGCTCGCCCAGCACCTGCTCGGCCATCATCTCGCCGAGTGCCGGACCGTGCTTGAAACCATGGCCTGAGCCGCCGCCCAGCAGCCACAGGTTCG
Source organism: Gammaproteobacteria bacterium (assembly GCA_029884165.1). Classification (GTDB taxonomy): domain Bacteria; phylum Pseudomonadota; class Gammaproteobacteria; order Steroidobacterales; family Woeseiaceae; genus JAOUIH01. Next base: position 1,954 of record JAOUIH010000033.1, on the reverse strand, counting down.
TCGCGCCGGGATGCCGGTCGGCAATGAAGTCGCCGTCGGGCGTGTTCGTGTACTGGCAGACGCGCGACTCGATCAACGGTGCATTCGCGAGTCCCGGGAACCGGCGGCCAACATAGCTCCGCGCCCGTTCGACCCCGTCGGCCGTCACCCGGCGCTCCGTCGTCGACGGGTCCAGCTCCGGGCCATGCGAGTCGTCCGCGAGCTTGAAGCCGCGATTCTCTCCGCCCGGAATGCCGTACCAGATGTTTGAACCGAAATCGACCCAGGCCGGCAGCCGGTCCATGTCGTAGCGGCGTTCGTCCGGCGGCACCCCGAAATAGAAGACCTCCTGCCGGGAAACGCGGAGCGGGCCCGCGAGCAGGTCCGGGAACAGCCCTTTCAGCCACGGGCCGCAGGCAAACACGAACTGATCGGCAATCTGGAACTCGCCGTCGCCGAGTTCGATGCCGGTCAGTGCTCCGTCGACGATCGCGCCCGGGGTCACCCAGGCATTGCGATAGTCTCCCCCCTCGCGGCGAAATACGTCGACGACTTCCTGGCAGGCGCGCCGGGCGAGCAGGTGACCGGCGCCCGGCTCGAAGATGGCGGACTCGATGCCGTCGGCATCGAGCTGGGGGTAGCGGCGCGCGAGTTCGTCGTGACCGAGCTGCTCGAACGGCACGCCCGCATCCGTCATCAGCCGGGCGGCTGTTTCAAAGAATTCGTCCCAGGGCCCGGGTTGGCGCATGTGCAGTGCCCCGGTCTCGAAGAATACGGGCCGGCCCCAGGCGCTGCCGGCCTCGAGCCACAGCTCGCGTGAGCGTTTCGCAAGCTCGACATAGATTCGCTTGCCATAGGCGTGGCGTATGACCCGGGTCTCGCCGCCCGAGCTTGCCCGCGAATGGCCGGGACCCCAGGCGTCGATGAGCGTTACCCGGACCCCGGCGCGCAGCAGGTGCAATGCCGTCCAGCCGCCGAATGCCCCTGCACCGACGACGACCACGCGGCTTCCCGGCCGCCGGCGCTGGGCGAGGACGTCCCCGGGTGCCAGGCCCGCAATTGATGTCGCCAGCACCGAGCCGATGAAAGCGCGTCGTCGCATGTGCTACCCCCCTGGTCATAGGCATCTTAGCGTACGGACCGCCGCCCGGGCGCGCGAACGGGCCTTATGTCAACGACCAGCGCGGGGCGCTGCAGCGGGGTGTGGACTCCAGCACCGTCCGGGGACCAGGCCCCGGGCCAATCTACTTAGAAAAAGTTTTATGAAACAGCTAGGTACGGCTGATTGTTCACACAGTCGCTGGTTTCGTTCAGAAAATTGTTCTTGTAAAGTCCTGCATATGTGCCATTTTAGACCACATATAAGGTTCTTCTGGTGCGTATGCAGGACCGGGAACCCGAGGCCGGAATCGCTCCCCGGCCTCGGGGGACCGCAAAAGGCGCCCGGCCGCCCCTGGATCGGGCGGCCGGGTACGCACCGGGACCGGGCGAGCAGGAGGGAGCGAAAGACGAAGCGCGCACGACGAGGCGCGATCACGGCTGAGGCGACATAAGGCGGTAACAACTCACCCTTCGGGCAGCCAAACTCTGTCCGTCCTGGGGGCGGAGCGTCCTGCGGGCCGGCTTATGCTGGCTACAAGTCGCCAATACCCCCTCGCCGTGGCCGGGCCCAAGCCGGCCATGAGAGCCGGCGGGGCGGGGCAGAGCGACGGAGCAAGTCGGCAAGGGTTGGAGTGCTTGCTGCTCCACGCCGGGCTCCCCCTGCCCGGCGCGGAGCCTGCGCGGCGAGCGAGGCTGACGGCGCGTCCGGAGGACCACTCGCCGGAGCGGCCGCTGCCGGTACGGCAGCATGCCGCGAGCGAGACCAGGGGACGGGCACCGGTATGTCTCCCCCCATGGCACCGATGCCCGTCCCCGAAATGTCCTGAAATATTTCCGGGCGCTACAGGATTTTCTGGTATAGTCCGCTCCGTCC
>JAOUIH010000130.1 GCA_029884165.1 Gammaproteobacteria bacterium | reverse complement strand
GCAAACTGCTGACGAAAGTAGTCATAGAGTGACCGGACCTTGGTCGACAGCACGGCGACTGGCGTGTCGTCTCCCATCGAACCGACAGCTTCCTGCTCGGTGCGTGCGAGCACGCGCACCACGTCGTTCAGTTCCTCGCGCGTCAGGTTGAACATCTTCTGGTAGGTGAGCAAGGTTTCACTGTCCATCGGTTCTGCCGCCGTGTGCAGGTCGACGAGTTCGGAGTCGAGGTAGCGGAGGCCCTGCTTGAGCCACCGCTTGTACGGCGCTCTTTCTTTGAGAAGATTGTGTATCTGTTCGTTATTGAGCAGCTGGCCCTTGGTCAGGTCGACGGCGAGCATTTCGCCGGGGCCGAGACGTCCCTTCTTGACGACACTCTCCGGATCGTAGTCCCACACGCCTACCTCGGACGCAACGGTGATGTGGCGATCGCGCGTAATCACGTAGCGAGCAGGCCTGAGACCGTTTCGGTCCAGGCAACAGGCCGCGAAGCGACCGTCGGTCAGCACGATGCCGGCCGGACCGTCCCAAGGTTCCATGTGACAGTCGAAGAACTCGTAGAACGCACGCACGTCCGGGTCCAGGCTGTCCATGCTCTGCCAGGCCGGGGGGATCAGGATGCGCATGGCCTGAATCACGTCCATGCCGGCTGCGCGCATGACCTCCAGCATGTTGTCGAGCGTGGAGGAGTCCGAGCCGGTCAGGCTCACGATCGGATCCAGGTCCGAAATATCGTCCAGCTTGTCGGAGCGGAAATTCTGCGCACGTGAAATCGCCCAGTTGCGATTACCCTGGATCGTATTTATCTCGCCATTGTGCGCCAGGAAGCGAAATGGCTGCGCCAGTGACCATTGTGGCAGCGTGTTCGTCGAGAAGCGCTGGTGGAAAAGGCATACCGACGCCTCGAGCCGAGGGTCCTGCAGATCCCGGTAGAAATCCGCGAGCACCGACGGCATGACCAGGCCCTTGTAACTTATCGTCACGGACGAGAGGCTTGCGACGTAGGTCGAAGGGTCGACCTCCGCGAATCGGCGCTCGGCATTTCGGCGAGCAAGGAACAGTCGCCGGTTGAATGCGCCACGCTGCATGCCGTCCGGCGCATTGACGAATACCTGCTCGATACGCGGCAGCGTCTTGCGGGCGAGTTCGCCGAGCACTGACTCGTCGATCGGTACCTGCCGCCAGCCGGCGACGACGAGGCCCTTCCCGGTGATGGCCTCGTGGATCATTGACCTCGCCGTTGCCGCGACGTCAGCATCGCGGTTCAGGAATACCGTACCGGCCGCGAACTGCTGTGCCAGCTCGAAGCCCTGGGCCTCACCGACAAGGCGCATGAAGTCGGCAGGGAACTTGATCAGCAGTCCGCAACCGTCGCCGGTCTTGCCGTCAGCCGCGACGGCGCCGCGATGCGTCAGCCTGGTCAGCGCCGAGACCGCGGTCTCGACAACCCAATGACTCGGCCTGTCGTCGATATTGGCGATCAGCCCGAAGCCGCAGCTGTCGCGCTCGAAGGATTCGCGATACAGGCCCGTTTGTTTTGCGTCGTGCGTCATGGTGATTACGAACCGGCGCCTCTGCGCCTGTCCTGGACACCTCCGGCCATGGGCCGCCGCGTTGGGCACGGCGACAGTCGATCCCGCGGCGCTAGAATCCCGCGCAGAAATCGCACGGCTTCTTGCCGTCAAGAGAGGAAAACGATCCGAGTCCCGAGTATATCAGCGCCCATCGGATCGGCCATGCATCGCCGCGACGAGGCCATGAGAAGTTGTGCGGAGAGCCGTCTGTTACGCCAGCAACAAAATTCGCGGGTGCCTGCGGCCGTGCCTGGGCACCTGGCAGCGAATCAGTACAGGCGCGACTGCACCATGATGGTGCCGCGCTGGGAAAACGCCAGGGGCGGTGCGAAGGGGAGGTCGACGGTCAGGTCCCCGGCCAGTTCGTAGTCGACGCTCTCGCGCGTCGCATTGCGGAGCAGGTTCGCGAGATGCGTGCCCATGCGCAGCAGGTCCGTTTCGACACTGATCGAAAAGCTGCCATCGCCGCGTGACGGGATCGTGAACTCGCTGGCAGTCTCACCGCCAACGAAGCGCTGATCATCGAGCATGACGTTATAGCGAACCGCACGTATGGGTAGCGGAAACGCATTCGGATTCTGCACGTCAAAACCGAGGACGAATCGCTGGCGGCTCAGGTCGACCTCCTCGAGACGAATGCTCTGCAGGCTCACCGATGGCGCTTCGACACGTATGCCAGTGCCGGCACATGCGGCAAGAAACAGGCATGCCAGCACCAGTGCGATATTGAAACCACGGCAGGTCTTCGTCATGACGAGTTTCTCCCCAGGGCCATAGCGATCAATGCAGTTCGCCGCCCGCTTCGCCCCAGCGCGCGCCGATCAGGAGCCAGTCTCCGTCGTCCTTGACGAGCTCGAGCGCAAAATCGTAAGCATCTGCGCGAATGCCGAAAGCAGTGTTGGTGGTGCCGGCCATGCCGACGAACATGTCGACCTCGGCCGCCGAGTCCCCGTGTACGCGAATTTCCTCGACGCGCGTCAGCAGGCTGACGCTCTGCTGCCGAAAGAAATAGACCCTGAGCATGTTGCCGATTGCTTCCTTGTCGTTGCCGCGCCCGTCGGCATACGAGTCCGCAAGCAGGTCCAGCAGGGCGCTGCGATCGCGCTCCTCTGCCGCCGCCTCGGCCGCCGCAAGCCATGCCCGGACCTCTGCCTCGGGCGACGATGACTCATCGCTGCAGCCCGCGACGGATAACAGCGCCACGGCGAGCAAGGTCCAGGCCTGTCGGTTATCGGCTTGCATGCGACTCCTCGAAGTCCGATGGATCGACCGGGGGCTTACCGAACCCTGCGTCACCCGCGATCGGCAGCGGCGCCCGCTCCCGGGATCAACAGGCCGGCAACCGGCCTGCGCTGCTCTCCGTCGCTGATGTAGAATGAATCCGTCCTGCACCGTGCCACCCTCCGGCATGCGGACAGCGAGCCCTGCCGGGATGGTGACACGGATTCCAGCGTGTCATGCTACAACACCCGGGTTGCCGGGCCGTGACCCGGGTCGCAATTCGACCGGGAGGAGCGTCGCCACATGTCGGTAAAACTGCTTAGCGAGAGCGCAGACCACGAAATTACGGACGAGGACCAGGCGCGCATCGACGCGGTCCTGGCTTTCTGGTTCAAGGCAAAGGAACTCTCCGCTCCCCAGATAGATGGGCGCATGGACATCTGGTTCGGCGACGACCCGGTCTTCGATCACGAGATCGAGGAAAATTTCAGTGGCGACGTCGATCTCGCATCGGCGGGCAAACTCGATCACTGGGCTGCCGACCCCCGCGGCAGGCTCGCCCTGATCATCTTGCTGGACCAGTTTCGGCGGAACATCTACCGCGGCACGGCGGAGGCATTTTCCAGGGACGGCGCCGCGCTGAAGCTGTGTATCGAGGGCGCCATGGAAAAGAAGGATCAGGGCCTGACCCCGATCGAGCGCGCCTTCTTTTATATGCCGCTGCAGCACTCCGAATCCCTGAAAGTGCAGACGAAGTCCGTCGACATCTTCAACAAGCTGGCGCAGGCCGTATCGCCAACCTATCGTGAAACCTTCGAGACGGTCGCGCAATTCGCCGAACTGCATCGCGACATCATCGAACAGTTCGGGCGCTTCCCGCATCGCAACCAGGTCCTCGGCCGCCAGAATACTCCCGAAGAAGCGGAGTATCTTGCCAGCGACGGGCCCTCCTTCGGCCAGGGCGGCGGCTGACTGCCTTCAGAGGGACGCCAGCTCCTGTCGCGTCTCGTGATCGATTCGCGAAACGCGATTGAAACGAACGGTCAGCATCGCGGCGGCAGCGGTCAGGCCGATGACAAATCCTCCCCAGATGTGCGACGGTGGCGACTGGAATGTCACGGCCGCGAGGTAGGACAGCGGAAACGCCAATGCCCAATATGCAAACATGTTGATGACCATCGGCATGCGAGTGTCCTTAAATCCCCGCAGCGCACCAGCCGCCCCGATCTGCACGCCATCGGCAACCTGGAAGATCGCCGCCATCAGCAGCATGCTGATGGCTATCGCCTGCACAGACGTGTCCGACGTGTACATGCTGACGACCGCGTCACGGAAGACGAGCAGGAAGAGTGCGGAAATCGCCATGAAGCCTGCGCAGATCAGGATACCCGTGAAGCCGGCGAAGCGGGCGCCTCGCGGATCGCCGGCCCCGAGCGCATGACCAATCCGGATCGTCGTTGCCGAACTGAACGCCAGCGGGATCATGAACATCGTCGAGGCGAAGTTCAGCGCGATCTGGTGAGCCGCGGTTATGTCCGGGCCGCGGGTCCCGACGAGTATGGAGACAGCGGAAAACAGCCCGGCTTCGGCAGTTATCGTGACGGCAATCGGCATACCCAGCACGAAGATTTCTTTCAGCACGGGCAACCGCAGCGACGAAACCCGCCTGAAGATCTCCAGCGGCTCGTAGCGCGGGTGCAGGTATATGTAGCTGCCCAGCACCATCATCATCAGCCACATTGTTATCGCGCTTGCGACGCCGCAGCCGACCGCCCCCATGGCGGGCGCGCCGAAGTGCCCGAACATGAACACATAATTGAAGAAGACGTTTGCCGAAAGCCCGAGCAGGGACGTGTACATGATCGGACGCGTATGGCCGATGCCCTCGGTCGTGAACCGAAACGCGAAAAACGCCACGATGCCGGGCGCCCCCCAGACGATCGCCTCCGCATAGCCGACGGTCATGTCCCGGAACTCGACAGCTACGCCGACGAATACGAGCAGCGGCTCCGCCAGGACATGCATCAGTGCTATGAACAGGATGCCTATGACAACTGCGAGCCACAGTCCCTGGCGCGTATAACGGCCGATCATCTCTGGCTGGCGGGCGCCGTGCAGCCGGGAGGCTATAGGCGAAATCGCCATCATCAGCCCGAGGCAGAGCGTCAAACCCAGGAACCACACGCTGCCACCGACGGCAACTGCGGCCAGTTCCGCCGCGCCGAGCCGGCCCGCCATGACCGCATCCGAGAAATGCATGCCCGCGATCGACAGGTTGTTGATGACCAGTGGACCGGCGAGTTTCAGCAGTGCGTTCGCTTCCCCCAATCGCCTAGTCTTCGAATGCATCTGTTGCTGCGCTTGTTTAATCAGAGTGCCTGTCCGGACTCTAACATGGGGCCGTTACTCGATTCGCCGGCTTTAGTGTAAAGTTGGGCGGCGGCTCAGGACCACATGGCACCAGGACGGAGACAGTCATGCTGCACGATGGACGATCGATTCGAGTCGGGGTGGTTGGCGGAATGCGCATTCCGTTTTGCCGGGCCCATTCCGTTTATCGCAAGTGTTCGAACCAGGAGTTGATGGTCGCGGCACTCGAGGCCCTCGTCACGAAGTACGACCTGCGAGGCCAGACGCTCGGCGATGTCGCACTCGGGGCAGTGATCAAGCATTCCCGCGACTGGAACCTCGCGAGGGAATGCGTCATTGACTCCGGACTCTCATTGCGCACACCTGGCGTCGACATGCAGCGAGCCTGCGGCACCAGCGTGGAAGCGGCCGTCAACATCGCGAACAAGATTGCGCTGGGCCAGATCGAAGCCGGAATCGCGGGTGGCGTCGACTCGGTCAGCGATGCGCCGATCGTCTACAGCGACCCATTCCGATCGATCCTGCTCGACAGTTACCGCGGCCGATCCTTCCTGGCGAGAGTCTCGCCGTGGTTTCGGCTGCGGCCGGGGCATTTCAAACCAGAGTACCCCGGTGTGACGGAGCCTCGTACTGGTCTCTCCATGGGGGAGAGCATGGAAATCACCGCGAAAAACTGGGACGTGCTGCGCGAGCATCAGGACCAGCTGGCCCTTGCCAGTCATATCAAGGCGGCGGCGGCCTATGACGAAGGCTTCTACGACGATATCGTCGTACCGTTCCAGGACTGCGAGGAGGACAACAATATCCGTCGCGATACGTCGCTGGAGAAACTCGCCTCCCTGAAGCCCGTCTTCGACCGGAGCCAGGACGGCACGATGACGGCCGGCAACAGCACGCCGCTCACCGACGGCGCCGCGGCCGTGCTGCTCGCATCGGAAGAGTGGGCGGATCTCAAGAACTTGCCGCTCGTGGCCTACCTGACGCACTGCAAGTTTGCTGCAGTCAATTTCGTCAACGACGAAGGCCTGTTGATGGCGCCAGCTTATGCCGTGTCGGAAATGCTGCGCGAGGCCCACCTGTCGCTGCAGGATTTCGACTTTTACGAGATTCACGAAGCGTTCGCCGCGCAGACGATCGCAACGCTCAAGGCCTGGCAATCCGAGAAATTCTGTCGGGAGCGCCTGGGACGCAACCAGCCTATGGGCCCCATCGACCTGAACAAGCTTAACGTCAAGGGTGGCAGCGTAGCGATCGGCCACCCCTTCGCGGCGACCGGTGCGCGGATCATCGGCACGATGGCCAAGCTCCTGCACCAGAAGGGTTCGGGGCGCGGGCTGATTTCCGTCTGCACCGCCGGCGGCATGGGTGTCTCGGCCATCATGGAGGCCGCGCCGGCGCGCTGATGCCCGCATCGCTCGTCACGGGCTGGCTGCCTCGCGGGGTGTGCACCGGGTCGCGGCGCCGGCCGAGCTGCGCCGTTGCACGAGCGGTTCCGGGGAGAGCCGATGAGTGACTTGAGCCAGGTCCTGGCGCAGATCAATGCCGTGCTGTGGAACGAAACCTGGATTTTCATCATCGCCGGAACCGGCGTGCTGTTCACGATCTGGAGCGGCTTCTGCCAGTACCGGGCCCTGACGCACGGCACGACTGTCGTGCGCGGCGTATACGACGACCCGTCCGACCCTGGCGCCATCAACCACTTCCAGGCGCTGGCCGCAGCGCTGTCCGGAACGGTCGGCCTCGGCAACATCGGTGGCGTTGCGCTCGCGATCATGCTGGGCGGGCCCGGCGCGATTTTCTGGATGTGGGTCGTCGGCTTCCTCGGCATGGCCATCAAGCTGACCGAGGTCACACTGTCGATGCTGTACCGGAACACGGAGAATCCGGAGAATCCGCACGGCGGCCCGATGTGGGTTGCGGACAAGGCCCTGGCGCGGATGAAACCGGAGCTTGCCTGGCTGGGCAAGACGCTCGCGGTGATGTTCTCTCTTTGCGTGGTCCTGTCGTCGGCGACCGGGGGCAACATGTTCCAGGCCTGGAACGTGGCCGACGTTACGAGCCAGTACTTCGGGCTGCCGGGCTGGATAAGCGGCGTCCTGCTTACGATCCTCGTGGGAGCCGTCATCATCGGCGGGATCCGGCGCATCGGTGTCGTTGCCGGCACGCTCGTCCCGGTGATGGTGTTCTTCTATATTATCGCCGGCTCCTACGTGCTGTACGAGAACTACACACAGATCCCGAGCCTCCTCGTACTGATGGTCACCTCCGCTTTTTCGACGACGACGGCGGCAGGTTCGTTCATCGGCGCAACGGTCGGCTCGGCATTCATGTTCGGCATGAAGCGGGCGATCTTCTCGAACGAAGCCGGCCAGGGATCCTCGGCGATGGCTCATTCTGCCGCGAAAACCGACGAGCCGGTACGGGAGGGGATCGTCGCGGGACTCGAACCGTTCATCGACACGATTGTCGTGTGCACGTTCACGGCGCTGATCATCCTGTCGACCGGTATCTGGAGCCGCCCGCCGGATGTCGCTTTCGACCAGGTGCCGGCGGTCAGCCGCAGCGAGGCGGGCTGGCGCTTCGACGACACCCGGATTCTGACGGACGACTGGCGCGTCGGCGAATCCGCGATGATGGTCGTCGAGGCAGGCGAGAATCCGGCGACGGGACGCCGTTTCCATCGCGTATCCGGCAGCGTGCTCGAAGGTCCGGACGGCTACCGGGTTACGTGGAGCGAATTCGGCGGCGACGTACGACCGAGCATAGCTAACGACGGTTTCTACCGGGATTACGTCGGTGCAACGCTAACGGCCAAGGCATTCGATTCCGTTCGTCCCGGCCTCGGCAAATGGCTGATAACGATCGCGTCCTGGGCCTTCGCCCTGTCGACGATCATCGCGTGGGGGTATTACGGCGAGCAGGGAATCGTCTATATCGCAGGTGAACGCGGCGTGCTGCCTTTCAGGCTCGCCTATTGCGCGCTGGTCTTCATCGCTACTTTGGGCCATATCAAGACCAGCACCGATCTCGACAACCTGA
>JAOUIH010000291.1 GCA_029884165.1 Gammaproteobacteria bacterium | reverse complement strand
TCTTGAGAAATTATCGTCGCTCCGGCGCCGGGTACGGGCCGGGGAAAGGATGGTGGGGGCACCAGGATTCGAACCTGGGACCAGCGGCTTAAAAGGCCGATGCTCTACCGGCTGAGCTATACCCCCGCTTGCCCGCGGCGCCGTGCTCGACGAGGCGTCGGCCGCCGCAAAAACGCAGCGCGGGAGCCTGCTGCTCCCACGACGGGCCCGCATGATACCGGACCGGGTCCAAATGACAAGCCGACCGCTGCCGCCCTCGTTCCGGCAACGCCTCAGTGTCCCTCGTCGCTCATGCGTTTCAGGCGCTGCTCGGCCAGGCGTGCCGCCGTGCTGTCGGAAAAATCCGTCGTCACACGGGTCAGGGCCGACCGTGCCTCGTTCCAGCGCTTGAGCTCGTAATTGCAGTAGCCCATCTTCAGCAAGGCGTCCGGCAATTTTCGCGAACGCGGGTAACGGTCGATCACGGCCCGAAACTGGCCGAGTGCGTCCTCGAACTTGTCGGTGACGTAGTACGACTCGGCCAGCCAGTATTGTGCATTGTCGGCGAGCTGACTGTCGGGAAACGTGACCAGGAACTGCCGGAAAGCGGCGGCCGCAGGTTCATAACGCTGCTCTTTCAGGAGTTCGAACGCCGCCTGGTAGTTTTCCCGGTCGGTGCCGCCGGGCACCGGCAGGTCCCCGGCGCCCGGGGCGACGGTAGCCACTGCGGAGCCTGGGCCACGCTGCATGCCACGCTCGAGTTCCTGGATTCGCTCGTCGAGATCCATGTACAGGTCGCGCTGGCGTTCGTCCGAGCCTTCCGCCTGGTACGCGAGCGTTTCCGCCCGACCCTGCAACTCCGCGGTCCGCCTCTGCAACTCGTCCATCTGCATCGTCAGCTCGACGAGGCTGCCGTTAGCCAGGATGCGCTCGATCGCCTCGATACGCCGCTCGAGTTCCGCCAGCTGGAGCTGGACCGGATCCTCGCGCGGCGGATTCATCATGGTGCAGCCGCCCGCCAGCAAGGCCGCCGTGACGACGATAATGCCGGACCCGGCCCGTTTGTATGTCGCAGGCATCAGTTGCCGACCTTGATCTCGACGCGTCGATTCAGCGAGTAGGATTCCTCGTCGCTGCCGAATGCGGCCGGGCGTTCCTCTCCGAAGCTGACCGTCGCTATCTGGCTGGCGGAAGCACCCTGGATCAGGAGCATGCGGCGCACCGCCTGCGCCCTGCGTTCACCGAGACCGATGTTGTACTCGCGCGAACCGCGTTCGTCTGCGTGCCCCTCGAGGCGTACCCGCAGCCGGGAGTTGTTCGCGAGCTGGTTGGCATGCTGCGCGACCAGGTCCGTGTACTCCGGCCGCAGTTCCGACTGGTCGAAGTCGAAATAAATGATGGTGCCCAGCTCGCCGGCGCCCATGCGGTCGTCGCCGAATTCCTCGCCGCCCTCGAGTCCGTCACGGCCCATGCCGGCGGTGCTGCTGCCGTCGTCGGTATCGTCGATGCCGCCGGAGGTCGGGTCCGGATCCGGCAGGGTCGGGCTGCTGCAGCCGGCCACAACGAGCAGCGCGGCGCCCAGAATAAGGTGGAATTTCATGAGGGTATCCTTTAAAGACAATTGCCCAAGCCAAGTAAAGTACGTTTTATTCCAACTGCTTGCAGATGATACTTGATTCACTTTCGAAATACTGCTGCCTTAGAAGCGCGGGAACGGGGACCAGACGGGCTCGCGTACGTCGATCTGCCCGCCGGCCAGCTGCTGCCGCACGAGTCCGTCGGCCGAGACGGTTTCGAGTACGCCGTTGCCGCCTTGCCGGGTCGCGTAGATGAGCGTATCGCTGTTCGGCGCAAAACTCGGCGACTCGTCCTGGCTCCCGGCGGAGAGGACGAGCAGGTCCTTGCGTTTCATATCCATGACCGCGATCCGGTAATTGCCCCGATCGAGATGCACCATCGCGAGCTTGCTGCCATCCGGCGACAGCCGGGGGCGTGCATTGTAGCTGCCCTCGAAGGTCACGCGCTCCGGCGTGCCGCGGCCGTCGGCGCTCACCCGGTAGATCTGCGGCCCGCCACTGCGATCCGACGTGAAAAAGATCTCCTTGCCGTCGGGAGACCAGGAACCCTCGGTATCGATCGCGCGGTTCG
>JAOUIH010000129.1 GCA_029884165.1 Gammaproteobacteria bacterium | reverse complement strand
GGCGCTGCTCGCCGCACAGGTCCTGCGGCGCCTCGCCGTCGAGATGGATTCACGAAATTATAATGGTGCGTCTTTGGTCGGCCTTAATGGTATCGTTATAAAGAGCCACGGCGGTGCGGATTCAGTCGCATTCGAACATGCGATCGAGACCGCGCTCGTCGAAGTCAAGAATCAGGTGCCGCTGCAAATCGGCAATCTGTTGCAACGGGAAGCCGCATGATTTACTCGAGAATTGCCGGAACCGGCCGTTACCTTCCGAAACGCATCATGACCAACTCCGAACTCGAGAAGATGGTCGATACCAGTGACGAATGGATACGGACGCGAACGGGCGTCGAGCGCCGGCATATCGCCGCCGAAGACGAGACTACATCCGATCTCGCGCTCGCGGCTGCAGAGGCCGCGATCGAGAACGCGGGTATCGACAAAGACGAGATCGACCTGATCGTTATTGGCACGACGACGCCGGACCTCGTCTTCCCGAATATCGCAACTCTGGTGCAGTACCGCCTTGGTATCCACGGGTGTCCGGCGTTTTCCATCGAGGCTGCCTGCACGGGTTTTATTTACGCGCTCGCGACGGCGGACAAGTTTGTGCGCACGGGCGCATCCAAGTGCGCCCTGGTCATCGGCGCGGAGATCATAACCAAGCTCGTGGACTGGACGGACCGCAGTACCTGCGTATTGTTCGGCGACGGTGCGGGCGCAGTGATCATCAAACCTTCCGAAGAGCCGGGCATCATTTCCTGTCACCTCGGCGCTGACGGTCAATACCGGGACCTGCTGTACTATCCCTACGGTGTGTCGAAGGATCTGTGCAAGGCAGGCACGGGTGATGCCCGCCTGATGATGAGCGGCAACGAGGTCTTCAAGGTTGCCGTGAAGACGCTCGGCAGCGTCGCCGAGGAGGCGCTGACGGCCAATGGCATCGACAAGTCCCAGCTCGACTGGCTGGTGCCGCACCAGGCCAACATGCGCATCATTTCGGCCACCGCCAAGCGCCTCGACATGCCGCTCGAGAAAGTCATCCTGACTGTGCAGGAGCACGGCAATACCTCGGCTGCGTCCGTGCCGATGGCGCTCGACGTGGGAATCCGCGACGGCCGGATCAAGCGCGGGCAGTTGATCCTGATGGAGGCCTTCGGTGGCGGCTTTACCTGGGGCTCGATATTGATGCGCTATTGAGCGCAGCGACCGGGCCGAATCACCACAAAGCTTTTCGACTCAGCTTCCGATCCGCCGCGTGGCGCCGCCGCATGCGTTTATGCAGTTCGGTGCGCCTTTTTCTCAGGCGACCGAGCCTGTCGCCCGAATCGGCCGCCCGGCCATGCGCGCGATCAAGGCTTTCCCGGAACGCGCAGAAATCCCGGTACGCGTCGCGTACGTGCCGCATGTCGCGCAGCAGCAGTTCGATCATGATGACGTCATCGAGATAGCCGATCCCGGGAATGTCGTCCGGGATCAGGTCCTCGGGATCGCCGAAATAAATGAAGGTCGCCAGGAGCGTTTCACGCTCGGGCTCCGGCAACCGCCATTCGTCGTCGCGCAGCATGTCGGTCAGGGCTTTGAGATCCGGCAATCGCCGCTCGATGAAATCGGGCAGCGGCCCGCCCTTGCGTATGTCCTCGATGACAGACGCGATCGCGTCGATGATCTCGTCGTCGTCGGCATCCTTGACCGCGTCGCGCGAGCGCTGGACCGCGTCCCGGAAATAACGCAAGTCCCGGTCGGTGAGATCCAGTGATATTCGAAGTGCCATCGGCGCTGTTCCGCGGCGGGGGATGCGCGCAAGGCTACCGGCCACCACGGCGCCGGTCAATTAGGGCCGCGGGCGCGCTCGTGGCTGTGGGCGCCGGAACGCGCTGTCAGTTCCTGGCGCGGCGGGGAGATACCGCTTGTACCTCGGCGCTCGGCGCATCCGGAATCGCGAAAAATATTGCCCGGATGCATTACCATAGGCGGCTGGCAGAGGCGGGCGGCAATGAGACCCAGACTCGTTATCGGCAATAAGAATTACTCTTCCTGGTCGCTCCGGGCGTGGCTGCTCCTGCGGGAGGCCGGCATCGACTTCGACGAAGTGCGGGTGCTGCTCGATACGCCGGAATTTCACGAGCAGTTACGAGCGTACACGTCGGCCGGAAAGGTACCCGTCCTGGTACTGGACGATTGCGCCGTCTGGGATTCGCTGGCAATTGCGGAGACGGTGGCGGAGCGTTGGCCCGAAACGAGACTCTGGCCCGACGACCCTGCGGCACGTGCACACGCCCGCGCAATCAGTGCCGAGATGCATTCGGGATTCGCGGTATTGCGTGACGCAATGCCTATGAACTGCCGAGCCATGGGGCGTAAGGTTGCGCTGCCGGACCGGTTGACCGCGGATATCGATCGCGTGTTCGCTATCTGGCTGGACTGCCAGCGTCGCTACGGTGGGCAGGGCTGGCTGTTCGGGCGGTTCAGCGTCGCGGACGCGATGTATGCGCCGGTCGTGTTGCGCTTCCGGACCTACGGGATAAATCTGCCCGATTCGGCCAGCGAGTACCCGGCGAGACTGCTCGAGAGCAAGGCGCTGCAGAGCTGGCTGGCCGATGCGGAGTCTGAGACAGAGGTCATCGAGGCCGACGAGAAAGGACAATGACTCGACAATTATTTCTGACGTCGCTGCTTTGGACGTTGCCGCTTGCGGTCAACGCCGAAATCTACGAGTTGCCGCCGGACGGTAGTGACGTCATCGGTGGCGTGAGCACCATACTCGCGCGGCACGACGATACGCTGCTCGACATTGCCCGACGCCATGGTCTCGGCTACGAGGACATCGTCCGGGCCAACCCTGACGTCGACGTCTGGCTACCCGGCGAGGGCACCGAGGTCGTGCTGCCCACGCGCTACATAATCCCATCGGGTCCGCGACGCGGCGTCGTGCTGAATCTCGCCGAATACCGCATGTATTATTTTCCGGAGCCAGCCGCCGGCGAACGGGCCGTCGTCATGACCTACCCGATGAGTATCGGTCGCATGGACTGGGCGACGCCGCTCGGTCGGACACGCGTCGTCGCGAAGGTTCGTAACCCGGCCTGGTATCCGCCGGAGTCGGTGCGTGCCGAACACGCTGCCGAGGGCGACATACTGCCGCGTGTCGTCCCGCCCGGGCCGAAGAATCCTCTCGGCGCGCGCGCGATGCGGCTCGACATCCCGGGCTACCTGATACACGGTACGAATCGGCCGGATGGCGTGGGCATGCGCGTAACGCACGGTTGTATACGAATGTTTCCCGAGGATATCGAGTTCCTGTTCGAACAGGTGCCGGTGAACACGCCGGTTCGGATCGTCAACGAACCGATCAAGTTAGGCTGGGACGGCGAAAACCTGGTGATGGAAGCACATCGTCAGCTGGAGAGTTCGCCGATCATCGACGAAGACAACATGTCGCCGGTTGTCCGTGAAACGGCCGAGACCGCCGAAACCGTTGCCGCATCTGATGCCACGGTGCTGACGGAAGCCGATGCGGTAGAGGATGCGAGCCGGCCGGTGTTGCGTGATCCGCTGACGCTCGTAACCGAGCAGTTCGTCGCGGCGACGAGCGAGCGTGCCGGCGAACTCGACTGGAACGAGGCGGAGCGACTGGTCGCACGCGCGAGCGGCATGCCGATGCCAGTCGGTCGCGCAATAAAAAACGCCGCGACAAGCGCGGCGTCTGAGTAACTAATCGTAGTCTTCTGCTACTTTTGCATCGAGCGCTGGAACATGCGTTCCAGGCGGTCACGGTTGGCTTCACAGCAAGCCATGGCTTCCTGTGCAGCGGCCAGGGCCTGATCAGCCGTGCTCTGTGCAGCCGCCGCAGACTGTGCGGCGCTGTCAGCAGCTGCGCGGGCAGCTTCCGCAGCGGACTTGGCTGCTGCCGCATCCCGTGCTGCGTTGTCCGCGGTAGCCTGTGCGCGGTCAATCGCTTCCTGGCTGGCACAACCGGCTGCCAGTCCGAGGACAAGCACCAGCGCGCTCATTTTCATCAAACTTTGTTTCATTTTCGAAATTTCCTCTGTTGGGATAAATCGGCCCGCGCATTATTTCGTACTACGCTGATATCTGCAACGAAAACCCGCAGTTTCTTTTGCATTGTCGGTAATCCGCGACGCCTTCGGTGACGCTGTTTTAGCGTTTGCGCAACAGCAGGCTGCATGTCGCTGCGAGGCGGCAGGTTGATCGTCCGGGGATGACGGGCAGGGCAGCCGGGCGGATACTTTCTTTCCAGCCGGCATCCCGATCCTGCCGCCAGAGCATACAGGGCGACCCGGCAGCGGTGGCCGCCTGTCCCGGGCAGCCGCCTGTCCCGGGCAGCCGAATCTGACGCCGGCCGACGGCTGCGCCGGCACATTTACAAACCCGGCCGAGTCATGTATATATCCCCAGGACTGGATATACATACAGGACATGCATCATGGCCCAACTGACCCCCAGGCAAACCCAGATTCTCCAGATGATTCAGGATTTTATCGCCGAATACGGCATGCCGCCGACGCGTGCGGAAATCGCCCGGGAACTCGGTTTCAAGTCCGCCAACGCGGCCGAGGAGCACCTGCGGGCATTGCAGAAGAAGGGCGTGGTGGACCTGGTGCCCGGCACCTCGCGGGGTATCCAGCTCCGGGATTCGCTGCGGGAGCAGCTCGGCCTGCCGCTGGTCGGTCGCGTGGCCGCCGGCAACCCGATCCTCGCCGAGGAACATATCGAGGCTCACTACCAGATCGACCCGGCGCTGTTCAATCCGAAGCCGCATTACCTGCTCCGGGTCAACGGCATGAGCATGAAGAACGCGGGCATCCTCGACGGCGACCTGGTGGCGGTGTACCGGACGCCGGAGGTTCGCAACCGGCAGATCATCGTTGCGCGACTCGAGGATGAGGTGACCGTCAAGCGTTACCGGCAGGACGGTTCCCTGGTCTGGCTGCTTCCGGAAAACGAGGAGTTCGAGCCGATACGGGTCGACCTGAACTCGCAGTCGATGGTCATCGAGGGCGTCGTCGTCGGCGTCATTCGAGACGGCATCCGGATGCATTGAGTGCGACGGAGTATCCGTGGATGACGCGCTCGAGAAGCTTCTGCAGAACCCACGGATATGGCGGGGGCAGGCGGCTGCGGCCGGCTGGCAGGGCCTGCCCAGCGGCTACCCGCGGCTCGACGAGCATCTGCCCGGTGGCGGCTGGCCGCGACACGCGCTGACCGAGATCCTGCTCGAACACTACGGCACGGGTGAGCTGAAACTGCTGATGCCTGCGCTCGCCCGGCTGAGCCGGGCGGACGGGGAAGCCGATACCGGCGGCTGGCTCGTCTGGATCGCGCCGCCGTTCCAGCCGTATCCGCCGGCCCTGCTGCAATGGGGCGTCGATCTCTCCCGTGTTCTCATCGTGCGCCCGAGGAACGCCACCGAGGCGCTGTGGGCCGCCGAGCAGGCGCTGGCGTCTGGCACGGCCGCCGCCGTGCTGCTGTGGTCGGACGCACTGAGCGATGCGTCGAGCCGGCGCCTGCAGCTCGCCGCCGAGCAGGGCGCGAGCTGGGCGATCGCGTTTCGTCCGCTCAATGCGCTGTCACAGGCATCGGCGGCTGCACTGCGCCTGCTGCTGCTCGCGAGCCGCCGGGGCACCGAGCTCCGCATCCTGAAAAGCCGCGGTGGCCGGCCGGTCACGCTGCACGATGTCATAACCGATACCGCGGGGTGATGCGTGTCGCCCGCGGACAAGTCAACTGCCGCCCTGCCGGCTGCTGCCCCGACTCCCGCTGAAGTCGCACGCGACCCGGCGTTGCCGCAGCAGCAGTCGCTGTTCCCGGCCGCGAGCGGCGAGAGTCGCCGGGCGCGCCGATCCGAAGCGCCGCGCCCGCGTCCCACCCGGCAGCTGTGGCTCTGCATACACCTGCCGTTACTCCCGCTGGAGGCCCTGCCGGCTCGCGCTGCAGCCGAGGCGCGCGCCGTGTGCGAGGAGCAGCGGGGTGTCCGCCGGATATTGCTGGCGAACGAGGCGGCCGCGGCATCCGGTATAGAGCCCGGCCAGCCGATCAACGCGGCGCTGTCGCTGCTGCCGACGCTGGAACTCGCTGAGCGCAGCCCGGACCAGGAAGAGCGGACGCTGCAGCGGCTGGCCGCCTGGGCGGAGCGCTTTACGTCTTTCGTGTCGATCGAGGCGCCGGATGCCCTGCTGCTGGAGGTCGCCGGCAGCCTGCGCCTGTTTGCGGGACTTGCCGCCCTGCGGTCGGACGTTGCGAACGGCCTGCACCGGCAGGGCCTGACGGCGCGGCTGGCGGTTGCGCCCGCGCCGCTGGCGGCCGCCTGGTTCGCCCGGGCCGGTCGCGAGGTCAGCATCGGGGATGCGGCTCGCCTGGCCGGCCCGCTGGGTTCGGTGCCGCTGCGCTGCCTCGACTGGCCGGTAGCGATCGTGGAATCGCTGCACGGCATGGGGGTTACCCGTATCGGCGACTGCCTGCGCTTGCCACGACAGGGTTTTGCGCGGCGTTTCGGCGCACGACGTCTCGACGAACTGGATCGCGCGCTCGGCAAGTGCCCGGATCCGCGCGATCACTATCGCGCTCCGGAGCGTTTCAACGATGCCCGGGATCTCGAAACGGAACAGGACGACAGCGAACTCCTGCTGCAGGTCTGCCATGAACTCCTGCTGGGGCTCGAGCAGTTCCTGCTGACCCGGCAGGTCGGGGTGCAGCGTCTGCGGTTCAGTTTCTTTCATCTCGATGCGCCGGCGACGCATCTCGTCCTGGGCTGCGCGCAGGGCGGGCGCAGCGTTGCACACTGGTTCGACCTGCTCTGTATCAAATTCGACCGGCTCTCGCTGCCGGCGCCGGTGATCTCGATACAGCTGCGTGGCGGGGAAGGCCAGGGCCTGTCGACGGGCACGAGCCGGCTGGCGTTTGCGGGCACTTCGCAGCCACGGGAAACGGCGATCGGCCCGCTCATCGAACGTCTCAGCACCCGTATCGGCACGGCGGCCGTGCACGGCGTGGCGACGGTCGCCGACCATCGCCCGCAACAGGCGTGGCGGCCGATCGGTGCGCTGGACGACGTCCCGCGCTGTGCCGCGGCCGCGACGGGGTACTGGAACGAGCGGGAGATGCCACAACTGCTGCAGGAGCTGCGCCTGAGCAACAGCCTGCTGCTCAGGCGGCCGTTGTGGATGCTCGAGAAACCGGAGCTGTTGGCGACGCGGCAGGGGGAGCCGGTATACCACGGGCCCCTGACGCTGCTCGATGGGCCGGAGCGGCTGGAATCCGGCTGGTGGGACGATGCGGGCATCGCCCGGGACTATTACGTCGCGAAGAGCACGAAGGGCGTGCATCTCTGGATCTTCAAGGACCGTGGCCGGCAGGGCGCGTGGTACCTGCACGGCGTTTTCGGGTAGCAGGGATCAGCAGCGATGACGGGCGGCTATGCCGAGTTGCATGCGCTCAGCAACTTCACGTTCCTGCGCGGGGCGTCGCAGCCGGAAGAACTCGTCGCGACGGCTGCCGCGCTGGGCTACGCGGCGCTTGCACTGACGGACGAGTGTTCGGTATCCGGCGTCGTCCGGGCGCACATGGCGGCGAAAGACACGGGCCTCGCGAAGCTCATCATCGGTTCGGAGTTTCGCCTGGCGGGCGGGCTGAAACTGGTCGCGCTTGCCCGTGACCGTAACGGCTACACGGAGCTTTGCCGCCTGATCACGCGCGGCCGGCGCGCAGCCGACAAGGGCAGCTACCGGCTCGACGCCGACGACTTCCGCAACGGCCTGCCGGGTTGCCTGCTGTTCTGGATACCCGATAACAGGCTGCAGTTCGACGAGTCGTACCGCTGGATACTCGACGCGTTCGCCGGACGGCTGTGGGTCGCCGTCGAACTGCATGCAGACGGGCTCGAACGACAGCGGCTGTGGCGCCTGCAGGAACTCGCGGCCACCTATGCGCTGCCGCTGGTGGCGAGCGGCGACGTACACATGCATTGCCGGGCACGCCGCGCGCTGCAGGATACGCTGACGGCGATACGCGAGGGCGTAACGCTGGAGCGAGCGGGGTTTGCTCTGTATCCGAACGGCGAGCGCTGCCTGCGCCCGCGGTCCGTGCTGGCGACGCTCTATCCGGCCGAACTGCTCGACACGACACTGCAAATCGCCTCGGAGATCGACTTTTCGCTCGACGAGCTCCGCTATACCTATCCCCGCGAACTGGTGCCGGATGGTGAAACACCGTCCGCTTACCTGCGGCACCTGACCGAGCGGGGCATGCGACTGCGCTGGCCGGACGGTCCGCCGTCGAAGGTCGTGGAA
>JAOUIH010000290.1 GCA_029884165.1 Gammaproteobacteria bacterium | reverse complement strand
TCCTGCACGGACGCAACGTCCGCAAGCTGGAAGCGGTCTACGACGAGATCGAGGCTATCGAAGGAGCTCCCCGCCCCTCGATAGCGGTCCTTGACCTGGCGACGGCGGGCAGCGATGCCTATGCCGCGCTGGCCGATAGCATCGAGCGGGAATTCGGTCGCCTCGACGGGCTCGTACACAATGCCGGAATACTCGGTAACCGGCTGTCTATCGAGCAATACAACCCAGCGGAGTGGCAGCAGGTGCTGCACGTCAACCTGACGGCCGCTTTCATCCTGACCCAGGCGCTGCTGCCGCTGCTGAAGCGCTCGGAGGACCCGACGATCATTTTCACGAGCAGCGGCGTGGGCAGAGTTGCCAAGCCGTTCTGGGGAGCCTACGCCGTCTCCAAGTTCGGCACCGAAGCACTCGCGGCAATCCTGGCCGGCGAGACCGGACACACCGGGCTGCGGGTGAACTGCATCAATCCAGGCCCGGTCCGGACGAAGATGCGGCTTGCAGCCTACCCGGCCGAAGATCGTGACGCCCTGAAGGCTCCCCGGGATATCCTCCCGCCCTACATATACCTGCTCGGGCCCGACAGCCGCGGCGTTACGGGTCAGAGCCTTGACGCTCAGTGAGTATTTACATTAATTAACGTTTTCTTTTACCTGATTTAAAAGGTTTTTTCCTTTTACTGGTATCCACCGGCCGGGATTCCGCACGTTCCGGTGCGGCCAGCCCCGCGCACTGATAGAGGGCGCTGACCTGGTCCGGGCTGAGCGCCTGCCAGGCCCCGCGTCGGAGTCGGCGCGGCAGCTCGATCGGCCCGTAGGCAACCCGGATCAGACGGGTAACGGTAAAGCCGACAGCCTCCCAAAGGCGGCGGACCTCGCGATTGCGCCCTTCGCGCAAGACTACCGTGAACCACCGGTTGGCACCCTCGCCGCCTGAGGCCTCCACGGAGTCGAACGATGCCGGGCCGTCGTCGAGCTCGACTCCGGCTCGCAAACGCGCCAGATCGGCCTCGGTTGGCTCTCCGAGCACCCTCACGGCATAGCGGCGGGTAACCTCTGACGACGGGTGCATCAGCGCGTTGGCGAGCGCCCCGTCGGTGGTGAACAGCAGCAGGCCGCAGGTCGTCATGTCGAGCCGACCTACCGCGATCCAGCGCGCACCCTTCAGCACCGGCAAGGAGTCGAACACGACGCGCCGGCCCTCCGGGTCGGACCGGCTCGTTATCTCGTCGGCGGGCTTGTTATAAACGAGGTACTGGTGACGATGCTCATGGCGTCGAACCGGCAAGGGACGGCCGTCAAGGACGAATCGTTCCGTTCCCGTTACGCTCTCCCCGAGTTGCGCGATCCGGCCATCGATCGTCAGGCGACCGGCGCGAATCCAGCCTTCAATTTCACGCCGGGAGCCGCAGCCGGCCGCGGCGAGGACCTTCTGAACCCGTTCGCCCATGCGGTTCAGGCGCTATGCGCCGAAGCATCCGCGTTTCGGGACTCCTCCACCGCCTCGCCCTCCGACTCCCCGTCCCCGTCCCCGTCCAGGACGGTGACGACGGACGACGCAGGATCGGGCCACTCGCTGGCAACGATCTCCTCGAACCCGGTGTCCGCCAGCGCCTCCGCACGCCGCAGTTCTTCGTCGGCGGGTGCGGGCTCGTCGTCCGACTCCTCCTCGGCGACGAGTGCCGGCTGGAGCACCGGCAACTCGGCAATGTCGGCAGATTCCTGGATTTCGTCCTCGGTTTCTTCGACTTCCGGCAGGTTCAATTGCACTCGCAGGCTCTCCCAGTCTGCCAGGTCCGCGAGAGGCGGCAAATCGTCCAGTTTCTTCAGGCCGAAATAGTCCAGAAATTGCCGGGTTGTGCCGAACATGGCCGGTCGACCTGGTACATCGCGATGACCGACGACCCGAACCCACTCGCGCTCGAGCAACGTTCGTATGATATTCGCGCTGACGGATACGCCGCGGACCTCTTCGATTTCTCCACGGGTGATCGGTTGTCGATACGCAACCAGCGCCAGGGTCTCGAACAAGGCGCGGGAATACCTCGGCGCGCGTTCCTCCCACAAGCGTTGCAGCCGTTCCACCATGCCGGCCTTGACCTGGATTCGGAACCCGGAGGCGACATCCACGATCTCGATT